>NZ_JAGYGK010000005.1:0-406406 GCF_019947395.1 Pseudomonas sp. BF-R-26 | reverse complement strand
GTCTGACTCCACAAGCACCCACACGAATTGCTTGATTCAGTTGTTAAAGAGCGGTTGGTTAAGATCTTTCGTCTCGACCGAGGCGCGCATTCTACAGCAGCCTCTGTTGCTGTCAAGCGGTTATTTTTCGAAGTTTTCAAAGTTTCCTCTGCAACTTCAACCACTTGCGCTTCCAATCTCTCGTTAGCGGGAGGCGAATTCTACAGCGTTACTCGCTGCTGTCAACACCTCTTTTTCTCCGCTTTCGACCGAGATGATCGAACCGTCAACAAGGCGAAAACACACTGCCTTACCAACTCCTTCTGGCTTCGATGAACTGAAGCGTAACCGCTATCGAAAACTGCGTAACTCTTTGTTTACCAAGGAGTTTTCCGTTTCGACTGCGCCGGAAGTGGGGCGAATTATAGGCTTCCAGAATCTGCCGTCAACCCCTGATTTGGTTTTTCTATCAGGATGTTCAAAATCCCTGCTTATATATAGACGCGCCCGCAACGAATGCGCAGTATATTGCCCAACACATAAAACAATACTCTCGCTTGCTACTTCGGACGATGCCACGCAATGAATGACCACCCCCGCAGCCTCGCCTCGACCCTGTTCTCGGTTGGCCTGCTCTTGATAGCCATGGCATCGATCCAGTCCGGAGCTTCCCTGGCCAAAAGCATGTTCCCGGTTGTTGGTGCTCAAGGAACGACCACCCTGCGACTGATCTTTGCCAGTGTGATCATGCTGCTGCTATTGCGCCCATGGCGAGCGAAGCTCACCGCGAAATCCCTGCGCACCGTTATCGTCTACGGGATGGCGTTGGGCGGCATGAACTTCCTCTTCTATATGTCCTTGCGCACTGTCCCTCTGGGTATCGCCGTAGCCCTGGAGTTCACCGGCCCATTGGCAGTCGCTATTTACGCCTCACGTCGAGCGATCGACTTTCTATGGATCGCTCTCGCAGCCTTGGGTTTATTGCTATTGATTCCGACAGGCGCCACGAGTGCGGGCATCGATCTGGTCGGCGCAGGTTATGCCCTGGGTGCTGGTGTCTGCTGGGCGTTGTACATCCTGTTCGGTCAGAAGGCTGGTGCTGATAATGGGGTGCAGACCGCAGCATTGGGCGTGATGATTGCCGCCCTGTTCGTAGCGCCCATCGGCATTGTCCACGCTGGCGCCGCGTTACTGACACCGTCGTTGATTCCCGTGGCCATCGGGGTCGCCATTCTGTCCACCGCCCTGCCCTATACCCTGGAGATGGTCGCTCTCACACGGATCCCAACCCGGACCTTTGGTACGTTGATGAGCATAGAACCTGCGATCGGCGCGCTGTCCGGCCTGTTGTTCCTCCAGGAATACCTTTCCCTGTCACAGTGGATGGCTATCCTGTGCATCATTCTGGCTTCCGTCGGCGCGACCATGACCATGGGGAGTACCGCCAAGCCTGTGATCGCAGCAGATTGAAACAAGATTGACGAAGGTATGGTATTTACCGCTCAATTAGGCCATGTTTAGGCTACGTAACTCAGTGTCAGACATGGATTTTTTCAGATAGGGATATCAGAACGCTTCAAGCAAAAGCGAATGCAGGCAGACCCAGGCACAGATCCGGGGCCGCTATTAAGGACAGCAATGAAACGAATTTTGATACTGATCGCCGTACTTGCAATTGCGGGCTGCGCCGCGACCTCGAAACCCCAGATGAAACATGGCAAGAGAGGACTGCATATCAACTGTTCCGGGCTCTCGTCCTCGTGGGACAAGTGCTACACCAGCGCCGCCAATTCGTGCGCGCCCAAGGGTTACAAAGTCATCGCCAAGTCAGGGGATGCGGTGGAAGAGCCCGGTGACTATCCGTTCGGCCTCAACCCTGCCGGCTATACCAGCCGCAGCATGATCGTCATCTGCAAGTAACCCTCCCTTTCTATCGGGCTTGCGTAGCCCGATAGTCGCTTCGCCCCGATGCTGCTAACGTTCTTCAGTCAATGACCGTTCAGCAAAGGGCGATATCCATGACTAACAAGAAAATCGTATTGGTCGTCGGCGCAGGCGATGCCACCGGCGGCGCCATCGCCAAACGTTTTGCCCGTGAAGGCTATGTCGCCTGCGTCACACGTCGCAGCGCAGACAAACTCCAGCCACTGGTAGAGTCCATCACAGCCAGTGGCGGCGAGGCTCACGGTTTTGCCTGCGATGCGCGTAATGAAGAGGATGTGATAGCGCTCATCGAGCAGATCGAAACCGAGATGGGCCCCATCGAAGCGTTCGTCTTCAATATCGGCGCCAATGTGCCGTGCAGCATCCTCGATGAAACCGCCCGCAAGTATTTCAAGATCTGGGAAATGGCCTGCTTCTCAGGGTTTCTCAACGCCCGTGAAGTGGCCAAGCGTATGGTCACCCGCCAACGCGGCACGATCCTGTTCACTGGCGCCACTGCTGGCTTGCGCGGCGCCGCAGGTTTCGCCGCCTTCGCCGGGGCCAAGCACGGGATTCGCGCCTTGGCGCAAAGCATGGCCCGCGAACTGGGACCGATGAACATCCATGTCGCCCACGTCGTAGTGGATGGCGCCATCGACACCGACTTTATACGCGACAACTTTCCGGAAAAATACGCGACCAAGGATCAGGACGGCATCCTCAATCCCGAGCACATCGCCGACAACTATTGGTACCTGCACAGCCAGCCACGGGACGCCTGGACCTTCGAGCTGGATCTGCGCCCCTGGAACGAACGCTGGTAAGCCCTCCCTTACAACAATAAGAAGAGCACATCGACCATGAGCAAAACCGTGGAGTTCTTTTTCGACCTCGGCAGCCCTGCGACTTACCTGGCCTATACCCAACTGCCGAAGATCTGCAAACAGACCGATAGTCAGCTGATCTACAGACCGATGCTGCTGGGTGGCGTCTTCAAAGCTACCGGCAATGCTTCCCCCATCACCGTACCGGCCAAGGGTCGCTACATGTTTCAGGACCTGGACCGCTATGCCAAACGCTATGGCGTACCGCTGAAGTTCAACCCGAACTTCCCGATCAATACCCTGATGCTGATGCGCGCTGTCACAGGTATGCAACTGCGCCATCCCGAACGCTTTCAGGCGTTTATCGATTGCCTGTTTCATGCCCTTTGGGTTGAAGGATGCAGTCTCGATGATCCAGCGACTGTTGCCGCCGTGCTGACGCAAAACGGTTTTGATCCGAATGAAGTGCTGGCGCTGACCGCCGATGAGGACGTCAAAGCCGCCCTCAAGGAAAACACCGAAGAAGCGGTGCAACGTGGCGTATTCGGTGCACCGAGCATGTTTGTCGGTGATCAGCTGTTCTTCGGCCAGGATCGGCTGGACTTCGTCCTTGAAGCCCTGCGTGCGCAATAGCCAGCGCCTGCCTATGACCTGAGCCAGGCGCTGGAAACAGCGCCTGGACTCAAACCGCTCAAATAGCCGCGGTTCGGGTGTTCAACCATTCGAGGGCCGCACCGTCGAGCAACGGGCTCAAGCGTTCACGCACCTCGGCGTGATAACCGTTGAACCACTGCTTCTCATCTTCGGTCAGCAGCGATGGTTCAAGGCAACGGGTGTCGATCGGGCACAGGGTCAGGGTTTCGAATTTCAGGAACTCACCAAATTCGCTCTTGCCTGCTTCACGATTCAATACCAGGTTCTCGATCCGCACACCCCAGCGACCCGGACGGTAAGTGCCCGGTTCGATGGACGTGATCATGCCCGGCTGCATCGCGGTTTGCGGTGCCGCCGCGGCCTGATAGGCGATGACTTGCGGGCCTTCGTGAACATTGAGGAAATAGCCGACGCCGTGACCGGTGCCGTGGCCGTAGTCAACGCTTTCGGCCCAGATCGGTGCGCGGGCAATAGCATCCAGCAACGGCGACAGAATGCCTCGTGGGAACTGTGCACGGGAGAGTGCAATCACGCCTTTGAGCACTCGGGTGCAATCGCGCTTCTGCTCGTCGGTCGGCGTACCCACCGGCACCATTCGGGTGATGTCGGTGGTACCGCCCAGGTATTGACCGCCGGAGTCGATCAGCAACAGGCCGTCACCCTCGATCACAGCGTGTTCTTCTTCGGTGGCGTGGTAATGCGGCATCGCACCGTTGGCGTTAAACGCGGCAATGGTGTTGAAGCTCAGCGACACATAATCCGGACGGCGGGTACGCGCCGCGGTCAGGTGTTCGTCGATGGTCAGCTCGGTGATGCGCTCACGCCCCAAGGCCGCTTCCAGCCAGGCGAAGAATTCGCACAGCGCCGCGCCGTCCTGCTCCATGGCCCGACGAATGTGCTCGGCATCGGCCAGGCTTTTCTGCGACTTGGCCAGAGTGGTCGGGTTCAGGCCTTCGAGCAGTTTCACGCCGCTGTCCAGGTTATCCAGCAGACCAGCCGTGACCCGTGCCGGATCGACTTGCAGGCTCTCGCCGCTCGGCACAGCGCGCAAGGCGGAGGTTACTTCGCTGTAATCGCGCAGGGTCACGCCGTCCTGTTCGAGAATGGCCCGCAGCTCGGCGCTCACTTTGCTCAGGGCGACGAACAAGGTGGCCTGCTGCTGGCTGATCAGGGCGAAGGACACGAACACCGGGTTGAACGACACATCGCCGCCGCGCAGGTTGAACAGCCAGGCGATGTCATCGAGGGTGGCGATGAAGTGCCAGTCGGCACCGCGCTCTTTCAGCCCCTCACGCAGTTTGGCGAGTTTTTCGCCACGGCTGACCGTCGCCTGAGGCGGCAAGTGTTGGTAGATCGGCTCGTTCGGCAGACTCGGACGGTCACTCCAAACTTCGCTCAGCAGATCGATGTCGGTGCGCAGACGTGCGCCGCGTTCTTCGAGTTTGCTGCTCAAAGTGCGCGCGGAGGCCACGGCCATCACCGCGCCATCGACTGCGACGACACCGCCTTCAGGGGTTTGCTCGGCCAGCCAATCGAGCGGGCCGGGTTGACCCGGTTGCAGCTTGACCAGTTCGATGCCGCTGCCCTTGAGCTCCTTGCTCGCTTGTTCCCAATAGCGGCTGTCGGCCCAGACACCGGCAAAATCCGGCGTGACGATCAGCGTGCCCACCGAGCCATGAAAACCTGACAGCCACTGCCGTCCCTGCCAATAGCCCGGCAGGTATTCCGACAGATGCGGGTCCGCTGACGGCACCAGCAGAGCATGAATGCCCTCCCGGCTCATCAGCTCGCGGGTTTGCGCCAGGCGCTGGGGTACCAATCCATTGGTCAAAGGCTGTGTACTCATCGTGTCTCCTGCTAACCACTCATCATTATTATTCGGTGCCGATCGGAGTCGGCGCTTAAGGACCTGTCGCCCAGAATGCCGGAGCACTGGCGCAAGTTGCTTTAATCAGGTGTACCGCTTGATCAATATCCTGTTCGGTGGTGAAACGCCCCAGGCTCAAGCGAATGGTGCGACTGGCCGAGCGTGCGTCATGCCCCAGGGCCAGCAGCACATGGGACGGCGCATTGCTGGCGGAATTACAGGCCGAGGTCGCGGAAAACGCGATCGAGGCGCTCAACGCCGCGGAACTGAACTCACCTTCGTTGAAAGTCAGGCTCAGGGTATGGGGAATGCGCTGGGTAGGGCTGCCATTGAGGCGCACGCCAGGAATGCTCAGCAGCGGCTCGAGCAAGCGCTCACGCAGACGCGCGATGGTGGCTTTTTCTTCATCAAACAATTGCGCCGCCAACGCGAAGGCCACTCCCATTGCGGCAATCTGGTGCGTCGCCAGCGTGCCGGAACGCAACCCGCCCTCGTGACCGCCGCCGTGGATCTGTGCCTGCAGACGCTGCTGCGCACGAGCACCGACATACAGCGCGCCGATGCCTTTGGGACCGTAGACCTTGTGCGCCGAGAACGACATCAAATCTACCGACCACCGGGCCAGATCGATCGCCACTTTGCCCGCGCCCTGGGCCGCATCGACATGGAACAACGCATCGCGATCACGCACCACCTGGCCGATGGCCGGGATGTCGTTGATGGTGCCCAGTTCGTTATTGACCAGCATCAATGACACCAGAAAGGTGTCCTCACGCATCGCTTCGCTGACCGCTTGTGGAGTAATCAGGCCTTCGGCATCGGGCACCAGATACGTCACCGCAACGCCTGCGTCCTGCAACTGTTTTGCAGTGTCGAGAATCGCTTTGTGTTCGATCTGGCTGGTGATGATGTGGCCACCGGATACACCGCGGGCCTGGGCCACGCCCTTGAGGGCAAGGTTGTTGGATTCGGTGGCGCCGGAGGTCCAGACGATCTGCTCCGCCTGGGCGCCCACCAATTCGGCGACCTGGCGCCGTGCTTGCTCAACCGATTGCCGGGCCTGTTGGCCGAAGGCGTGGGAACTGGACGCTGGATTGCCGAAGTTACCTGTGAAACCCAGACACTCGACCATGACCTTGATGACCCGCTCATCCACCGGCGTGGTGGCGGCGTAGTCGAAATACAACGGACGTTTATTCATAAAAGACTCGCAGAGCGTGTTCCGGGATCAGGAAGCTCGTCACTGGAAGTTTCAAAGCGCCGCCTCATGAGCGACGCCGAATTTTCAGAACGACAGCAATACCTGATCGGAGGCCATTAAAGAAGAACAACTTCATTTAAAAGTGCGTAGGAACGCTCCTGAAGTCGAGCTTAACAGGCATCTGGCCACCGGATGAAGCAATGCATCAGCTAAAACTTTCGAGCAATAACGGATACATCGAAGCCACCAACAATAAGGCCATACCCCAGTTGAACAGCCGCAACCAGCGGCGATCGCGCAGCACATTGCGCAACAGCGTGCCGCAACCGGCCCACACCCCGACGCTTGGCAGGTTGATCAAGGCGAAGACCGCGGCAATCACAATCACATTGGTGAAATAGCCCTGCATCGGCGTGTAGGTGCTGATGGCACCGATGGCCATGATCCAGGCCTTGGGGTTGACCCATTGAAACGCTGCCGCCCCCAAATAACTGATCGGCCTGCCCTCGCCCTGTTCACCCTCGGCTACCGGCCCGGAATGAGCAATCTTCCACGCCAGGTACAGCAAATACGCCGCGCCGACATAGCGCAACACGGTGTAAAGCATTGGATAGGTTTGAAACACCGTGCCCAGGCCGAAACCGACAGCGACCACCAGGACGAAGAAGCCACAAGTGATGCCCAGCATGTGGGGAATGGTGCGCTGAAAGCCGAAATTCACGCCAGAGGCCAGCAACATGGTGTTGTTCGGGCCGGGGGTGATCGAAGTGACAAGGGCAAACAGGGCAAAGCCCAGCAGCAGGTCGAGCGAGAGTGTCATGGGTGGCAGTCCATCAGGGTCAGTCAGGTATTGACCCTATCGCACGCCTTGAGGGAAACCCATGGACAGTTGCGTGAAAGTTCGAGCAGTACAGTCGTCGCTCAGCTTGGGCGACCGTGCAGCTGTATTGCGCGTTCGGCGTTCATCTCGCCTTGTTTGTCGAAACTGAACGATTTTGCCGGCTGGCCGAGCAATTCGGCTTTCTTCGCATGGTACTCGTCAAAGGACAAGCCACGACGATTCAGGGCCTCCAGCGCCAGTTCCCGGGTTTCTTCAGCGGTGTAGGGCCGCAATTCCGGTGAAACATGGCTGGCACATCCGGCGAGAACGGAGATGGCGAACAACAAGAAAGTGGCGAATAGAGATTTCATTTCGGGCGTCCGGATATCTGTGTTTGGGGCAATGAACACAGGCTACCCGTGCCGCTCGAAGGGTAGAAATCAACGCTCTCGATAGTCGCTATCGACTTTGGTAAACGCGGCTCCGATTGTCGACCTCATATCTCCAAACGATCTATAAATATTAGTTTAAGGTCTTTTACGGAATAACAGAGAGCCTTTATAAACAACTCCATCGCCTCACGCACTGTTGCCCACGCAACTGTTTGCCTGGCAACAGTCAATCAACAAACACCCGGTCAAATCGAACAGCGCCTACCAACAACCGCGCTGAAAGCCACGGAAAACGGGGCTCCCAAGGATTGGTACAGCTCTTGCTCAACTCCGGTGACTTATCACTGCTCGCTGAGCAACTGTTTAAAAAAGGAACTGATCATGTCGCATCCATTGAAAGTCGTTGCCCTCTCCGGCGGTACCTGGCGTCCGTCTCGCACTTTGGTGTTGACCCAGGCGCTGTTGGCCGAACTGGCCGAGCAGTTGCCGATTGAAAGCAAGCTGATCGAACTGGGCGATATCGCCCGACCACTGGGCGCCGCGCTGTCGCGTCAGGAACTGAGCGCCGACATCGAAGCCGAGCTGCAAGTGATCGAAAGCGCCGACTTGCTGATCGTCGCCGCGCCGGTTTATCGCGGCTCCTACCCAGGCCTGCTCAAGCACCTGTTCGACCTGATCGACCTCAACGCGCTGATCGACACGCCGGTGCTGCTGGCGGCCACCGGTGGCAGCGAACGTCACGCGCTGGTGCTCGATCATCAGTTGCGGCCTCTGTTCAGTTTCTTCCAGGCCTTGACCTTGCCGATTGGCGTGTACGCCACCGAAGCCGATTTCTCCAATTATCAAATAACCAGTGAGCCCTTGAAGGCCCGCATTCGTCTTGCTGCAGAACGCGCGGCGCCGTTGTTCGGCGTGCACCCCAAAAATCTGCTGAAAATCGCTTAAGGATCTCTTCATGGATGTTTTCTGGTTTCTGCCGACCCACGGCGACGGCCATTATCTGGGCACCACTCAGGGCGCGCGCCCGGTGACGCTCAACTATTTGAAACAAGTCGCCCAGGCTGCCGACAGTCTCGGTTACCACGGCGTGCTGATTCCCACTGGGCGTTCCTGCGAGGATTCGTGGGTGATTGCCTCGGCCCTGGTGCCACTGACCGAACACCTGCGGTATCTGGTGGCGATTCGTCCAGGGATTATTTCGCCGACGGTCTCGGCACGGATGGCCGCGACGTTGGATCGACTGTCTGGCGGCCGCTTGCTGATCAATGTGGTGACCGGCGGCGACCCGGATGAAAACCGTGGCGACGGCAGTTTTCTCGATCACAGCGAACGCTACGAAGTCACCGACGAATTCCTGAAGATCTGGCGGCGCGTGCTGCAAGGCGAATCGGTGGATTTCGAAGGCAAACACCTGCGAGTGCAGAACGCCAAAGCACTGTATCCACCGGTGCAGAAACCTTATCCGCCGCTGTATTTCGGTGGCTCGTCCGAGGCCGCTCATGACCTGGCTGCCGAGCAGGTCGACGTTTACCTGACGTGGGGCGAACCGCCTGCCGCCGTGGCTGAAAAACTCGCCGATGTTCGAGAGCGCGCGGCGCGAAACGGTCGTACGGTGAAGTTTGGGATTCGCCTGCATGTGATCGTGCGCGAGACGGCCGAAGAAGCCTGGAAAGCGGCGGACAAACTCATCGAGCACATCAGCGACGAGACCATTGCTGCCGCGCAAAAGTCGTTCTCGCGATTTGACTCCGAAGGCCAACGACGCATGGCCGCGCTGCATGATGGACGCCGCGACAACCTGGAAATCTCCCCCAATCTCTGGGCCGGCGTCGGTCTGGTGCGCGGCGGAGCAGGGACTGCGCTGGTGGGTGATCCACAGCAAGTCGCCGCTCGGATCAAGGAGTACGCGGACTTGGGGATCGAGAGTTTCATCTTCTCCGGCTACCCGCATCTCGAAGAGGCTTATCGCTTTGCCGAATTGGTGTTCCCGCTGCTGCCCGAGCCGTATGCCAGCCTGGCCGGACGTGGCGTCACCAACCTCACCGGGCCGTTTGGCGAAATGATTGCCAATGATGTGCTGCCGGCTAAAGCCACGGCCTGAAAACCGCTCTCCTGTGGATCCGCGAATTTGTGGCGAAGGGGCTTGCCCCCGTTGGGCTGCGTAGCGGCCCTGAAATCAGCGAAGGCGCATTTTCATACAGACCGCGCCGCCCGGTTTTACGACTGCTGCGCAGCCGAACGGGGGCAAGCCCCCTCGCCACAGGGTCAGTGTTATTCAGAAAGCCATGTGTTGTTTTCCAGGTTTTTCAATGAGGACCCCCGCGTGACTGCCAAGCCGCTAAGCGCCCTGTTGGCCCCCTTGCAGACCGCCCGCCAACTGGCCGCCGAGTTTGCCCTGACCGCTGTCGAGCGCGATGAACGCGGTGGTACGCCGAAAGCCGAACGTGATGCCTTGCGCCACAGCGGCCTGCTCGCTTTAAGCATTCCCGTACAGTACGGCGGCCTCGGCGCCAGCTGGAGCGAAACCCTGAACATCGTGCGCGAGTTCGCCAAGGTCGACAGTTCGATCGCTCACGTCTTCGGCTTTCATCACCTGATGCTCGCCACTGTGCGCCTGTTCGCCCGGCCCGAACAATGGCAACCGTGGTTTGAACAGACCGCGCGCAAGAACTGGTTCTGGGGCAACGCCCTCAACCCGCTGGACACCCGCACCGTGGTGAAAAACCTCGGAGGCTGGCGCGAGTTTTCCGGCAAGAAAAGCTTCTGCTCCGGCGCCAGCGACTCGGAAATGCTGATCGCCTCGGCCGTCGATGAAAGTGCCGGCGGCAAGCTGTTGATCGCCGCGATTCCCAGCGGGCGCAGCGGAATCACTTTGCACAACGACTGGAACAACATGGGTCAGCGCCAGACCGACAGCGGCAGCGCCACGTTTGAACGGGTGCGGGTTGAAGAGTCGGAGCTTCTACTCGACCCCGGTCCGTTGAGCACGCCGTTCGCCTGCCTGCGCCCCTTGATTGCTCAGCTCACATTCACCCATATGTTCCTCGGCATTGCCGAAGGCGCTTTCGAAGAGGCGCGGCAATACACCCTAACCGAAACCCGTCCATGGCATAAATCCAGTGCTCTGGATGTGCGGCAGGATCCTTACGTGCTCGGCCATTACGGCGAATTCTGGGTGGCACTGGAAGGTGTTCGATTGCTGGTGCAACGCGCCGCCGAGTTGCTCGACAAAGCCTGGGCCAAGGGGCCGACTCTGAGCGCCGAGGAACGCGGACATCTGGCCACTGCCATCGCCACCGCCAAGGTCGCAGCGACGCGCAATGGCCTGGAACTGTGTAGCCGTTTGTTCGAAGTGACCGGCGCCCGCTCGACTCACGCCTCACTGCGGCTGGACCGCCACTGGCGCAACTTGCGTACGCAAACCCTGCACGATCCGGTGGATTACAAACTCCATGAACTGGGTGACTGGGCGCTGAACCAGTCCCTGCCGATTCCGACCTTCTATTCATAGCCTTCCACTCATGGAGCCTGCCCCATGCAACTGCTGACCTTACCGCCCTCGCCCGCGTTGGCCACCTCGATTCGCGCCACGGCACAGGTGTTCGAAGACCCGAAATCCCAAGCCCTGCTGGCGCACTTGCAGCAGGTCGCGCCGAGTGAAGCCAGCGTGCTGATCATCGGTGAAACCGGCACCGGCAAGGAGCTGGTGGCGCGGCACATCCACAACCTCAGCGCCCGGCGCAACCGGCCGTTCGTGGCGGTGAACTGCGGCGCATTCTCCGAATCGCTAGTGGAGGCCGAGTTGTTCGGCCATGAAAAAGGTGCTTTCACCGGCGCGTTGAGTGCCAAGGCCGGCTGGTTCGAAGAGGCCGATGGCGGCACTTTGTTCCTCGACGAAATCGGCGATTTGCCAATGGCGATTCAGGTGAAATTGCTGCGAGTGTTGCAGGAGCGCGAAGTGGTGCGCCTGGGTTCGCGCAAGAGCATTCCCATCGATGTGCGCGTGCTGGCGGCGACCAATGTGCAACTGGAAAAAGCCATCAACGCCGGGCATTTTCGCGAGGACCTGTATTACCGCCTCGACGTGGTCAGCCTGGAACTGAGCCCGTTGCGCGAGCGTCCCGGCGACATCCTGCCGCTGACCCGGCATTTCGTCGAAGCCTACAGCCAGCGTTTGGGTTACGGCAGCATCACCATCAGCAAGGAGGCCGAACACAAACTGCGCAGTTACAGTTGGCCGGGCAACATCCGTGAACTGGAAAACGTCATTCACCACACGCTGTTGATCTGCCGCAATGGTGTGATCGAGCGCGATGACTTGCGCCTGTCGAACATGCGCATCGAGCGTCAGGACGACCACCACGCCAACGTCGACGACTCACCGGAAGCCTTGCTCGATCGGGCCTTTCAAAAGCTCTTCGAGGAACAGGCCGGTGCGCTGCACGAGAAAGTCGAAGATGCGTTGTTGCGGGCAGCCTATCGCTTCAGCCACTACAACCAGGTGCACACCGCTGCCCTGCTGGGGTTGAGCCGCAACGTAACCCGAACCCGGCTGATCAAGATCGGCGAACTGGCGGTGAATAAACGCCGACCCACGCAGAACGTACAGGGTGAGCGTTTGATACAGTTGTCGATCTAGCTAGTCAGATGGCAGTGCAGTGCGTTGTCGTGGCTAAGCGCCAGGCTATGCAGCACCTGAAATGAGCCGAAGGTCACGGTTTTCGCCCGATGGGCGCGAATCAGCTGCCAGAAATCCTGCTCACCGCTTTCAAAGCTCTGAAAGGCAGCTTCTCCGGCTTCGCGGGATTGCCATTGCAGGTAATTGAGCACCCGCCGGCCATCGTCGCTGGCCTGGATGTTGGCACTCAAAAAACCTGGGTAGCCTTGGGCCAGACGTTCAGTGTGCGCCGACAGTGCCGACACCAGCGCGGCTTGCTGATGGGGTTCGATCTCGAATTCGATCAGTTGGGTGAAGCTGCGATTCTTCTCTGGCGCGTGCATGAATAGTCCCCACTCACTGTAAGCCGGATCTTGCGATCCGAAGGCCTGCAGGGTAAAACCTCGAGTTAACTAGAGGTCAAGGGGCATTTTTTAAATGATCACCTCGCAAAACCTGCATAAAGAACTGACCGTCGGCCAAGTGGCCGCCCGCAGTGGCGTGGCGGTCACTGCGCTGCACTTCTATGAATCCAAAGGCCTGATCAAAAGCAATCGTAATCAAGGCAATCAGCGGCGTTATCCCCGGGAAGTGTTGCGCCGGGTGGCGCTGATAAAAGTGGCCCAGCGCTTGGGGATTCCGTTGGCGGAGATTGGCGAGGCATTGAAATCCCTGCCGGATAACCGTGCACCGACGGCGGCGGACTGGAAGGTGTTGTCGGTGCAGTGGAGCCGGGATCTGGATGAGCGGATCAATCAGCTGACCCTGTTGCGGGACAAGCTCAATGGGTGCATCGGGTGTGGATGTTTGTCGATGGAGGCGTGCCCGCTGCGTAACTTTGGTGATGTGCTGGGTGAGCAAGGGCCGGGGGCGCAGCTGCTTGAATCGGGGGTTGATCGGAAATAGCGGTGCGGCCTTCGCGAGCAAGCCCGCTCCCACAGGAAATATCTATTGATTACAAAATTTGCATTCGACGCCGATCTAATGTGGGAGCAACTGTCTTGATGACCTTTATTTTGAAGGCATATTGATAGACAGCTGAACAGTGGCACTGCTGCTCGTCGGGCACTCGGTTGCGGGGAAGGGGCTGACCTATAGTTATTCGACCGGAAATTGGCGAAGGAACACCTTAACCCCACAACAAAAGGAGAACCGTCATGAGCGTAAAACCTATTCCAGAGGGTTATCACAGCATCACCCCTTATCTGGGCATTCAGAAAGCTGCCGAAGCCATCGAATTCTACAAGAAAGCCTTTGGCGCCACCGAAGTCATGCGTCTGGCCATGCCCGATGGCGGCATCGGTCACGCAGAACTGCGTATCGGCGACTGCCCGATCATGCTTGGCACGCCGTGTGACCAGGGACCATTGAGCAACCCGGACAAGTTGGCATCCGTGGGCCTGCATCTGTATGTGAACGATGTGGACAAGTCCTTTAAACAGGCAATCGATGCCGGTGCCACGCAGGTGTCCGAGGTCAAGGATCAGTTTTATGGCGACCGTTCGGGGACTTTGAAGGATCCCTACGGGCATTTGTGGTTTCTGGCCACGCGCAAGGAGGATTTGACTCAGGAACAGATCGAACAGCGGGCGAAGGAGATGTTTAAGCAGGGTTGAGTTTTTCAGTGAATGTTCGGGCCCCTTCGCGAGCAAGCCCGCTCCCACATTGGATCGGTGTGAACACACATTATGTGTACGCAGCCGATCAACTGTGGGAGCGGGCTTGCTCGCGAAGAGGCCATCACCTTCAACATCAAATTTGGCTGTCAGACCTTTTCGCGAATAAACCCACTCCCCCACCAGGCAGCAATACGAAACATTTACTTTCATATCCCCTTTCGGGATTTCCGATGCTCATACGTCTTATTTAGATGCAGTCGGTCGCGTAGGCAAAAGCCACGGCCGGACTTTTCATGGACCGCAACGCTGGGAAGCCCACAGCAGTGCTCCTCTCATCGAAACAAGACCTTTAATCATGTCGAAGAAATCCCGCTCAAAACTCTGGTTTCTGGTCCATAGCTGGCTGGCGCTGCCCATCTGGTTCTTTGTATTGATCGTCTGTGTGACCGGCACGCTGGCGGTGGTCAGTCAGGAGATCGTCTGGCTCGCCAACCCGCAAATGCGTGCCAGTCCGCCTTCGGACGATGCGCCGCTGCTCAGCTATGACGAGATCATCGCCGCCATCAAAAAAGCCGAACCACAGACGCTGGTCGAGCGCATCAGCCGCCCTGACGAGTCGCACTTCGCCCTGGACGTGGAAGTCAGCTATCCGGACGGACGCTCGGTGACGGTCTACGTCAATCCTTACAGTGGCGTCATCCAGGGCACTGCCCCGCAGTTCAATTTCAAGGCCTTTACCCGTGCACTGCATGGCTGGTGGCTGGTCCCATTCACCAACGGCTACAGTTGGGGCTGGTATCTGGTGTCGTTCCTCGGACTGCCGATGCTGGCTTCGCTGGTGACCGGGCTGGTGGTCTACAAACGGTTCTGGAAAGGCTTCTTGCGACCGACCCTGCGCTTTCGTCATGGCGCGCGGATTTTCTGGGGCGACTTTCACCGGCTCAGCGGCATCTGGTCGATCTGGTTCATTGCGGTAATCTCGATCACTAGTGTCTGGTTCCTGATCAAAGCGGCTCTGTACGATAACCAGATTTCGATTTCCACTGCACCGGTCGCACCCGTCGTTGCGCGCGAGAGCGTACCGCTCACCATCGATGGCGCACCGGCACCGATGATTAGTCTGGAGCGTGCGATCCACGAGGCCAAGGAACGCATTCCCGGTCTGGAAGACAGTTCTGTCAGCCTGCCCGCCAATGCCTATAGCCACCTTTCTGTGAGCGGACGCAGTTGGTACCCATTGATATTCCAGAGCGCCGAGGTCAACCCTTATACCGGTGACATCGCCGCCACGCGCCTGCTGTCAGACCGTTCGGGTCTGGAGCTGGTGACCGAATCCATGCGACCGCTGCACACCGGCGATTTCGGCGGTATCTGGATCAAACTGATCTGGTTCTTCTTCGGCCTGATCCTGAGCATGATGGTTCTCAGCGGCCTGTTGATCTGGACCAAACGCACCGCCCTGGCCACGGCCAATGCCCTCAAGCGCAGCAATAAGCGTCCACGGACGGCGGTGGTCAGTCCGCCCGCCCCGGCCATGAGCCGCGAAGTCACGGAGGTCAGCTGATGAACCCGGTCACAGCAGAAAAACCGCGCTCGCCGCTAAGCCGTTTCTGGCACACATGGCGCTTCCACATCAACGCGCTGCTGTTGCTGGTGCCACTGGGATTCATGCCCAAGTACTTCGCCGACGCGGCGCTGTTTCGCGGTGACACCGGTCTGGGTCAGCGGGAGATCGGTGAAGTTCAGGTCGGCCCCTGGAGCTTGCGCCTGGCCGAATTTCGCAACGAAGGCCCCATATCCGACGGCCCGGCCGGCCCCATCAAGTACTTCAACGCGGCGCTCTGCGACAGCTGTCGCGATCAGGTCAAGGCAACTTACCTGCGCATTGGCAAACCACGCAGCTTGCGCGCCGCCGGGGTGATTTTCTTCGGCACACCGTACCGCATGGGCGCCGGGGTGCCGGTGCCTGAAAAGACCAAAACCGACGCAGAGCTGTGGATCACCATGGAAGGCTGGGACGGTGCCATGCACCAAGCGTCCATCCCCTTGAGCCAGGCATCCCCGGCCACCCTCGCATGGCTGAACAAACAAGGAGGCAAACCATGATCAACGCTTTTCGCCCTCTGCACGCCGTTTTACTGGTGCTCTGCGCCGCCCTCAGCACCAGCGCCCTGGCCCATAACCCGATGTGCGAATGCAAAGCCATCGACGCCGAACAGATTCAATGCACCGGCGGTTTTTCCGACGGCAGCGGCGCACCGGGAGTGACCCTGGACGTGATCGGCTACGACGAAACCATTCTGGTGCCGGGCAAGCTCGGCAGCGATTCGACCCTGACATTCAAGAAGCCCGGCGCTGAGTTCTATGTGCTGTTCGACGCCGGTCCCGGCCATGTCGTCGAGATCGACCAAGCCGACATCGAGGCGCCCTGAACGTGAGCATGACGTCGCCCACCACCCAAGTTGTTCGCCCGGCCGGTGCCGGCCATGAAACCCTCTATGTGTTGCTGTTGTGCCTGATGATCCTCGCGGTTGCCGGCTCGGTGGTCGCCTGGCGTGGCGAGGCTCAGGAAGTGAGCAGCGTTGGCAGCCATCAACTGGATGCCCGCCGTGATCTGAGCGCATCCGAGCAAGGTATTTACGCCGACCTGCGGGTCACGCTGGATGAAATTCATCTGTTGCGTCAGGAACAGCAAGCACTGCCCACGCCCGCCACCCTCGCCGATGAAGGCTTTGCGCCGTTTGCCCAGGACGCCAGCTCTGTCAGCCGCGGCGGCCATGCCTGGCAGTTACTGGACGCCAAGGCGTACTTCGGCCAGAGCCAGACCCCAACCGTCGCCGGCTCGTTTTTGATGCGTTTGACCGCTGAAGACGACTCCGCACCAGACATCTGGCTCAACCGCGGCAGTGCCCTCCCCGTTCCGAACGATCTCACCGACGCTGCGCTCAACGGCGCCGGCTGGCAGCAGATCGTCGCGCAATTCGATGCCGGCGTCACCCGCCAGCATCGGCATTGAACCCTCGCCTTCACCCGAGAGAAGACCGCTTTCCCATGCCTAGTTCATCTCAACGTCAGTCCTTTTTTCGCCTGTTGCTGGTCGGTCTGTTTGTCTGTTTGCTGACACCTTTGGCCAGTGCCGACGAAGTCAAGCGCCTGCGCATTGGCATCACCCTGCACCCTTATTACAGTTACGTGGCCAACATCGTCGGTGACAAGGCCGAAGTGGTGCCGCTGATCCCGGCCGGTTTCAATCCGCATGCCTACGAGCCGCGGGCCGAAGACATCAAACGCATCAGCGGGCTGGACGTAGTCGTGCTCAACGGCGTAGGCCATGACGACTTCGCCGACCGCATGATCGCCGCCAGCGAAACCCCGAACATCAAGGTGATCGAAGCCAACGAAAACGTGCCCCTGCTGGCCGCCACCGGCGTTGCTGCCCGCGGTGCCGGCAAGGTAGTCAATCCGCATACGTTCCTGTCGATCAGCGCTTCCATTGCCCAGGTCAACAACATCGCCCGGGAACTGGGCAAGCTTGACCCGAACAACGCCAAAACCTATACCCAGAACGCCCGCGCCTACGGCAAACGCCTGCGACAGATGCGCGCCGATGCCCTGGCAAAACTGACCCAGGCGCCGAACGCCGAGTTGCGCGTGGCCACGGTGCATGCGGCCTACGACTATTTGCTGCGCGAGTTTGGCCTGGAAGTGACTGCCGTGGTCGAGCCGGCCCACGGTATCGAACCGAGCCCCAGCCAGCTGAAAAAGACCATCGATCAACTGCGGGAACTGGACGTGAAAGTGATCTTCTCGGAGATGGATTTCCCGTCCACTTACGTCGAGACCATCCAGCGTGAGTCCGGAGTGAAGCTGTACCCGCTGTCGCACATTTCCTATGGCGAATACACCGCCGACAAGTACGAAAAAGAAATGACCGGCAACCTCAACACCGTGGTCCGGGCAATTCAGGAGTCCGGCGCATGACGGCTAAAGAAACCATCACTGAATCCCCTGTGGGAGCGGCGGTGCGGCGATCCGACTTGCTCGCGAAGAGGGAGTATCCGTCGACATCAATGTTGACTGACCCACCGCATTCGCGAGCAGGCTCGCTCCCACAGGTTTCGGGGCCGACGCTGGATTTCGCCGAGGTCAGTCTCACGTTGGGTCGCACGACGATCCTCGACAAGGTGACCTTTCAAGTCCGGCCCGGCAGCGTGCACGCACTGGTCGGCCCTAACGGTGGCGGCAAGAGTTCGCTGATCAAAACCCTGCTCGGGCAGATGCCGCATCAGGGTCGTTTGAGCCTGCAATGGCCTGGCGAACCGGGGACCATCGGCTACGTGCCCCAGGCGCTGGAATTCGATCGCGGTTTACCGATGACTGTCGATGACTTCATGGCCGCCATGTGCCAGCGGCGCCCGGCGTTCCTCGGGTTGAGCAAACACTACGCGGCGGCCATCGGCGAAGCACTGGAACGGGTCGGCATGCAGGACAAACGCAAGCGGCGCATGGGCGCCCTCTCCGGCGGTGAGCGCCAGCGCGTTTTGTTGGCCCAAGGATTGATTCCGGAGCCACAGTTGCTGGTGCTCGATGAGCCGATGTCGGCCCTCGATGAGGCCGGCATTCAGGTGTTCCAACGGTTGCTGGGCGACTGGCGCAAGAGCGGCATCACCGTGCTGTGGATCGAGCATGATCTGGAAGCGGTCGGGCGACTGGCGGACCGGGTCACCGGTCTCAATCGCCGGGTGCTGTTCGATGCCACACCGAAACAGGCGCTGACCCCGGAGCGACTGCTGACCTTGTTCTCGACCCATCCCCGGAGCGCTGCCTGATGAGTTACGAAGCCTTTCGTTTAATGGTCCAGGGTTGGGCCTCGTCGGGTTACCTGCCGGAAGCACTGGCCTATGGATTTGTGGTCAATGCCCTGCTCGCCGGGCTGCTGATCGGCCCGGTGTTGGGCGGTTTGGGTACGCTGGTGGTGGTCAAGCGCTTCGCGTTTTTCTCCGAAGCAGTGGGCCACGCGGCGCTGACCGGCGTGGCCATCGGAATTCTGCTCGGTGAACCCTACACCGGGCCTTATGGCAGCCTGTTCGGTTACTGCCTGTTGTTTGGCATTTTGCTCAACTACCTGCGCAATCGTACTGGTCTGGCACCGGACACGTTGATCGGTGTGTTTCTCTCCGTATCGTTGGCGCTGGGTGCGAGCCTGCTGCTGATCCTGGCCGGCAAAATCAACGTGCACATTCTGGAAAACGTGCTGTTCGGTTCAGTGCTGACGGTCAATGGCAATGACCTGCTGGTGCTGGCCATCGTTGGTTCGCTGGTGATGGCGCTGGCCCTGCCGCTGTACAACCGCATCATGCTCGCCAGTTTCAATCCGCAACTGGCGGCGGTGCGTGGTGTGGCGGTGAAGACTCTGGATTACCTGTTCGTGATTCTGGTGACCCTGATCACCGTGGCGGCGGTGAAAGTCATCGGGGCGATTCTGGTCGGCGCACTGTTGGTGATTCCAGCGGCGGCCGCACGTTTGCTCAGCCAGTCGCTGAAGGGGTTCTTCTGGTGTTCGGTGTTGATCGCCACGGTGAGCACGCTGTGCGGAATTCTCGCGCCGATTGTCTTTGACCTGCCTATCCCTTCCGGTGCCGCGATCATTCTGGTGGCCGGTATCGCCTTCGCCCTGGCCGCCATCGCTCGCGGCATCGTCCCAAGTCTGAAAGGGAATCTCGGATAAATGTCTTTTTCTCTGCGTCAATTGACCCTGGCATTGACCTTCACATTGCCCCTGTGTGGGCTGGTCACCACACCGCTGCTGGCGGCTGACAGCGCCAAACCGTTGCGCGTGCTCGCCTCCCTGCCCATCACCTACGGCCTGGGCGAAGTCCTGCTCCAAGGCACCGACGTCAACCTTGAACGTGCGGCGCCAGCGAACCTCCCCGGCAGCCGGCAAACAGCTTACTTCACAGGGCGTGGTGCCCCTGCGCTGGCCAAACTGTCGACCGACGCCGATGCGGTGATTGGTCTGCGGTCGCTGTGGGCGGATGACCCGCTGTACCCGATCTCACGGCGCAGCAATATCCGCATCATTGAAATCGACGCCGCCCGCCCGGTGGACGGCGCTCTGCCTGGCATCGCCGTGCAGCCTGGCAACAAGGTCGACGGTTTGAACAGTCAGCCTTGGCTGGCCAGCAACAACATGGGACGCATGGCGGATGTGATGGCGGCAGACCTGGTGCGCCTGGCGCCAGCGGCCAAACCGAAGATCGATGCCAACCTGGCAGCACTCAAACAGCGCCTGCTCAAGCTCAGCGCTGACAGTGAGTCACGCTTGGCCGATGCCGACAATCTGAGTGTGATGAGCCTGAGCGATCATTTCGGCTACCTGATCGGCGGCCTCAACCTGGAGCTGATTGGCCTTGATGCACGACCGGATGCCGAGTGGACACCGCAGGCGCTCAAACAACTGGGTGCGACGCTCAAGGACAATGATGTGGCGGTGGTGTTGCATCATCGCCAGCCGTCGGACCCGGTGAAAGCGGTGATTGCCGAGGCCGGCAGCCGGTTGGTGGTGTTGAGTGTCGATGCGGCGGATCCGGTGGCTGAATTGGAAGGGAATGTGGATTTGGTGATCAAGGGGTTGAGCGGGGTGTAACGTCAGTTGAACCGCGATGGCGGTCTGACAGGCAACACAAATTCCAGACCTGAAAAAGCCCGCTGACCTTACCGGTTCAGCGGGCTTTTCGTTCCCAGGCGCCGCAAAGGAATGCAGCCAGAGACGCTCCGCGTCTCACTTGACAGCTCAGTGAGCCACAGCCGCCTGTTCTTCCATTTTCTGGCGCAGGCTCAGTGGACGCATGTCGGTCCAGACCTCTTCGATGTAGGCCAGGCAATCCTTTTTCAGGCCACTCTTGCCCACGGTGCGCCAGCCTTGTGGCACGGCTTTGTAGTCGGGCCAGATCGAGTATTGCTCTTCGTGGTTGACCACGACCTGAAAGAGGATGTCCTCGCGGTCGAATACTGACGTCATGCTGTCTCTCCATCGCTGTAGGGTGGGCTGCGCGGCGTGCGCAGCCGTTATGTAGAAGGAACGTTCAAGGCACCAAAAAATTTAGAGACTGGCGATGGCTGCGGCCATGGCCCTGCCGAAAATGTCGGCAACCCGATCGATTTCTGTGGCAGTGATCACCAGCGGCGGCAGGAAACGCACGACACCGCCGTGACGCCCGCCCAGCTCAAGGATCAACCCACGCTTGAGGCATTCGCGCTGCACCAGCGGCGCCAGACGACCGAATATCGGCGGATGGCCTTGAGCGTCCGGCACGCCAGCCGGATCGACCAGCTCAACGCCCAGCATCAAGCCACGCCCGCGAATATCGCCCAGTTGCGGGAAGTCCCGTTGCAGGATGTGCAGGTGTTCACTCAAGCGCTCGCCCATGGCGGCGGCGTGCTCGCAAACCTTGTGCTCTGTCAGGTAGCGCATTACCGCAGAGCCTGCGGCCATCGCCATCTGATTACCGCGGAAGGTCCCGGCATGGGCGCCCGGCAGCCAGGTGTCGAGCCAGTCGCGATAGACCACCACCGCCAGCGGCAAGCTGCCGCCAATGGCTTTGGACAGCACTACCACGTCCGGAATGATCCCGGCGTGCTCGAAGGCGAACATCTTGCCGGTGCGGGCAAAGCCGCTCTGGATTTCATCGACGATCAGCGCTACGCCGGCGTTCTCGGTGATGCGTCGCAAGCCGCGCAGCCAATCGAGATCGGCCGGAATGACCCCACCCTCGCCCTGCACCGCTTCGACGATCACGGCAGCAGGCAATTGCACTCCGGCCTCGGGATCATTCAGCAGGTTTTCCAGGTAACTCAGGTTGACCTGCACCCCCTGCGCGCCGCCGAGCCCGAACGGGCAACGGTAATCGTAGGGATACGGCATGAACTGCACGCCACTGCTGAGTAACGCACCCAACGGTTTTTTCGGCCCCAGACTGCCCATCAGGCTCAGCGCGCCCTGACTCATGCCGTGGTAACCGCCCTGGAACGACAAAACCGTGCTGCGCCCGGTGGCGGTGCGCACCAGTTTCAGCGCGGCTTCCACCGCATCGGTACCGGTGGGGCCACAGAACTGGATCTTCGCTTCAGCGGCCAATGCCGGCGGCAACAGACCGAACAGGTCCTGAACAAACTGATCCTTGACCGGCGTGGTCAGGTCGAGCGTGTGCAGCGGCAGTTCATCGGTCAGCACCTGCTGGATCGCTTCGATCACCACTGGATGGTTGTGCCCCAGGGCCAGAGTCCCTGCACCGGCCAGGCAATCGATGAAACTACGGCCTTCGACGTCTTCGACATAAATGCCCTTGGCACGCTTGAGTGCCAGGGGAATTCGCCGCGGGTAGCTGCGAGCATTCGATTCCTGCTGGCTCTGACGGGCCAGCAATGGCGATTCATTGAACTGATAAAGCGTCTCGGCAGGCGTCGAGACGCTCCGGGCCGGCTGATCTTCGAAAAGGCTGGTAGCGACTGACATCTCTCGATCCCTCAATACGCTGTTGATAGTGACCAAAACTGCACACCGGGCAGGTGCGCGTTCCGGTCACGGGGCGCACTTGCAGGTTTTCCTGTTCTGGAAACGCATCAGGACCTCAAGGATTTAGACCCTCGATCAGCTTTCTATGAAGGTGGCGACAGCGCCTTGTGCATGGGAATGGCGTGGAGTCCCGCCACGGTGAAGGTTTCAGCGCAAGCCCGGTAACCCAGACGGTGGTAAAACGCCTCGCCGGTACGAGTGCTGTTGAGCCGCGCCTGAGGCAAACCCTGAGCGATCAACCAGGTTTCGAGATCGTGCACCAGCGCTTGTCCGGCGCCTCGCCGAAACCATTCCGGCTGCACGTAACAAAACGCGACCTTACCGCTGATTGCCGCCATGGCAACGCCGATCGGTTTGTCCTGCAACAGGGCGATGTTCAGGTACAACCGCGAGTCGGCCAGCCAGGGTTGCACGTGTTCGATGGTTTTGTTGTGAGTCCAGGTGGCGACGGTTCGCGGATCGTTGCGGTGGTCCAGCGCGCAGCCGACGCGAATGGAGCGTTCGACGATCCGGCTGATGATCCCGGCGTCGGCAGGCGTTGCCTTGCAGATGTGTATCGATGCATCCATGGCGCTGTTACCTCAATCCATTGAGTCAAAGCTGCCGGGGACGATAACGCTGTGGGGGGCCGGGTGGCTAATGGAGAGACGTTACATTTGGTGTGCAACACAGAAACAGTGTGGGAGCGGGCTTGCCCGCGATGAGGCCATAACATCCAACATCTATGTTGACTGTTACACTGCCATCGCGGGCAAGCCCGCTCTCACAGGGTTTTGTGTTGGTTAGACCGGTTGCAAAGGCATCGTCAATTCAACCCGCAAGCCATCCGGCCGGCTGTCGAAATGCAGGGTGCAGCCGCAACGCTGGACGATGGCCTGGACAATCGCCAGACCGAGGCCGCAACCGGTGCTCTGGCCGTTGCGCCAGAAGCGTTGGGTCAGGTGTTGCAGGTCATCTTCGGCAATCCCCGGGCCGTGGTCGCGGACCAAAAAACGCACGCGATTGTCGGTGGTTTCCAGGCTCAGCTCCACTGCTCCATCGCCTGGGGTATGGCGCAGGGCGTTGTCGAGCAAGTTGCGCAACGCGGCAATCGACAGCACCGCGGGCATTTGCAGCGGCGCATCGGAGAATGTGGCCGGCAACTGAAACTTGATCCGCTGACGATCACCGCTGGCCGCATCCTGAATCGCCAGTTTCGCCACCTGCTCGGCGCTGCACTGCACGCCATCATCGAACGACAGACTGCCCTCGACGCGCGCCAGCAGCAGCAATTGTTCAAGCGTGCGGTGCAGCCGGTCGGCGCCCTCTTCAGCCCGCGCCAAGGACTGATCCCGGGCACTGCCTTCGGTCATGCGCGCCACTTGCAGATGGGTTTTGATGGCAGTCAGCGGGCTGCGCAACTCGTGCGCGGCGTCACCGGTCAGGCGCCGTTCGCGCTCGATGGTCTTGCCGATGCGCTGAAACAGCTGATTCTGGGTTTCCAGCAGCGGCTGCAACTCGCTGGGCAGTGGCTGGATTTGCAACGGCTCCAGAGAATCGGCACTGCGCCGCATCAGCGCATCGCGCATACGATTGAGCGGTGCTAATCCCTGACCGATGCCGAGCCACAACAGGCACAGGCAGCCGAGCAGCGCCACGCCGACCGGCACCGAGGCCGCCAGCAGAATGGACATGTTCAGCGCTTCGCGCTCGATCTGCCGGTCGGCGGTGGTAATGCGCACATCACCGCGCGCCAAGGTGAAGCTGCGCCAGGGTGCGCCGTCGATCATTTGATCGTGGAAGCCCATTTTTTCGGCTTCCAGAGTTTGTTCGGGGCTGCTGTGACTGCGAGCCAGGATTTCGCCGCGCAACGAACTGACCTGACAGGCCATGCCGCCAGGAATGCTCAGCTGTTCAGCGCTGAAATGGGTCCCCTCGCCCTTGCTCGGCAACGCCGGCAGTTGCTCCAGCAGCCCGGCCACCATCCGCGCCGACGCCACCAGCCGCTGGTCGAGGGAAAACATCATCTGATTGCGCAGATCACTGAGCATCCAGGCGGCGGCCAGGGCCCAGATCAGCGCAAACGCGGCGCCGAGGGTCAGGCTCAGCCGCAAACGCAGGCTCATCACTTCGATTGCTCTCCGCCATCGGCCGGCCCCAGGCGATAGCCCAAGCCACGCACCGTCTCGACAATGCCATTGCCGAGTTTGCGCCGCAGGTGATGGATATGGACGTTAAGGGCGTTACTTTCCAGTTCGTCGTTGAAACCGTAGACGCTGTCCTTCAGTTGCTCGGTGGACAATACCCGACCGCGATTGTGCAGCAAGGCTTGCAACAGCGATTGCTCACGGCGCGACAAATCCACCGATTGGCCGCCGAGCAGGGTTTCGCGGCTGCTCGGGTCGTAGGTCAAACGACCGTGTTCAATCAGATTGACGCTGCGCCCCGCCACTCGTCGTAACAAAGTGTGCAAGCGCGCGGCAAGTTCGCGCAGGTCGAACGGTTTTAGCAAGTAGTCGTCGGCACCGGCTTGCAGGCCGTCGACCCGGTCGGTGACCGAATCCCGCGCGGTGAGGATCAGCACCGGGATTTCCAGGCCATGGTGACGCAACTGCTGCAACAGCTTCAGGCCATCTTCATCGGGCAGGCCGAGATCGAGCACCATGACGTCGAATTCGGCGACCTTGAGCATCGCCCGGGCAGCCGAGGCGGTGGCCACGTGCTCGACCGTCAGGCCCTGAGCGGTGAGGCCGGCGACAATGCCGCTGGCGATCAGCTCGTCGTCTTCGCAAACCAATACGTGCATGGAGGCTCCCTGAGCAAAAATATGAGTCAAACAGGTGAGGATTAAGGCCAAATTATGACGAGTGATACGACAGACGAGAAGCGTATTCGTGATATTTAACCACAGACACAAAGTACCCAATCATTATAAACAACACCTAACAAATATATCCTCATTCAATCCGAAACACATATCTCGGTTTAAACTCGAAACAAACAACCCTGTTAAAACATATTTTAAACCTCAATTTTTTACATTAATCTGGCACCACAAAACGGCAGCACTGGCACACCCAAAACGTTTAAAACACGCTTCCATATGGAAGCACTCTTTAAATCCTTTGAAAGGAATCAAACAAATGACAACCATAAAAAACTTCGTCGCCGTCGACTGGCGCAGTGGGCCCGATCGCATTTATTTCTTCTTCAAGGACACTAACACCTACTCTCGCTTTAACCTTGGAGACAACAGGGTCGAGGAGAATCACCCCACCGCTGTTGACGATCACTGGGATGACTTCGACAAACACGTGAAAGACCTACGCTTTGGATTCAACACCTCGGGCCTTAATTGGAAGCAGGTTAACGAAGGCGATATAACCTGGTTTTTCTACTACGAAGGCAATACACCGATGGTATGCAAGTACCAACAATCGAGTGACAAGGTTGTTTTCAAAAAGCCCATTTCACAAACGGAGTGGGGAGTATTGCTACCTTATTTCGACCGAATCGTCGGTGTTATGTGGAATGAAAATGCGGACTCCAAGCACACTTTCTGGATACTGCTGAACGACGGAAACTATATCATCTATAGTCCATGGTCAGAAATACTGAGGGTCTATCCCCTCAAAAACTCTGCGTGGCAGAAACTGGAGCAATACAAAGACCGCATGATTACCGCTGTATTGAATGACCACCCCCTACTCAAAACTTATTTTTACATCTTCCTGACCGATAATGAATACCTGAGGTATGACGTTCAATCTGGAATACAAGGCCCAATCTCTGTCAATGAAGACTCGTGGCCGGGTTTGATTCAAGACTAACTAATCGCCCACAGATAAAACAGGCACGATCATTAATAAACGAATCGTGCCTTGTGCGTGATGAAACCACCGCCAAGACAGCCAACGGGCCATCACTATTTCGACGAAAACCAAACAACCCGACAATTGTAAAGAACCGCTTGGTAAAAGGTGCATTCAGGGTCAATGACGCCACCCGGCTCCTATTGATACGCGACCGAGGACTCATGTAACCGGTGGACTGAAATAGGATATCGCTTCCTCGATGTCCACGTAAGGCGCGGTTAATCATCGGTTAATCGCCGCCCGCCACTGTGCTCCTCACTTGCACAGGGATAAGGCTTACCCATGCGTCGACTGTTTTTATTATTTGTCCTCTTGATCTCGGGTGTGGCCCAGGCTGGAACGAATCCGTTCGAGACCAAACCCGAGTTTCTTCAGGTAGAAAAGGCGTTCATCTTCACCTCCGAACGCCTTGAAACCGGGGAAACCCAGCTCTATTGGCAAATTGCCGACAATTATTATCTGTATCAGAAGCGCCTGAAATTCGACGGTCTGGCCCCGGAGCAAGTGCCGGTTCTGCCCGAGGGCGAGTCCCACAGCGACGAGTTCTTCGGCGAACAGCAGGTCTATCGCCAGGGCCTGGAACTGAAGATTCCGGCCGGAGCCACTGGTCAGATCAAAGTAGGCTTCCAGGGCTGCGCCGATGCCGGTTTGTGTTATCCGCCGCAGACTCAAGTGGTCGACCTTGGCGCAAGTAACGTCCTTACCGCCTTTAATGAAGAAGCGCCCGACCAGGCTCTGGCCAGCGGCCTTCAGCAACGGGCGTTGGGCTGGAGCCTGCTGGTGTTCTTCGGCTTGGGGCTGCTGTTGGCGTTCACGCCTTGTTCGTTGCCGATGCTGCCGATTCTGGCGGGTTTGATCGTTGGCAGCGGTGCCACGCCCAAACGCGGTTTTGCCCTGGCCGGCAGTTACGTGACCAGCATGGCGTTGGTGTATGCGGCGATGGGCGTTCTGGCTGCGCTGCTTGGCGCGAACCTTCAAGCCCTGCTGCAGAATCCATGGCTGTTGGGCAGCTTTGCGGCGGTGTTCGTATTGCTGGCCTTGCCGATGTTCGGTTTCTTTGAGCTGCAGTTGCCGGTAGCCGTGCGAGATCGGCTGGAGCATGTTTCGCGCAATCAGCGCGGTGGCAGCCTGATCGGTGCCGGTGTACTCGGGGCTTTGTCCGGCCTGCTGGTCGGTCCGTGCATGACCGCACCGCTGGCGGGGGCCTTACTTTATATCGCGCAGAGCGGCAATGCGCTGCACGGCGGGCTGATTCTGTTCGCCATGGGTATCGGCATTGGCGTGCCGCTATTGCTGCTGGTGACTGTCGGCAATCGTTTCCTGCCCAAACCGGGTGCGTGGATGAACCTGCTCAAGGGTGTATTTGGCTTTCTATTCCTCGCCACGGCACTGCTGATGCTGCGGCCGGTGCTGGCTGAATCATTGTGGCTCGGTCTGTGTGGCGCCTTGTTGCTGATCGCCGCCTACAGCGCCTGGAAGCAGTCGCAAGGATTTGGCCGAGTTGCCCACCTGTTCGGCGCCAGTTCACTGCTGTTGGGACTTTGGGGCAGCCTGTTGGTGGTGGGTGCGGCGGGTGGCAGTGACGATCCGTATCAGCCGTTGCAGGTGTACAGCGCCGACCGTACTGGCGCTGCCGCGCCGAGCGCGCATGAGGCATTCACCACGGTCAGGGAGCCCGCTGTACTGCAACGCGAACTCGATGCGGCCAAAGCTCAGGGTCAATGGGTGCTGCTGGACTACTACGCCGACTGGTGTGTGTCGTGCAAAGTCATGGAAAAACAGGTCTTCAGCAAACCGCAGGTCCTGGAAGCGCTCAGCGATGTGCGCTTGCTACGGCTGGACGTCACCGCCGACAATGCCGCCAGCCGCGAACTGCTCGGCCGTTATAAAGTGCCGGGGCCGCCAAGCCTGTTGTGGATCGGCCCTAATGGTGAAGAGCGTCGCAGCCAGCGCATCACCGGTGAGGTCGATGCCGGCACCTTCCTGCAACGCTGGACCACCACCCGAGACGCTCGTTAATGCTGACTTTTACCCTCGGCACCTTTGCCATCGCGCTTAATCACCTGCTGCTGATCAGTGCCCTGGCGCTGGCGACCTTTGTCGGCTGGCGGGTGGCCAAGCGCGGTGGCGAGAACCCGGAGTCGGTGCTGTTCAGCCTGTTCCTGCTGGGCATGCTGGCGGCCCGGGTCGGTTTCGTGATCGCCTACTGGGCGCAGTATCGCAACGATCCGTGGCAGATCATCGACCTGCGCGACGGTGGTTTTCTCGCCTGGCCAGGGGTGGTCGTGCTGTTGCTCGCCGCCTTGTATCGAGGCTGGCGTCGCCCGGCCCTGCGTCGCCCGTTGGGCTTTGGCGTGGCCAGTGGTCTGGCGTTCTGGTTGCTGGCGACGTTCTCCCTGAGTATTTACGAACAAGGCACGCGCCTGCCGCAGATCACCCTGCGCAATGCCGCCGGCCAAACCATACAGCTCAGCGACTACCAGGGCGGGCCGCTGGTCATCAATCTTTGGGCCACCTGGTGCCCGCCGTGCCGCCGGGAAATGCCGGTGCTGGAAAACGCCCAGCAACAGCGTCCGGACCTGACCTTCCTGTTCGTCAATCAGACCGAAAGCATGCAGAGCGTCAGCACCTTCCTCGAAACCCAGGGCCTGAGCCTGACTAACGTGCTGTTCGATGGCAGCGGTCGATTGAGTCAGGCCGTGGGTTCCATGGCATTGCCGACTACGCTGTTCTATAGCCCCGACGGGCACCTGCTGGGCAGCCATCTGGGCGAACTCTCTGAAGCCAGCCTGGCCCGCGCCCTGGAAAACTTCGACACCCCGAACCCGGCCACCTCGGCCACGCCTTCAAGGAAATTGCCATGCTCCGCCTCCGCCACCTGCTGACGTTAACCCTGGGTGCCGCCTTGCTGCACCTGCCGTCGGTACAGGCCGAAGAATTGCCTGAAGCGATCAAGAAGATCGAAGCCAAGGGCGCCAAAATTGTCGGCACCTTCGACGCGCCCGACGGCCTGCGCGGTTACGCGGCGCAGTACCAGAACCGTGGCATGGCGCTGTACCTGACCCCGGACGGCAAACATGTATTGCTAGGCAATTTGTACGACGCCGAAGGCAATGACCTGAGCAGCGCGCCGTTGCAAAAACTGGTCTACGCGCCAATGGCCAAGGAAGTCTGGGGCAAGATGGAAGCGAGCAACTGGATCGGTGACGGCAACAAGGACGCACCGCGCATCGTCTATCTGTTCAGCGACCCGAATTGCCCGTACTGCAACATGTTCTGGGAACAGGCGCGGCCGTGGGTCAAGGCCGGCAAGGTGCAGTTGCGGCACATCATGGTCGGCATCATTCGCGAAGACAGCCCGGGCAAATCCGCCGCGCTGCTGGCCGCCAAGGACCCGCAAAAAGCGTTGGCAGACCACGAGAAATCCGGCAAGGACAGTTCGCTCAAAGCCCTGAAAGATGTGCCGCCGGCCATTCAGGCGAAACTCGCGGCGAACATGCAGTTGATGGAAGACCTGGAACTGGCCGCCACCCCGGCGATTTTCTACATGGACGACAAGGGTCAGCTGCAACAGCAGCAAGGCGCGCCGACGCCAGAGAAGTTGGTGAAGATTCTCGGGCCCAAATAGCAAGATCAAAAGATCGCAGCCTTCGGCAGCTCCTACACCGATCTCATGTAGGAGCTGCCGAAGGCTGCGATCTTTTTTATCACGCGCTACATGAATTTCTGTCGGCCAGAAACTTCAGCAGCACCTCGGTAACGAATGCCGGATTCTCCAGATTGGAGATATGCCCCGCCTCCGGCACCAGCACATACGGGCAACCGATCAACTCGGCCATTTCTTTGGTTTCCGACGGCGGCCGCGGTTTGTCCTGATCGCCGCACATCAACAGCGTGGTTTCAGGGTTCAGTTCACCCAGACGCGGCAGCAAATCATCACGACCAAAGGTAATCCGCCCCATCGGCACGATGCTTTGACGCAGGCGGTCAGCCGGCTGCGCAGCCAATTTGGCGCGAAAATCCTGATACAGCGCCGATTGCGGATCGATGCCCGGACGGAAGAAGATCGGCACAATAATGTCGAGCAGTTGCGACGAGATCACACCCGTGTCTTCGATCTGCTTGAACAGCGAGAAATAGTATTGGCGGGTCGGTTCCGGTTCGACGCCAACATAGGTGTCCATCAGCACCAGACCGTTGAGCCGCTGCGGTGCTGACAGAGCCAGTCGAACACCCCACATGCCACCCACCGAAAGACCGACCAGCGTGACGCAATCGATGTCCAGGTGATCGAGCAATGCCAGTGCCTGGCGCGCCACGTCATCCAGCGACGTCATGCATTCGGGTATCCGCCCGGATTCGCCATGGCCCCACAGGTCCAGGGCGATGACCCGATAGTGCTGCGACAACGCCGCAATCTGTGGTGCCCACATGGCTTGGTCCCACAGGTAACTGCCGGCCAGCAGTACCGCAGGGCCTGTGCCTTGATCTATGTAGTGAAGCGCTTGTCCATCAACCGTTACGAAGGGCATTGACTGTCTCCCTGGTGAAATCGGATCCATAAAAAAAGCACAGGAAGACTGAGCCGGTGGGGGCCGGCAGTCAACCGGATTGAAGATCAAAAGATCGCAGGCTTCGCCAGCTCCTACATGGGCTCGGTGTACACCCGCACGACGCGACCGTGGGTCAAGGCCGGCAAGGTGAAGTTGCGGCACATCATGGTCGGCATCATTCGCGAAGACAGCCCGGGCAAATCCGCCGCGCTGCTGGCCGCCAAGGACCCGCAAAAAGCGTTGGCAGACCACGAGAAATCCGGCAAGGACAGCTCGCTCAACGCGCTGAAAGACGTGCCGCCGGCCATTCAGGCAAAACTCGCGGCGAACATGCAACTGATGGAAGACCCGGAACTGACCGCCACTCCAGCGATTTTCCACATGGACGACAAGGACCAGTTGCAACAACAGCAAGGTGCGTCGTCGCCGGATAAGTTGGTGAATATTCTGGGGCCTAAGTAACACAGAGCCCGCGTGCAAACGCGGGCTCTTGTGTACATATTGAAGATCAACCGCACATAGTGAAGAAGTCTAGAAAGCTATAGTCCTGAACAATGACTTCCATACGCGATATGCGGTGTCCGGAGGGCGCCGTAAAATCGACCCAGTGGTGTAGGGGTTCACCTTGCTTACTCCCGACAAAGTGCTGTGTACCCAACGAGAGATTGTTTGCACCGTAATAGGTGATTTCACCAGGGCGATGGTGGTGGGTCCATGCGAAGTTGAGTCGTTCATACTCGGATCTAAAATCAACACGCAAACGTTGTGGTGGCACTTGATGATCCGCGTTGATACACATCGCTAGAGCCGGCCCTTCCAACATTCCTTGGGTGCTGGAAAAAGTCTTAATCCCCGCCGTACCGGCACCCTCCAACAGGGTAATGGTCATGGTCTCAATCTCAATACTTTTCCCGGTAGTAATTAATTGGTTCGGTTGTCCATCAAAACATTCCCTATGTTCAAAGCGTCGCCGCTGCACCATCACCCGGGTTACTGGCGAGGGTCGCAAAATGCCGTCGCGCAGGACGCTGCAGTCAACGACGACAGTCGTGCCTGCACAGGCCTCGACCGTGTCGGCGGAAATGGGCACGCGAATCGACCCGGAATCCGAACCCGGGTAGCTCGCCAGTTCTGGTGTTCCCTCATCCGGCGTGCCTTTCCAGTGAGGAGTGACTACGTCGCTGGATTTCATGCCCTCATACGCCAAGATTATCGCGGTACCATCAGTTTCATTTGGATCGAGAACCCCTGCCGAGGCACCCTCGACCATTGGCGCCTGCAAGTCGGTATCCGACACGCGCAGCAGGTGGGTGGTGCGGGGCAGTTCGTGAGCGGTGGTCAGATCGGAACTGCCGTCGAAAGTGACGAAGGTCTTGAGCGTCAGCGCAGACTTCTCGTCGAGCCCATTGAGCCAGTGGCGAGGAATGCTTAAGTCCAGACCATTGCTGACCTGCTCTTCGGTGACTTCAAAAGCGGTGATCAGTACGTGGGTTACATGAGTTGGATAACCTCGTTGCCCGACGGCGCTCATCCAAACCCTTTGCCCCAACGCAATAAAAACAAAGGGAGCCAGCTGCACCCGACCATCCCCACTGAATCGACGCAGGTCCAGAAACTCTGTCCCCTCCTCCACGCACACATCAGGCATCCGCGGGGCCGGTAGATCGGCGGGGGCGATGTGTTCGATCGTCAAATGAAGTTTGAGGGACGTCATCGTCTGATCACCGAGACTTGCCTCGTACCGAAGCGTTACTGTCTTGCCGACGCAGGCTCCAATGATCTCGTTAGGAATCACAAATTCGATAGCTGTTTCAGAACCTTGCAATTGAAGGGTAAAAATCTGGACGCTGTGAGAGTTATCCAAAAAAAAGCGGATAACGTGATCACGGGTATTTCCATCAAAAAAAATTCTTACCTTGGCGCCATCCAGTGCGTTGACTGGAGCCAGTGTGGAATTGTGCGAAGCATCTACAACGATGGGAACCGGTAGTTCGATGTCGTTGGGTTTCTGATTGGACATGGAAGACCTCCTGTCAGGGAATAAACTTGATTGTTCGATTAGAACAAGGCTATTAAGGCTGCTGACAAAAGGATTGCGCTACTGTCAAAGTTGATAGTTTTGAGCAATAAAATCCAAATACTCGACCAACGGCTCAGGCACTGAGTTGGGGGATCATCGCCGGTGGCAGCTTACAAGGAACTCCCCCCTACGTACGGCCACAGGCAATGACCTGTTATTCAGGCATTACACAGTTGCCTCTCAGCCAGGAAGGCCCACAGTGCCTCGGTAAAGAATGCCGGGTTCTCCAGATTGGAGATATGCCCCGCTTCCGGCCACCAACACATACGGGTAGCCGATCAACTCGGCCATCTCTTTGGTTTCCGACGGCGGCCGTGGTTTGTCCTGATCGCCGCACATCGGCACGATCTTTCACGCAGACAGTCGGCCGGCAGCGTAATTAGTGTCGCGCGGAAATCCTGATACAGCGCCGACTGAGCCGCATGGGTCCGACAGTTAACCGGGTTGAAGTGTAAAAGATCGCAGGCTTCGCCAGCTTCGGCGTACACCTGTAGGAGCTGCCGCAGGCTGCGATCTTTTGACTTTAAAGCCCCTCCAACTCCGCCATCAGGTCTTTCAACCGATCCACCTTCTCCTCGGTAATGTCGCTCGCCGCCAATCCGTCGATGTACTCGGCCAGCTCGGCCACCGTGCTGCACTCGAACATCGCCCGCAGCGGCACGTTGCGTTGCAGGGCTTTTTGCACCCGCGAGGCGATCTGTGTGGCCAGCAGCGAATGCCCGCCGAGTTCGAAGAAGTTGTCATGCACGCCGACCTTCTCGACCTTCAACACCTCGGCCCAAATATCCGCCAGGGTCTGTTCCTGCTCATTGCGCGGCGCCTGATAGTCCTGGCTCTGCAACTGGCCGATTTCCAGTACCGGCAAGGCCTTGCGATCGAGTTTGCCGTTGGCGTTGAGCGGCAGCTTGTCGAGCCACAACCAGTGCAGCGGCACCATGTATTCCGGCAATTCTGCGCGCAGACGTTGCTTGATACGCTCCAGTCGTTCGTTCGGATTCAGCGACGAATCCGCTGCAACCAGATAGCCGACCAAATGCTTGCCGTTGACGCCTTCCTGCACACCGACCGCTGCATCGCGAACTTCCGGTTGCTCGTGCAGACGGGCCTCGATTTCACCCAGTTCGATGCGGTAACCGCGGATCTTCACTTGATGGTCGATACGCCCGACGTATTCCAGCACGCCGTCACTGCGACGTCGGGCCAGGTCGCCGGTGCGATACAAGCGATCCCCCGGTGCGCCGAACGGGTTCGGCACAAACACCTGAGCGGTACGCAACGGATCGCTCACATAGCCGCGCCCCACACCGGTACCAGCCACACACAACTCCCCCACCGCCCCCAACGGCACCAGTTCCAGCGCGCCATCGAGCAAGTACAAACGGTTGTTGTCGGTCGGCGTGCCAATCGGCAGATAACTGCCGCGCGTCGAAGCCAGGTCGACGCGGAAGAACGCCACATCGTCCGAGCATTCCGCCGGGCCATAGGCGTTCACCAAGCCAATTTCCGGGTAACGCAGCAACCATTGATGCGCCAGTTCCGGCGGCATTGCTTCACCGGTCGGCAGCATCCAGCGCAGACCGTCGAGACTCATGCGGTCCTGGGCGAGCATGCCCTGAATCAACGATGGCACGCTTTCCAGCACGGTGATGCCGTGGCTCTGAACATGGGCCAGCAAGCCTTGTGGATCGTGGGCGATGCTGTTCGGCACAATGTCCACCCGAGCGCCGAACAGCGGTGCCGCGAGGAATTGCCAGACCGAAATATCGAAGCTTTGCGAAGCGGTCTGAGCGATCACATCGGCGGCGCTCAATTTCAGGTACGGCACCTTGCTCAACTGGTTATTGAGCATGCCGCGCTGCTCCACCATCACGCCCTTCGGCAGACCGGTGGAACCCGAGGTGTAAATCACGTAGGCAAGATTATCAGGGCCGCTGTAAATACCCGGATTGGCCACCGAAACATCACTCGCCTGCACCTCTTCCCAGACCAGCAATCGAGGTCGGTTGGCACAACCAAACTCTTCCAGCAGCGCGACGGCTTGTTCATGACACGCCTGAGTACAAACCAGCAACGGCGTGCGGCTCAGGTCGATGATCCGGCTCAGACGCTGACTCGGCAGGCCCGGGTCCAGCGGCAAGTAACCGGCACCGGCCTTGAAGCTGCCGATGATCATGCCCAGCAGATCGAGGTTACGTTCGGCGAGCAGCGCCACCGGTTGATCCAGGCCGACGCCGGCCGCAATCAGCGCATGGCCGAGACGGTTGCCGCGCTGGTTCAGCTCAACGTAGCTGTGCTGCTGATCCAGGCAACTGGCGGCAACTCGCTGTGGATGCTCGGCAACCTGCGCTTCGAACAATGAGACATAGCTCTGCTCCAGCGGATACTCGTGTTGGCTCTGGTTGCAGCCATGAATCAGAAAGTCCTGCTCTTCGTTGCCCAGCAGCGGCAGATCGGCCATGTCGCCATGGAAGCCTTCGACCAGCGCCAGCAACAGGCGCTTGAATTCGCCGAGCATGCGCTCGACCGTGGATTCGTCGAAATATCGCTGGTCGTAGGACAGGTGCAAGCCCAGGTCATCGCCCGGATAACACACCGCCGTCAACGGGAAGTTGGTGTGGGTGCGGCCCGAATCCGAGGTGGCGTTAAGGCTTTGCGCACGGTCCAGCACCGAGACTTCCACCGGCGCGTTTTCGAACACGAACAGGCTGTCGAACAGCGGCTGGCCTTTGGGCAGTTCGCTGTTTTCCTGGATGCTCACCAGCGGCAAGTATTCGTACTCGCGCAGTTGCATGTTGCTGTCGAGCAAACCGCTGAGCCACTGACGAACGCTGCAACGCTGATCGTCTTCGGGCATTTTCACCCGCAGGGCGATGCTGTTGATGAACAGCCCGACCGTGCGTTGCATCTCCGGCATTTCCACCGGGCGCCCAGCGACCGTGACACCGAACAGCACGTCGCGATCACCGCTCAAGCGACGCAGCACCAGCGCCCATGCTGCCTGGGCGAAGGTGTTGATGGTCAGCTGATGGGCCTGAGCCAGTTCGCGCAATTGCGCACCATCGTGGGCATCGAGTCGGGTATAGCGGTCGCCGACGATCATGCCGCCGCTGTCGCCGACATGTTCACGCAGGAACGGCCGGTCGCTCGGAATCGGCGTGGTGCGCTCGAAACCTTGCAGGTTCTGCTGCCACCACTGCCGCGCTTCGGCCAGGCTCTGGCGTTGCAGCCAGCCGATGTAATCACGATAGCGCGGCGGCACAGCCAGTTGCGCTTCGCGGCCTTCGCCGAGGGCGGTGTAGATCTCGAAGAAATCGTTCATCAGCAGCGAACGGCACCAGGCATCGATGAGGATGTGGTGGTTGCTCATCATGAACCAGTAACGCGCCGCGCCCACACGGATCAAGCGCAGGTGGAACGGTGCCTGATTGAGCAGATCGAACCCGGCCTCACGCTCGCTTTTCAGCAGCGCCTGCAACTTCGGCTCTTGCTCGGTTTCGGCAACCGCGCTCCAGTCCAGATATTCGATCGGCGTGCTGCCCGGTTTGTGGATCACTTGCAGCATGTCTTCGCCGACATTCCAGCAGAACGAGGCGCGCAAGGCTTCATGTCGGGCGATCACCGCTTGCCAGGCCTGAGCGAAACGTTGCGGGTCGAGCTCGCTGTTGATGCGGTAACGGTCCTGCATGTAGTAGAGGCCGGTGCCCGGTTCGAGCAAGGTGTGCAGCAGCATGCCTTCCTGCATCGGGGTCAGCGGGTAAACGTCTTCGATCATCGCCGCTGGCACTGGCAATGCGTCGAGTTGCGGCTGAGTCAGTCGGGCCAACGGGAAGTCCGACGGCGTCAGCCCGCCCGCGTGGTCGCTCAGGCAATGCTGGATCAGGCTTTGCAATTCGCCCAGATACGCCTCTGCCAGTTTGGTGATGGTTTGCAGATCGTGGCGTTCGGCGCTGAAGGTCCAGCGCAGCACCAACTCACCGCCATACACCTGGCTGTCGACGCTGAGCTCGTTAGGCAGCGGAGCGTGTGGATCATGGGCCGCGCCGACCGGTTCATCGAGCGGACGGAACAGCGCATCGCTGCCGAAACTCTGGTCGAACTGCCCCAGGTAATTGAAAGTGATCGGCGCCACGGGCAAAGCAGCCATGGTCTGACGGCACACACCATCGGCCAGGTAACGCAGCACGCCATAACCCAAACCTTTGTGAGGCACCGCGCGCAGTTGCTCCTTGATCGCTTTGATCGACGCACCCTGTTCACTCATGGGTGTGAGGCGCAGTGGATAGGCGCTGGTGAACCAGCCCACGGAGCGGGTCAGGTCGATCTCGTCGAACAGGGTTTCGCGACCGTGGCCTTCGAGTTGAATCAACGCCGATTCGTGACCGCTCCAGCGGCACACCACAAGGGCCAATGCGGTCAGCAACAGGTCATTGACCTGAGTGCGATAGGCCGTCGGCGCCTGTTGCAGCAGTTGGCGGGTACGCTCGCTGTCGAGGCGCACGCTGACGGTTTGCGCGTGACGATTTTGCTGACCACCCTGCGGACGATCACAGGGCAATTCAGCGCTTGGGCCGGCCAGTTGCGTCTGCCACCAGCTCAATTCTTCACGCAGGGATTCGCTGCCGGCGTAAGCCTGCAACCGTGCGGCCCAGTCCTTGAAGCCGCTGGTTTTTGCCGGCAGTTTTGCCGACTGCCGGGACTCGAGTTGACGATAAACCGTTTGCAGATCGTCCAGCAGCACCCGCCACGACACCCCGTCCACCACTAGGTGGTGAATGGCGATGAACAGCCGTTGTTGCCCCTCAGGATCATCGACAAGCAGCGCCCGCATCAGCGGCCCTTGCTCAAGGTCGAGGCTGCGTTGGGCATCGGCGAACAGCGCCACGCATTTGTCCATGGCCGGCACGTGCACCTGCCACAGCACGGCGGCGTCGGAAACCGCCTGATGCTCGGCCTGCCAATGGCCGGCGACTTCGGTAAAGCGCAGGCGCAAGGCGTCGTGCTGTTCGATCACCGCCAGCAGCGCTTGCTCCAGACGATGTGGATCGAGCGCTACGGTCGGCTCCAGCAGCAACGCCTGGTTCCAGTGTTGACGCTGCGGGATTTCAGTGTCGAAGAACCAGTGCTGAATCGGCGTCAAACGCGACTCACCGCTCAGCAAACCTTGCTCGGCCATGACCTGCTCGGTGCGGGTCGCGACGGCGGCCAGCGTCTGCACGGTCTGGTGCTGGAACAGATCACGCGGGCTGAAGTGGATGCCCTGCTGCCGCGCACGGCTGACCACCTGGATCGACAGAATCGAATCGCCGCCCAGTTCAAAGAAGTTGTCGTTGAGGCCGACCTGCTGGACGTTCAGCACTTCGCACCAGATCCCGGCTAGGGTCAGCTCAAATTCGTTGCTCGGCGCCACGTACTGCTGTCGATTCAACTCCGGGTCCGGTGCCGGCAGTGCGCGACGGTCGAGCTTGCCGTTGGCGGTCAGAGGCATGCTGGCCAGCAGGATCAAGTGCATCGGCACCATGTAATCCGGCAACTGCGATTTGAGGTGCGCCTTCAACGCTTCGCGCAATGCAGTTTGTTGCGCTTCATCCTGTTCGGCCACGCTGGTGACCAGATAGCCGACCAATTGCTTGCCGCTCGGGGCGTCGAGGGCCAGTACCACCGCTTCACGCACGAATTCGTGTTCCAGCAAACGGGTTTCGATCTCGCCCAATTCGATGCGGAAACCACGAATCTTCACTTGATGGTCAATCCGGCCGAGGTACTCAACCAGACCATCGGCGCGCTGACGGACAAGGTCGCCGGTGCGATACAGACGCCCGCCGTTCGCTGCAAAAGGATCGGCGACAAACCGTTCTGCAGTCATGCCCGGACGCTGGTGATACCCCTGCGCCAGACCGGCACCGCCGACATACAACTCGCCCGTCGCGCCTTGTGGCACCAGCGCCAGATCGGCGTCGAGGATGTAAGCGACGCGAGCGCCAATCACGCTGCCGATCGGCACGCTGCCCAGCCCTTCCTCCAGTTGCTCGGGTGCCAGACTGGCAAGCGGCATGACCACGGTTTCAGTCGGGCCGTAGGCGTTGAAAAACACGCTCGGTTTGAACACCGCGCGAATCCGTTGCAGGTGTTCGCCGGTCAGGGCCTCGCCGCCAGTAATGCACATGCGCACCGGCAGGGTTTCGCCCTGGGTCGCCAGCCATTGCGCCAACTGGCTGCCGTAGCTTGGGGTGAAACCAAGAATGTTGATGTTATGACGGCGAATCAGCCCGCAGATTTCTTGCGCATCCCACTGGCCTTGAGCACGCAGGACAACCTGCGCACCGCTCAACAGCGGCACCAGCAGACGTTCGGTCGCGGCATCGAAGTTAATCGAATAGAAGTGCAACTCGCAGTCGTCCGGGCGCATGCCGAAGCGCTCGATCACTGCACGGCAATGCATGGCGATTTCACCGTGGGACACCACCACGCCTTTCGGTTTGCCGGTGGAGCCCGAAGTGTAAATCAGATACGCCTGATGCTGCGGCAGGCTGATAAACGGCAGATCGCTGGCCGGATAGTTGACCAGTGCAGCGGCGTCGTCTTCCAGGCACCAGCGGCCGACGTTGGCCGGTAGTTCACCGAGCGCCGCGAACATCGCTGCATCGCTGAGCAGCAAACCGAGGCCGCTGTCTTCGATCATGTAGTGCAAGCGGTCCAGCGGGTATTCCGGGTCCAGCGGCACATAGGCGCCGCCAGCCTTGAGGACCGCCAGCAGGCCGATGACCATCTCCAGTGAACGCGCAAGCATAAGGCCAACCCGCACCTGCGGCCCGACACCGCGCTCGCGCAGCATCCAGGCCAGACGATTGGCGCGGCTGTCGAGCTCGGCGTAGCTCAAGGTTTGCCCGGCGAACGTCAGGGCCGGCGCGTCCTTGCGCACCAGCGCCTGTTCGCTGAACAGGTGATGGATGCATTGATCGAGACGATGCTCGCCCGGCTCAATGCCGAGGCTGTCGAGCAGGTTTTGCTGTTCAGTGGCTTCCAGCAACGGCAGTTCGCTGAGGCGCTGTTGCGGATCGGCGAGCAACGCTTCCAGCAGATTGCGCCAGTGCCCGGCCATGCGCGCAATGCGCGGTTCATCGAACAAATCGGTGCTGTAAGTCAGGCAGCAACCGAGGCGATGGTCGAGGTCGGTGACTTCCAGGTTGAGGTCAAACTTGGTCGCTCGCGCATCGTTGGCCAGGTACTCGACAGTCATCCCGGCCAGGGTGCGGCTCTGCTGGAATTCCCAGCGCTGCACGTTGCACATCACCTGGAACAGCGGGTTGTAAGCCGCACTGCGGGTTGGTTGCAAGGCTTCCACCAGATGATCGAACGGCAGGTCCTGATGGGACTGGCCTTCGATCACCGTGTGGCGAACCTGCTCGAACAACTCGCCGACAGACATCTGCCCGTCGAGCTGGCAACGCAGCACTTGAGTGTTGAGGAACGCGCCAATCAGCCCTTCGCTTTCAGGGCGAATGCGGTTGGCCACCGGCGCACCAATGCGCAGATCGGTCTGGCCGCTGTAGCGGTAAAGCAGCACCGCCAGCGCGGCCGTCATGGTCATGAACAGAGTCAGACCGTTGTAGGCATTGAAGGCACGAACCCGCGCCGCGAGGTCATCGCTGAGGTCGAAGCGGAACAGTTCGCCCTGATGGCTTTGCACCGGCGGACGCGGACGATCGGCGGGCAATTCCAGCAGCGGATGTTCGCGGCCCAGTTGCGCGGTCCAGTAAGCGAGTTGGCGCTGACGTTCGCCGGACTCCAGCCACTGACGCTGCCACACGCTGTAATCCAGATACTGCACCGGCAGCGGCTGAAGCGGCGATTCGCGGTCATCGACGAAAGCTTCGTAGAGCGCGCTCAATTCCCGGGCAAAAATGTCCATCGCCCAGCCTTCGGTGACGATGTGATGCAGGGTCAGGACGAAGTAATGCTCCTGCTCGGCGGTCTTGACCAGGCAAGCACGCAGTAGCGGCCCGGTTTCCAGATCGAATGGCTTATGGGCTTCGTCATTGGCCAGTTGTTGTACCCGTTGCTCACGGGTGTCGACCGCCAGCGCGGAAAAATCCTTCCAGTCCATGCGCAGGCGGGTGTCTGGATGAACCTGTTGGCGGGCCACGCCGTCGATGCTCGGGAAGGTCGTACGCAGGGTTTCGTGACGAATGATCAGCGCTTGCAATGCCGCTTCGAAACGCCCGACATCCAGCACGCCGCGCAACCGCGCCATGCCGCCGACGTTGTACGCCGGGCTGTCCGGTTCCATCTGCCAGAGGAACCACATGCGTTGCTGGGAATAGGAGAGTGGCACCGGCTGGTTGCGGTCGACCTTCTCGATCGGCGGTTGCTTGTTGGTTTTGCCGCTGGCCTGGATCAAGCGAACCTGCTCGGCAAAAGCGCCCAGCTCACTGGCCTCGAACAGCGCCCTTAGCGGCAACTCGACGTCGCAGGCCTGGCGGGTGCGGGAAATGATCTGCGTGGCCAGCAGCGAGTGGCCGCCGAGGGCGAAGAAGTCATCGCGCAGGCCGATCTGTGTTTGGCCCAGCACTTCACGCCAGATGCCGGCGATTTGTTGCTCAAGAGCAGTGACCGGTTCGACGTGTTCGCGAACTTGCCATTGAGGCTCCGGCAAGGCGCGGCGGTCGAGTTTGCCGCTCGGGCTCAGGGGCATTTCATCCAGACGCATGAGTTGCGCCGGGACCATGTATTCCGGCAGCTCAGCGGCCAGCGCGGTTTTCAGGCGCGTGGTTTGAGCCTCAATAGCTTCAGCGGAATCGGTAGAGGTGTAGTAACCGATCAACTGCCCGCCCGCCGCCGTTTCGCGCACCAGCACCACCGCTTGGGCGACTCCGGTCTGCGCCAACAGACGCGCTTCGATTTCTTCCGGCTCGACACGAAAACCACGCAGTTTGACTTGCTGATCGAGACGACCGAGGTATTCGATCACGCCGTCGGCGGTCCAGCGGGCACGGTCGCCGGTGCGGTACAGACGTGCGCCCTGCTCGCCCAGCGGATCGACCACAAAGCGTTCCGCGGTCAAGCCTGGACGACCAAGGTAACCTCGGGCCAATCCGATACCGCTGATACACAGTTCGCCCGGCACACCGGTCGGTACCGGATTGAGGTCGCTGTCGAGTACTCGGCAGAGGACGTTGCTCAATGGCCGGCCAATCGGTGAGCGCTCTCCATCAGCCATTGTGCAGTGCCAATGGGTGACGTTGATTGCCGTTTCGGTCGGGCCGTAGCGGTTGTGCAGTTGCACCGCCGGCAGGTGCGCCAGCACTCGGTTGCGCAGTTCGGCGGGCAAGGCTTCGCCGCCGGAGAACAGCCGGCGCAGGCTGGTGCATTCGGCGCTGAGCGGTTCGTCGATGAACAACGCTAGCAACGGCGGTACGAAGTGCAGTGTGGTCACGCCGAATTGCTCGACCAGTTGCGCGATGCGGTGCGAATCGCGGTGTTCGCCGGGGCCGGCGAGCAGCAGGCGGCACCCGGTGATCAGCGGCCAGAAGCATTCCCACACCGACACGTCGAAACTGATCGGCGCTTTTTGCATCAGCACATCGGTCTGGTCCAGGCGGTAAGTGGCTTGCATCCATTGCAGCCGTTCAGCGAGGGCCGCGTGAGTGTTGCCAACGCCCTTCGGCTGACCGGTGGAGCCGGAGGTATAAATCACGTAGGCCAGGTTGTCGCCGTGCAGATGCAGACCCGGCGCATGACTTGGCCAGTTCTCCAGATGCAGGGCGTCCATGGCGATCACGCTGACGCCATCGGTGGCCGGCAAGCGGTCGAGCAATTCGGTTTGGGTCAGCAACAGTTCGACGCCACTGTCGCTGAGCATGTAGGCCAGGCGTTCAGCCGGGTAGTCCGGGTCCAGCGGCACATAAGCGCCGCCAGCCTTGATGATCGCCAGCAAGCCGATCAGCAACTGCGGCGAGCGCTCGGCGGCGATGGCCACGCACACGTCCGGGCCGACGCCTTTGTCGCGCAGGTAATGTGCCAGGCGGTTGGCCTGGGTATGCAGTTCGGCAAAACCCATGCCGCCGCCGTCCCACAGCAGCGCGGTGCGCTCCGGGGTCTGGCGCGCTTGTTCGTTGAGCAACTCAGGCAGCCATTGATTGGCGGGTGTACACGATGCGGCGCCCCAGGCGGATTGCTGATCGTGCTCACTCGACGTCAGCAGTTGCAGGTCGCCGATAGCGGTTTTTGGCTGCTCGCAAATGGCTCGCAGCAGGTTGGCGAAATGCTCGGCCAGTCGCTCGATAGTCGCCACGTCAAACAACTCGCGGGCATAGTCGAACGACAGGCTCAGGCGACCATTGCGGTCTTCTTCGCTGTGCAGTTGCAGATCGAACTTGGCTTCGCGACTGTGCCACGGCAGCTCTTCGGCGAGCAGTCCCGGCAAGCGACGCAGCGCAGTGAGATCCCGTTGCTGGTGGTTGAACATCACCTGGAACAAGCCCTGCTCGCGGGCCTGCGGGAAAGCTTCGAGCAGTTGCTCGAACGGTAGATCCTGATGCGCTTGCGCACCCAATGCGGCTTGACGGGTTTGCGCCAGCAACTCAACGAATGGCAGTCGCAAATCCACCTCGGCGCGCAGCACCTGGGTGTTGATGAAGAAACCGATCAGCCCTTGGGTTTCCAGACGCGGACGGTTGGCATTCGGCACGCCGATGCGGATGTCGCGTTGACCGCTGTAGCGATGCAACAGACTCTGGAATGCCGCGAGCAACAGCATGAACGGCGTCGACTCATGGGCCTGGGCGGTCTGGCGAATGGCCTCGCTCAGACTCGTGTCCAAACGCAGCGTATGGCGGGCGGCGCTGTGAATGTGTTGCGCCGAACGTGGATGATCAGTGGCCAGGTTCAGGGTCGGATGATCAACGCCCAACTGTTCTTTCCAGTAGGCGAGTTGACGCTCGCCCTCCCCTTGCGCCAACCACTGGCGCTGCCAACTGCCGTAGTCGGCGTATTGCGTCGGCAACGCTGGAAGGCTGGCGCTCTGGCCTTGAGAAGCGGCCGCGTACAGCCGCGAGAATTCGTCGATCAGCACGTTCATCGACCAACCGTCGGCGATGATGTGGTGCATCGTCACCAGCAATTGATGGTCCTCATCGCCGAGGCGCACCAGGGTCACCCACAGCAGCGGGCCTTTTTCCAGATCGAACCGGGTGCGGGCTTCGTCCTCGCGGATCTGCTGCGCGCGGGCTTCACGCTCGGCGGCTGGCAGGTCGCTGATGTCGATCACTTGCAGGTTGAATTCGCCGGCAGCAATGACCTGTTGCAGGGCTACGCCGTCACGCTCGAAAAACCGTGTGCGCAGGGATTCATGACGCTCGATCAGTTGCTGGAAACTGGCGCGCAAGGCGTCTTCGTCCAGTTCGCCGCGCAGGCGCAAGGCACCGGGAATGTTATAGGCGCTGCTCTGCGGGTCGAGTTGCCAGGTGATCCACAAACGGTTTTGCGCCAGGGATTGCGGCATGGCTTCGCTGCGCGACAAGGGCATGATCGCGCCTTGGGCCACGCCGCCATGCTGTTGTTGCCGGGCGACCGCGGCAGCGAATGCGCCGAGGGTTGGCGCTTCGAACAACAGGCGCAGATTCAGCTCCAGCCCCAGCTTTTCACGCAGGCGTGCGACTACTTGAGTGGCGGCGATGGAGTTGCCGCCGAGCAGGAAGAAGTGATCGTCGGCGTTGACCTGCTTGACCTGCAATTGCTCACACCAGATCTGGCCAATCAGGGTTTGCAGCTCTGAGCCGGTGTTGGTTTCAAACGCGTTTGCGACGTCTGCCGACGGGAATAGCGCATAGCTGTCGAGGCTGCCATCGACCAGGCGATTGCGGCACGCCGAGCGCTGCAACTTGCCACTGGACGTCTTCGGCAACGCCCCCGGATTGAGCAATACCACCACACTCGGTGCTTCCTGATACGCCTCGGCCACCGCTTGACGGATGGCTTTTATCAGCGCCTCGGGCGGCAGGATTTTCTGCACGCTGCGGCTGATTTCCGCGGCGATGCCAATGCCTTCCTGCCCCTCGATGTTGACCGCGAATGCGGCCACGCGACCTTTGCGCACCACCTCCACTTCACGCTCGATGGTCTGCTCGATGTCCTGCGGATAAAGGTTGTGACCGCGAACGATCAGCATGTCTTTCAGGCGCCCGGTGATGAACAATTCCCCGTCACGCAAAAAGCCCAGGTCGCCGGTGCGCAGCCAGGTGCGGCCAGCGTGCTGGACGAAAGTCTTGGCCGTGGCTTCGGGGTTGCGCCAGTAGCCATGGGCGATGCTCGGCCCGGCAGCCCAGACCTCACCGACCGCGTTGTCGGCGAGTTCTTCGAGCGATACGGCATCGACAATCAGCACTGCGTGATCCGGCTGGCTGATGCCGCAACTCATGATCGGACTGCCATCGCCCGGCTCGGCTCGGTTCTGCGCCAAGGCCTGATCATCCACGCGCAATGCCGGGATGCCCTGACCGCGCGGGCTGCCGGCAACGAACAGCGTGGCTTCCGCGAGGCCGTAAGAGGCCATGAAGCTGTCCGAGGTAAAGCCACACGCAGCGAACTTCTCGGCGAAGCGTTCCAGGGTGTCGAGGCGAATCGGTTCGGAACCGGAATACGCCACGCGCCAGCCACTCAGGTCGAGGCGTTCCAGCGCCGATTCGCTGACCCGTTCGCTGCACAGTCGATAGGCGAAGTCCGGCCCGCCGCTGATGGTGCCGCCGTATTCGCTGATCGCCTCCAGCCAGCGCAATGGTCGGCCGAGGAAGTACGCCGGCGACATCAACACACAGGGCACGCCGCTGAAAATCGGCTGCAACAGGCCGCCGATCAGGCCCATGTCGTGGTACAGCGGCAGCCAGCTGACGATCACGTCGTCGGGGTTCAGATCGATGCCGAAGCCATGACGAATCAGCAGTTCGTTGGCCACCAGGTTGCCGTGACTGACTTGCACACCTTTAGGCAACGCCGTGGAGCCGGAGGTGTATTGCAGGAAGGCGATGTGGTCGCCGTGCAAGTCCGGCGCGACCCAGCGTTCGGCCAAGGCGCTGTCAAGGGTGTCGACACACAGCAGCGGCGGCGCCTCGTTGATTTGCAGCAACGCGTCGCGCAGGTCGGCGCTGGTCAACAGCAATCGCGGTTCGGCATCGCTAATGATCGACAGCAGACGTTCCTGGTGATGACGACGGGTCGATTCAGGCGGATAGGCCGGCACTGCAATTACACCTGCGTACAGACAGCCAAAAAACGCCGCGACGTAATCCGGGCCGCTGGGAAACAGCAGCACTGCGCGATCACCGAACGAAGCCTCGGCTTGCAACGCGCCGGCAATGGTTCGCGCCCGTTGATCGAGCTCACGATAACTGAGCACCACAGCCTGATCCTGGGTTTCGGCGAGAAAACGCAAGGCCACCCGGTCCGGCGTCAGGGCCGCGCGGCGCTGAAGGGCTTGGACCAGTGTGCTAGGGAGTTCGAACGCGTCGGTCATGAGGTTTCCTGCCTGAATTCGGCTTGCAAGTGGAATCGGTTTTCGTACGTCACGCCCGTTCATGGACATGCAGGACGCGGTCTTCGCCGACCGCGCAAGGCTTGGGAATGCTGGTTTGGCCGGAGCTTGCGCCCGCAGCCATTCACCAATGAGAACGGATGAGGTCTTGAAATAATTAGTCTCAAGGCTAGGGCGCCAGCAGGCTTGAGGTCGGTAGGTGAGTCAGCGTGTCGCAGTTCTCACTCTGCTCTTATGCGGAGCATTAATTCTCTTTCTCAATTGACAATCATTATCATTCAACCTAATTTGTCGCTCGATGTGTAGGACGACGCCGATCCCCCTGTCGTCCCACGACCCTATTTGCAGCAAGGTGATTTCCAATGACGGAACAAGTATCCACAAGCAGGTGCGATTCACCTCTACTTCAGGCCTTCGTCGACAACCGACTGATTCTGGTCAAGATTGCCGCCCGCATCACCGGTTGCCGATCACGCGCCGAAGACGTGGTTCAGGATGCGTTCTTCCGGCTGCAATCGGCGCCGCAGATCACATCGTCAATCAAGGCTCAGCTCAGTTACCTGTTCCAGATCGTGCGCAACCTGGCGATCGATCATTACCGCAAGCAGGCGCTGGAGCAGAAGTATTCGGGCCCGGAAGAGGAAGGTCTGAACGTGGTGATTCAGGGCGCTTCGCCGGAAACCTCGCACATGAATTTCTCGACCCTGGAAAACATCGCCGATGCGCTGACGGAGCTGCCCAGCCGCACCCGTTACGCCTTCGAGATGTACCGCCTGCACGGCGTGCCGCAAAAAGACATCGCCAAGGAACTCGGCGTCTCGCCAACCCTGGTGAACTTCATGATTCGTGATGCGCTGGTGCATTGCCGCAAGGTGTCGGGCAATCGTGCGGATACCTTTGCTCGTCGCTGAGACCGTATCCAGTCGATAGAAAAGATCGCAGCCTTCGGCAGCTCCTACAGGGTTCACGCAATCCCATGTAGGAGCTGCCGAAGGCTGCGATCTTTTTTTCAGGCCAGATTGCACCGATCAAAAAACCGCTCACGCCCCAGCATCATCAACGCCGCGCGCTTGTGCGGGAAGTCGAACTCTTTTTCGCAGTGGAAACACTGATTGTGCATATGCCCGATCATCTTCGCGTTGTCGGCGCGAGGCTCGGCGACCACCCGTTGAGTGCGTGGATCGTCGAGAAACAGGTAATGCACCAGCGCCGATAGCCAGCTCGCCACCTTGTGCGGGCCGCGGTGATGTTCTTCGCCCACCAGCATGTGAATGCCACGGTCGTAATCGCCGGCATCATAGAACGGCGCAATGCGATCTTCCTTGGCCCAATAGGCTTCGAAATACGCGAACGGCTGATCATCGAAACAACCGATCAGCGTCAAGGTGTGCGGGTCGGCTTCGAGCTTGCTCAGGTATTCGCGATGCTTCTCGAGACTGCCCTCCTCCTGCCAGAAACTCGCCACCCGCGGGCTGTTCTGCCAGCGGTTGAAACGCGCCAGGTCATGCTCGATTTCTACCGTGCGCAGGGAGACCCACGCACCGAGCCGCGCATCGAAGCGTCGATACACCTCACCACGGGGTTTCACTGCACGCAATGGATGGCGCTTGCCGCCGCTGATGACCATTTGCTGCGGATAGCTGCCGGTGCGCGACTCCCCCAGCCAAGGCTGGGGCAGCTGCCAGAACAGCGTGCGTTCGCAGCGATACTGGCCGGTGACGTCGGTCGCAATCAGCAACCCGCTGAGCAAGGCTTCGGTGGGCACGTCATCGAGGTGCCAGGTCAGACGCTGACAAGCCGCGTCACGGGCAAACAGCCAATAGCAGGCCGCCCAGAAAGCCTGACCGTCAGGGCGACCGAAGCGCTCCTCCAGCCGTAGATGCAACTCCGGCTCGCGGGTCAGCCGCAGTTCAATCAACGGCTGCCCTTGCAGGCTGAGGCTCAGGCGGCGGGCGGTTTCATCGGCTACAAGACAGTTGCCTGACGGCAAGGCCAGGGTGATCAGGTCATTCAGATTGGACATGGAGGGGGCTCACGGTAATCGTCGACAGTTCAACGATGTGACGTGAGCCGGAGCAGGAAATTTAAGCGCAGTCGCCAAATACGCGACCTGAGACGCGATTCAGGGTTTGCCCACCGGCACCAGGGCAATTTTGTAGGGATCGAAAATCTTCAGCATCTGGCCGTTGTTTCGCAGGCCTTGCAGCAACTTGCCAAATGCTTCGCCGGTAATCGGCGCCTGCGGGCGAATCAACGCGTAATGGTGATAGACCTGATCGACGCGTTGCGACACCAGCAATTGCTCGCCGACTTTCTCGTTACGCAGCAGGTAATCGCTCAGGTAGGAACGTGTCACCAAGGCAATGTCCGCTCGTGCGCGCAACACCATCAGCAAGTTGCTGTCATGGGAATAGGTCAGCGTGGCCTTGTAGGCGTCGGCCAGATACTTGGGATCGGCATTGAAATTGGCAAACTCGTAGTGATAGCCGCTGTACAGCGCCAGGCGCTTGCCCGTCAGGTCCTTGAAGTAATTCTCATCGCGATCGGGTTTCTTCTGCGCGACAAAGATTTCTGCATCTTCCAGGCCCATGTCGACGAGGGTGTGCGGGATGTCCTTCCACCCCCAGTCCGGGTTCTCGAAAATCGCCATGTCGACCCGGCCTTCCTTGAAATCGTTGAAACGTCGAGGAATCGAGGTGGGCACCAGCACAAACTGATAGTCGGTTTGCAACTGATTCAGCGCTTCCACCAGTTGCGGCAACAGACCGGTGTCGGCGCCGGACTCCGGGCGCACGGTATAGGGTGGAAAATGCGCGGCACCGACCCGCACCAACTGTGCAGCCTGAGACGGCAACACGCAGCACACTGCAAGCGCCGCCAGCAAAAGCCGAGACACTGTTCGAATTGGTGAAGACATCAAAACAGCCTACTCCCCAAAAAAATATCCATCAATGCATTCAAGCTAGGCGGTTTCGCCAACTTAGCCAGTTTCTTGCCGAGATAGACGGCTCACTGCCGTTCTTCAAGCACCAGAATCAACGCCTCATCGGCCAATTGATCGAGGCTCATGCTGCCATCGGCACGAAACCAGGTGGTGGTCCAGGACAACGCGCCCGTCAGGAAACGGCGGGTGATGAACACGTCGCCACGGATAAAACCGGCGTCCTTGGCTTCGCCCAGCACCTGCAGCCAGATGTCTTCATAAATATCACGCAGCGCCAGAACCTGCACCTGGCCTTCCGCTGACAGCGAACGCCACTCATACACCAGCACCGCCATGGCCTCACCGCTGCCGCCCATGATCGACTGCAATTCGCAGCGAATCAGCGCCAAAACCCGCTCGCGCACACTGCCGGCCTCGGCCAGGGCTGCGCGCATTAACGCGGTGTTGTAGCGAATGGTCTCTTCCATCACTGCCCGCAGGATCTCATCCTTGCTTTTGAAGTGATGAAAAATACTGCCTGATTGAATGCCGACGGCACCGGCCAGATCGCGCACGGTGGTACGTTCATAACCTTTATTACGAAACAGGTGAGCGGCCACTTGCAGCAGTTTGCCGCGGGCGCTGTCCGGGTCGGTCAATTGGCCGTTGTCGACCAATTCGCGCATCACCCTCAGGGCTTTTTGCTCGTCCACCCGTTCTCTCCTACAGTCGATCAATCAATTGCGCCGCTGGCCGCTAAAACAGCGGGGTTGCGCGGGCAATTTAAGCTGGCGGGGGCGACCAAGCAAGCGCTTGGGCAGAAGATATTTCAGTCGTTTACAAACCAAGCGCTTGCTTGGTAGTCTCGAAGCACTTCTGTCGGAGGTGGTTATGGAATTGGCTGCGCCCAAAACAATCCGCATCGGTTGCGCCAGCGCATTCTGGGGCGACACCTCGACCGCCGCCGAGCAACTGGTGGAAGGCGGGCGGCTGGACTATCTGGTATTCGATTATCTGGCCGAGATCACGATGTCGATCATGGCCGGGGCGCGGATGAAGGATCCAGGGGCCGGCTACGCCAGCGACTTCATCGAAGTCCTCTGCCCCCTCCTCAACCAACTCGCGGAACAGAAGATCCGCGTCATCAGCAATGCCGGCGGCGTCAATCCTCAGGCTTGCGCCGCAGCCCTGCAAACGGCCTGCGACAAGGCTGGGGTAGCGCTGAAGATCGCCGTGTTGTCGGGTGACGATCTGCAACCTCAGTTCAAACGCCTGAGTAGCCTTGGCCTCCATGAAATGTTCAATGGCACGCCCCTGCCGCCGATGTGCGTGTCGACCAACGCCTACCTTGGCGCGCCGGGCATCGTCGAAGCCCTGCGCTTGGGCGCCGACATTGTGATTACCGGGCGCGTGGTCGACAGCGCCGTGGTCAGCGCCGCGCTGGTGCATGAGTTCGGCTGGTCGTGGCACGACTACGACAAACTCGCCCAGGCTGCATTGGCCGGGCACCTTATTGAATGTGGTGCCCAGTGCACCGGCGGCAATTTTACCGATTGGCACGACGTTTCCGACTACGAGCACATCGGCTTTCCGATCGTCGAAGTCGGCGCCGACGGCCAGTTTATCGTCAGCAAACCCGATGGTTCCGGCGGCCTGGTCACGCCCCTGACCGTTGGCGAGCAGATGCTTTATGAAATCGGCGACCCGCAGGCCTATCTGCTGCCCGACGTGGTGTGCGATTTCAGTCAGGTCAAACTCGTGCAGCAAGGCAAAAACGCGGTGCAGGTGCATGGCGCAAAAGGCTTGCCGCCGACCGATCAGTACAAGGTCAGCGCCACGTATCCGGACGGTTTCCGCTGTACCGCCAGCTGCCTGATCGCCGGGATCGATGCCGCGGCCAAGGCCCGACGGGTCAGCCAGGCGATCATCAACAAGACCTCGGAAATCTTCAGCCAGCGCGGCTGGGCGCCCTACAGCGAAGTGAACATCGAACTGCTGGGCAGCGAAGCCACTTATGGCCCTCATGGTCAGCGCCAGGACAGCCGCGAAGTGGTGATCAAACTCGCCGTGCGCCACCCAAGCAAACAGGCCTTGATTCTGTTTTCCCGGGAAATCGCCCAGGCCGCCACCGGCATGGCACCGGGGTTGACCGGGATCGTCGGCGGGCGGCCGACGGTGTACCCGCTGATCCGGCTGTTTTCATTCCTGATCGACAAAACTGCCTGCACCCTGGAAATCCACCTCGCCGGTGAGCGCCACCCGTGCGCCCTGCCCGCCCTCGATGTACTCGACCCGGATGACTTGCCGCTACCGTTCGATCCGCCCCAACCAACAGAACGCGCCGACGCCAGCGTGGCCCTGATAAAACTCGCCGTGGCGCGCTCCGGCGACAAGGGCAATCACAGCAACATCGGCGTCATGGCCCGCCATCCCGACTACCTGCCGTGGATCGCCGAAGCGCTGACACCTGCGGTGGTGGTCGACTGGATGAGCCATGTCCTCGACCCGATCCACGGGCGTGTAGAACGCTGGTATTTACCCGGTACTGAGAGCTTTAATTTTCTTCTGGAGAACGCGCTCGGCGGCGGTGGCGTGGCCAGCCTGCGGATCGATCCGCAAGGCAAGGCGTTCGCTCAACAACTGCTGGAGATCCAGATTCCGGTGCCGCAGCGCATCGCCGATCAGGTCAACTAGAGGAAAACCGTCGCCATGGCTTATGACTCGATTTACAAACCCGACCTGTTCGCTGGCCAAAACATCATTGTCACCGGTGGCGGCAGCGGTATCGGCCGTTGCACCGCTCACGAGCTCGCAGCCCTCGGCGCGCAGGTGCTGCTGGTGGGGCGTAATGCCGAGAAACTGAAAAAGGTCGCCGCCGAAATCACCGAAGACGGCGGTAAAGCCAGTTGGCAGGTCTGCGATATCCGCGATGAAGACGCCGTCACGCAACTGGTCAGCGAACTGATCCGCAAACACGGGCCGATTCATGGGCTGGTCAACAATGCTGGCGGGCAGTACCCCTCGCCCCTGGCGTCGATCAACCAGAAAGGGTTCGAAACCATACTGCGCACCAACCTGGTGGGCGGTTTTCTGATGGCCCGAGAGGTGTTCAACCAGTCCATGAGCAAGCACGGCGGCGCCATCGTCAACATGCTCGCCGACATGTGGGGCGGCATGCCCGGCATGGGCCACTCGGGCGCGGCGCGCTCGGGCATGGACAACTTCACCAAGACCGCCGCGTTTGAATGGGGCTATGCCGGCGTGCGGGTCAACGCCGTCGCGCCGGGTTGGGTCGCCTCCAGCGGCATGGACACCTACGAAGGCGCGTTCCGGGCCGTGATCCCGACACTGTGCGAACACGTACCGCTCAAGCGCATCGGCACCGAATCGGAAATCAGCGCGGCGATTGTTTTCCTGCTCAGCCCGGCAGCCGCTTTTGTCAGCGGCAGCACGTTGCGCATCGACGGCGCCGCCAGCCTCGGCGGGAGGGCCTGGCCGATGCACAAGGCGCAGAACAGTCACTCGTACAACGGCTTTCATCGCGCTTATTTACCCGAAGTACTCAGACCCGACGCGTCCAAACCTGACGCCTCCAAGCCAGACGAGCTCAAGGACAAGGAGTAACCATGCCGGTCATCCAGTCCCAGGTAGATCCGTTCAGCGAAGCGTTCGCCCGCAACCGGGCGGCCATGCTGGCCGGCATCGAACAGGTCCGTCAGCTCGAGCAGAACTTGCTGAGCAAAGCCGCCGAAGCCAAGCCCAGGTTCGACAAGCGCGGGCAACTGCTGCCCCGGGAGCGGCTTAATCTGCTGCTCGACCCCGGTGCGCCGTTCCTCGAACTGGCGAGCCTGGCCGGCTATAAATTGCACGACGACAAGGACGGCAGCTCGGCCGGCGGCGGTTTGATCGCCGGGATCGGTTACGTGTCCGGCGTGCGGGTATTGGTGGTGGCGAACAACAGCGCGATCAAGGGCGGAACCATTTCCCCCAGCGGTTTAAAAAAGTCTCTGCGCCTGCAACAGATCGCCATGGAAAACAAACTGCCGGTAATCACCCTCGCGGAAAGCGGGGGCGCCAACCTCAATTACGCAGCGGAGATTTTCGTCGAAGGCGCGCGCAGCTTTGCCAATCAGGCGCGGATGTCGGCCATGGGCTTGCCGCAAATCACCGTGGTCCATGGCTCGGCCACGGCGGGCGGTGCTTATCAGCCGGGGTTGTCGGATTACGTGGTGGTGGTGCGCGGCAAGGCCAAGCTGTTTCTCGCCGGGCCGCCGCTGCTCAAGGCTGCCACCGGTGAAGTCGCTACCGATGAAGAGCTGGGCGGCGCCGAGATGCACGCGCAAACCGCCGGCACCGCCGAATACCTGGCCGAGAACGATGCCGATGGCGTGCGCCAGGTGCGCGAGATCATGAGCCTGTTGCCGTGGAACGATCAGCTGCAATGGTTACCCGAACGTCGGTGGGAAGAACCGCTCTACCCCATCGACGAACTGCTGGGTCTGATCCCGGATGACCCGAAAAAACCCTACGACGTGCGCGAAATCATCGCCCGGATTGCCGACGCTTCGAACTTCCTCGAGTTCAAGGGCGAATTCGACCAGCAAACAATCTGCGGGCATTTGCAGATTCAGGGTCGAGCCTGCGGCTTCATCGGTAATAACGGCCCGATTACGCCCAAAGGTGCGAGCAAGGCTGCACAGTTCATTCAGCTCTGCGACCAGAGCCAGGCGCCCCTGCTGTTTTTCCACAACACCACCGGTTTCATGGTCGGCACCGAGTCGGAACAACAAGGGGTGATCAAGCACGGCGCCAAAATGATTCAAGCAGTGGCCAATGCCCGAGTGCCCAAACTGACGATCGTCGTCGGCGGCTCCTACGGCGCCGGCAACTACGCGATGTGCGGCCGCGGCCTCGACCCGCGCTTCATCTTCGCCTGGCCCAATAGCCGCACCGCGGTGATGGGTGGCGCCCAGGCCGGCAAAGTATTGCGGATCGTCACCGAAGCCAAACAGCTCAAGGACGGATTGGTGCCCGACCCGAAAATGCTCGACATGCTGGAACAGGTCACCGCGCAGAAACTCGACAGCCAGTCCACCGCGCTGTATGGCAGCGCCAATCTGTGGGACGACGGGCTGATCGATCCGCGAGACACCCGCACGTTGCTCGGGTATTTGCTGGATATCTGCCATGAGGCCGAAGTTCGTTCGCTGCAATCCAACAGTTTCGGCGTAGCCCGTTTTTGATGACGTGGAGCGTCTAAGGCTGCATTCCCACGCAGAGCGTGGGAACGATCACAGGAGAACAATAAAAAATGATCTTCACCCAGGAACACGAAGCACTGCGCCGCACCGTCCGCCAATTCGTCGATCACGAGATCAATCCTCATATCGAGGAATGGGAAAAGGCCGGGCGTTTTCCGATCCATGAGATCTTTCGCAAGGCCGGCGACCTCGGTCTGCTGGGGATTTCCAAACCGGAAAAATTCGGCGGCATGGGGCTCGATTACAGCTATTCGATTGTGGCCGCCGAAGAGTTCGGCACCATTCATTGCGGCGGTATTCCGATGTCCATCGGCGTGCAGACCGACATGTGCACCCCGGCCCTGGCCCGTTTCGGCTCTGATGAACTGCGTGAAGAGTTCCTGCGGCCGGCGATCACCGGCGAGCAGGTTGGCTGCATTGGCGTCTCCGAAGTCGGCGCCGGCTCCGATGTAGCAGGTTTAAAAACTACCGCCCGCAAGGACGGCGACGACTATGTAATCAACGGCAGCAAGATGTGGATCACCAACTCGCCGAGCGCCGATTTCATCTGCCTGCTGGCCAACACCTCGGACGACAAACCGCACATCAACAAGTCGCTGATCATGGTGCCGATGAACAGCCCCGGGATCAGCCTCAGCTCGCACCTGGACAAGCTCGGCATGCGCAGCTCGGAAACCGCCCAGGTATTCTTCGACAACGTGCGCGTGCCGCAACGCAACCGCATCGGCCACGAAGGCGCGGGGTTCATGATGCAGATGCTGCAGTTCCAGGAAGAACGGCTGTTCGGCGCGGCGAACATGATCAAAGGCCTGGAGTACTGCGTCGACAGCACCATCGAGTACTGCAAGGAGCGCAAAACCTTCGGCAATGCGCTGATCGACAACCAGGTCATCCATTTCCGCCTGGCCGAACTGCAAACCGAAATCGAATGCCTGCGGGCGCTGGTCTATCAGGCCACCGAGCAATACATCAAAGGCCAGGATGTCACCCGTCTGGCGTCCATGGCCAAACTCAAGGCCGGGCGACTCGGTCGGGAAGTCAGCGACAGTTGCCTGCAATATTGGGGCGGCATGGGCTTCATGTGGGAGAACCCGGTGGCGCGGGCTTACCGCGACGTGCGGCTGGTGTCGATCGGCGGCGGTGCCGACGAAATCATGCTGGGGATCATCTGCAAACTCATGGGCATCCTGCCGGGGAAAAAGAAATGAACACCCTTCCCGTTTGCCAGACCTTGTTGCTCGAACGACATAACGGCGTCCTGCACATCACCCTCAATCGCCCCGACAGTCGCAACGCCATGAGCCTGCAAATGGTCGCCGAGCTGCGCGCGGTGCTGGCGGCGGTGCGGGATGACCGGCAGGTTCGCGCGTTGGTGATCGGCGGTGCCGGTGGGCATTTTTGTGCCGGCGCCGACATCAAGGACATGGCCAATGCCCGTGCTCAAGGCGCGACCGCCTACCGCGAATTGAACCGTGCGTTCGGCGCCTTGCTGGAAGAAACCCAACACGCGCCGCAAGTGGTCATCACGGTGCTGCAAGGCGCGGTGCTTGGCGGTGGTTTCGGTCTGGCCTGCGTCAGTGATATCGCCATGGCCGATCATCAGGCGCAATTTGGCCTGCCGGAAACCAGCCTCGGCCTGTTGCCGGCGCAGATCGCGCCGTTTGTGGTGCAGCGCATCGGCCTGACCCAGGCCCGCCGACTGGCCCTGACCGCCGCACGGTTCGATGGAACCCAGGCGCGGCGGATGGGACTGGTGCATTTTGTCGAGCATGACCCGCAAGCCTTGGCCGAGCGCCTCGATGAAGTGCTGGCCCATGTGTTGTGTTGCGCGCCGGGGGCGAATGCGGCGACCAAAAAGCTCTTGCTGGCAAGTGCGGTGCAACTCTCGGATGGCCTGCTGGATCAGGCGGCGGAGTGGTTCAGTGAAGCGGTGACCGGGGATGAAGGTATTGAGGGGACCATGGCCTTCGTGCAGAAACGAAAACCGGGTTGGGCTATTTAAAAGCATCGCGAGCAGGCTCGCTCCCACAGGGGAATGCATTTCAAATGTGGGAGCGAGCCTGCTCGCGATGGGGCCATCACATTCACCGCAATTCAAAGGGAACAACCCATGCCCGCCTTCAGCAAAATCCTGATCGCCAACCGCGGTGAAATCGCCTGCCGCATCCAGCACACCGCGCAAGAACTGGGCTACCGCACCGTCGCCGTATTCAGCGATGCCGACGCCGATGCATTGCATGTGCAGATCGCCGACGAAGCCGTGAACATCGGCCCGGCCCAGGTGCAGCAGTCTTACCTGAACATCCCGGCAATCATCGACGCCGCCCGGCGCACCGGTGCCGATGCGATCCACCCCGGTTACGGCTTCCTCTCGGAAAACGCAGAATTCGCCCGCGCCTGCCAACAGGCCGGCATCATCTTCATCGGCCCGAGCCCCGAGGCCATCGAACTGATGGGCAGCAAACGTCTGTCGAAACTCGCCATGATCAAAGCGGGCGTGCCCTGCATCAAAGGCTATCAGGGCAGCGAACAAGACGACGCGACCCTGAGCCGCGAAGCCGAACGTATCGGCTACCCGGTGATGATCAAGGCCAGTGCTGGCGGTGGCGGTCGAGGCATGCGTCTGGTGCATAGCGCCGCCGAGTTGCTGGAGCAACTCCGTACCGCACGCTCCGAGGCGCTGCATGGGTTTGGCAGCGACGAACTGATCCTCGAACAAGCCTTGATCGACCCGCGTCACGTCGAGGTTCAGGTGTTCGGCGATCAGCACGGCAACCTGATCTACCTTGGCGAGCGCGACTGTTCGATCCAGCGCCGTCACCAGAAAATCATCGAAGAAGCGCCCTGCCCGGTAATGACCGCCGAGTTGCGCCAGGCCATGGGCGATGCGGCGCTCAAGGCGGGGCGCGCGGTGAATTATGTCGGCGCTGGCACCGTGGAATTCCTGCTGGATGCTCGCGGGCAGTTTTACTTCCTGGAGATGAACACCCGGTTGCAAGTGGAACACCCGGTGACCGAGCTGATCACCGGCCTCGATCTGGTGGCCTGGCAGTTACATGTTGCCGAAGGACTGCCACTGCCGTTGCGACAGGAGCAGGTGCAGCTCAATGGCCATGCCATGGAGGTGCGCCTGTACGCCGAAGATCCAGCCCAGGGATTTCTGCCGCAAACCGGGCGAATCGCAGCCTGGGAGCCTGCGTTGCAGGGCGGCGTGCAGATCGACCATGGCCTGATCGAAGGCCAGTCTGTCAGCCCGTTCTATGACCCGATGCTGGGCAAGCTCATCGCCCACGGTGCCACCCGCGAAGAAGCCCGGCGCAAGTTGTTGCGGGCGGTGCAGGACAGCGTATTGCTGGGCGTGCAGAGCAATCAGCGCTTGCTCGCCAGCCTGCTGGAACATCCGCAGTTCATCAGCGGCGAGTTCAGCACCGGGTTCATCCCCACGTACTTCGCCGATCATCCGTGCCTGCATCAACATGTGCCGAGCGCCGAAGAACTGGCCATCGCTGCGGCGCTGTTTTATCAAGCGTCGGCGCAGGCTCACCGCGCCCCGCTGGCCGGTTGGCGCAACAACGCCAGCGTGCCTTTGCACTACCGAATCGGCCTGGAGGATCAGGATTGGCCGGTGGAATTGAACGCTGAACCTGGCAAGCCCTACCGTGCTCAGGTCGGCGCTCGCACCCTCGAACTCAAGGTCATCGGATGCGACGGACGCCGGGCTACCCTGGAAATCGACGGCATCCGCCAACGCCACGCCTATAGCCTCGAAGCCGGGCAACTGTGGTTGTTCACGCGCCCCGGCAGCCTGCGGCTGGTCGATCTGACTCAGGCGCTGGTCAGCGGCCAGGCCAGTGTCAGTTCCGGCACGCTCAAGGCGCCGATGGACGGGGCAATCGTCGATGTATTGGTCAGTGAGGGCAGCCCGGTCAGCAAAGGTCAGCTACTGGTGGTGCTTGAAGCAATGAAAATGGAGCATCCGCTCAAATCGGGTATCGACGGCGTGCTCAAACGCTTGCAGGTCAGGGTCGGCGATCAGGTCAAAAATCGTCAGATTTTGTTAGAGGTCGAATAAGCCGCTAGGCGGATCCGCCGGGTTTGGCTACGCTCAAGCCCTATCAGGACGCGGATACCAGGAACCCTGCGATGCCTCACTGGTTGGTCATTGATCTGGAAGCCACCACCGATGAGGGTGGCTGGCCAGTAACAGAAATGGAAATCATCGAAATCGGTGCCACCCTCGTGGACCGCAAAGGCCAGGAACTGGATCACTTCCAGTGCTTCGTGCGCCCGTTGCGCCGGCCCTTGCTAACGCCGTTTTGCCGGGAACTGACCCACATCACCCAGGCCAATATCGATGCCGCACAGCCGCTCACCGACGTCTGGCCGTTGTTCGAGCGCTGGCTCGGTCAACATCACGCGCGTCTGGAAGGCTGGGCAAGTTGGGGTGATTACGACCGCAAACAACTGATTCAAGACTGGCAGCGTCTGCAACTCGACAGCGCCCTGAGCCGGGTGCCGCACATGAACCTCAAGCAACGCTTCGCCAAGACTCGTCGGCTCGAGCGCCCGCTGGGGCTTAATGGAGCCTTGCAACTGGCGGGCCTGCAGTTCAACGGTCAGCAGCATCGGGCGCTGGAAGACGCGCGCAATACTGCGCGCTTGTTACCGCTGGTTTTCCCTGCTAATCCTTGAGTGCAGGAGGTGACGCCTATCGACACCTTGTGCATACTGGCCGGCCCTTTTTAGCCCTTTTCGAGGAACCGCCCATGTTTAAAGTCAACGAGTACTTCGACGGCACCGTCAAGTCGATCGCCTTTGGCACCGCTGAAGGTCCAGCGACCATCGGCGTCATGGCACCGGGCGAATACGAATTCGGCACCAGCCAGCGTGAAATCATGCACGTGGTGTCCGGCGCCCTGACCGTCAAACTGCCTGACAGCGACACTTGGGAAACCTTCGCCGCCGGCAGCCAGTTCAACGTACCCGCCAACAGCAAGTTCCAGCTGAAAGTGGCCGTCGACACCGCTTACCTGTGCGAATACCGCGGCTAAAACCGTGGGTTTTCACAGCGACAAAAAAATGCCCGTGTCCTTGGACACGGGCATTTTTTCATTTTGAAGGGCTTTTATTCGAGGATCGTCACCGGCATGCCGACTTCCAGGCGGCCGTTACCGTCGTTGACCAGGTTCTGACCGAACATCGCGCCGTCGGCCTCGGCGCGGTATTTCTGCAACGTCGCCAGCGGTTCACGATCTTCGCTGCGTTCGCCGGTCTGCGGGTCGATAGTGGTCAGAATGCAGCGTGAGCAGGACTTGACCACGCGGAACTCGACATCGCCAATGCGGATACGCTTCCAGGTATCTTCGGCATACGCTTCACTACCCTCGATCACCAGATTGGGCCGGAAACGCAACATTTCCAGCGGCCGCCCGACCTTGCTCGACAAATCTTCCAGCGACGCCTGACCAATCAGCAACAACGGAAAGCCATCGGCAAAAGCCACCTGATCATCGTCCTTGCCATAGCCGGCCTGGGTGCTCCGCGCGCGATCAAGCGGCACTTGCACCAGGCGCGTCGGTTTGCCGATGAACTCACTGACCCAGGCACCCGCCGCATCGCCGGCATCGGGGACGCGCAAGGTATCGCGCCAGATGGTCACCCCACGCAGATTGGCATCGCCGTCAGGCAACGCAATATCGATCGGTGAATGGTGCGGGGCACTGAGGGTCAAGCCGCCATCGGCATTCCACAACGCCGACAGCTGACTCATTTTCGCGACCGCGCGCTGGGTCAGAAAACGCCCGCTGGCCTCGTCCACCAGCATCCAGCGTCGATCGCCGTCCAGCCCCAGCTTATCCAGGCTGACCTGATTGAGGGTCTCGCCCTTGCCGGATTTCAACGGAAAACGATAAAGCGCGCTCAGACGCATGGCCAACTCCCTGGTAGGTGAAAACGCCACCCTATACGAGCTTGATTGCCGAATCAAAGGTCTGTGGAGAGGGCTTGCCCGCTTTTCGTAGGAGCCAGCGGTGCGGCGATCCGACTTGCCGGCGAAAGCGCTCTTGAGGACACCTTTGCCGGCAAGCCTGGCTCCTACGTTCCGTTTCAGGCAGGTACTGCGTCGAGCATCAGGCGCTGGCGCACCACGTCGACGAGTTTGTCGGGCTGAAACTTGGAGAGGAAGTTGTCGCAGCCGACCTTCTTCACCATCGAGTCGTTGAAGCTGCCCGACAGCGACGTGTGCAAGACCACATAAAGGCCACGCAAGCGGGGGTCGTTACGGATTTCGGTGGTAAGGCGATAGCCGTCCATTTCCGGCATTTCCGCATCGGTGAAGATCATCAGCAGCTTGTCAGTCATGACTTCGCCCGTATCGGCCCAGGCCTTGAGCATGTTCAGCGCCTTCAAGCCATCGCTGGCGATGTGCATCTTCACGCCCAACTGACCCAAGGTGTCGCGCAATTGCGACAGGGCCACGTTCGAATCATCCACCAGCAGCACTTCACGACCACGGGCGAGTTCCAGAACCGGATCGTCTAGCTTTTCGCGCGATACCTTGGCGTTGTACGGAACGATTTCAGCCAGGACTTTTTCGACGTCGATGATTTCCACCAACTGATCATCAACCTTGCTGATGGCGGTCAGGTAATGCTGGCGACCAGCACTGGCCGGCGGCGGCAAAATGGCTTCCCAGTTCATGTTGACGATGCGGTCCACACCACCGACCAGGAACGCCTGCACCGAGCGGTTGTACTCGGTGACGATGATGGTACTGGTGGGGCTTGGCACCAGCGGGCGCATGCCGATGGCCTGGGACAGGTCGATCACCGGCAGCGTCTGGCCACGCAGGTTAACCACGCCGCACACAAAAGGATGGCGTTGCGGCATCAGCGTCAGCTTCGGCAGCTGCAGCACTTCCTGGACCTTGAAGACGTTGATTGCAAACAATTGCCGTCCGGCCAGCCGAAACATGAGAATTTCCAGGCGATTCTCACCCACCAGTTGCGTGCGTTGGTCTACCGTGTCGAGAATGCCGGCCATTAATGACTCCTGGGCTTGTTCTGATGAATTCATTAAAGGGAGTTATCGGCTGTTTTTGCCGGACCTTGACCCCGAGACAAAATGCCACGACCAGGCATTGATGTCACATTAACATCATGCTTTACTGGCTCCGTGATTTTCATCTGCTTCATTTCCTGCGGCGCGACCACGGTTTGCACGTTAGGTTCCCCTGCGTAAGGGATTCCCCTAGTAACAATCAGGCCCAACCTGATATTCGCAATATCCAATAGCCATTAATGTGACGCCATTCTCATTGCATGAACGGAGTCAGGCTTTTGTGTGCGATCGCAGGTCAGTGGCCACCCATCCTCTCGAGCTCCCCAGCCGGCGCTCAAACCTGCCGGAGCGCGATCTCACGAATGCTTGGCAGCACCGGGACGCGTATGGTTCCCGTCGGCACACACGACATTCCCTCATCTGATATGACGTTGTGGAGATAAGCATGCCGAACGACACCAAAGAGTGGGCTCAACGATTTCCAGAGTTTCTCGTCGAGGCCGAAACACTCTTGGCCAAATCCGAGGAATGCCTGAGTCATTTGCAACTGATCAGCAATGACAAGGACGCCATCGATTGCATGCTCAGCACTCTTCTCAAGCTGTCCAGCAAGGCCGATGCCTTGGCACTGGCGGCGGTCTCGGAGTTCTCGCTGCATATTCATGGATTGCTGAGCCACGCGCAGAACCACATGGACCTGCACGATCAAGCCCTGGACGCGCTCAAGGACTGCTTCACATTAATGGCCTGGCAACTCGAACTCATCGATCAGACTACCGGCCAGCTCGGTCTTGATGACAGTGAACAGACCTCACTGATTGAAGCGTTTGCGTTTCAAGTGGGACATAGCCAGTTTCAACCGCCCAGCCACTCCAGACCGTTCAGGCTCGTTTCGTTCGCGGAACGGCAAGCCTGAAATTACCGGCCTCTGGCCGTGCTGCGCTTTTTATTGTCATGACACTGCCCGATAACTTGGTCGCAATTGAATATTCTGACCATTCGACGACAGCTCGAAACTTATCCCTGTCTCCACTTCAGATAGTGCCTGTCCAATTAAAACAAGATGCCTGCAATTGATATCTTCTTACGATAAAACTCGAAAGTTTTTCCATTATGGAACTATCGTCCAAAAAGCATATTTCCCGACTGTATAGAGTTATATACCGAACGCGACCAACGGTATCTTAAGTGGTATTATGCCGCCCATTAGTTGACTCAACTAATGACAGAGTGACGCCAGACGAGCACATTGAAGGTTGTATTTCAAACATTGCACTGCAGCCATTGAAGCCGACTTCACACAACGATTTCCACACAGAGACCCGTCAGCCCTTACGGCCGGTCTGCCCGCAGCGAACACCCATTGGCTCCATCCGCTATGTACGCCAGCCTCAAGTCAATTACCCTGTGGCCACCCTCCCGAAAAAACGCGCGCCGGTTTACGCTATTACTGTGCATCTGCTCGGCGCTTGGCAGCCTGCTGGTCTATAGCTTGTCCATACCGCTGCCGGTGAGTCTGCTGGTGCTCAATAGTGCGGCGCTGACCTGTGTCTGGGTGAGACATTGTCTCTCGCGCAAATCGATAAAGTTTCAACCCCAAGAACTGGCTGACCGTCTGCTGGAAGTGCAGGAAAACGAACGCCACCGGCTCAGTCGGGAGCTGCATGATGACATCGGCCAATTGCTGACCGCCGCAAAACTGCAAAGTGAATGGCTCAAACGCCGATTGCCCGAAGAACTGCAGGGGCAGTGCTCGGTGCTCAGCGAAACGCTGGACGAAACCCTGACCAAGGTTCGTGACGTCTCGGCCATCCTCAATCCGCGGCAACTGGCCAGTCTCGGGCTGGAAGCCAGTCTGCGTGCGCATTTACTCAGGACCCTGGCCAATACCTCCATGCACTGGAGCCTGGAATGCCATCAACGCTTGACGGGCATACCGGAGGAAATAGCGGTGGCAGCTTTTCGAATCACTCAAGAAGCAATTACCAATATACTGCGTCACGCCGAGGCCAGTAATCTGTTGGTCCGCCTGCAGCGCCTGCCCCAGGGCCTGACGCTGTTGATCAGCGACGACGGCCTGGGTTTCGCGCCTGCGGCAGATCCCGCTCGCGAGGGGCAACGCGGTATGGCCGGGATGTCGGAGCGGATCGATCAGTTAGGCGGCACACTGACCGTGACCAGCGAACCGGGCAAAGGCACTCAAATAGAAGCACTCTTCCCCTGGGCGCCCCGTGCGCTAGAACGGGCCAGTACGAATAAGGTTATGCATTGACTTGTAACTTACTTCTGGTGGACGACCACTCGCTGATCAGGGCTGGCGTGCGCGCCCTGGTGCTGGATATTCCCGGCTATGCGGTAATCGGGGAGGCCAATGACGGCTCGCAGTTGGTCGAGATGGTCGAGCAGCTATCCCCGGACATCATTCTGCTGGATATTTCCATGAAGGAAACCAGTGGCCTTGAAGCCTTGCAGCGACTCAAGCGAGTACGCCCGCAATGTAAAGTGCTCATCCTGTCGATGCACACCGACCCGGCGCTCATCATGCAGGCACTGGAATCAGGGGCTCATGGTTACCTGCTCAAGGACACCACGCCCACCGAACTCGAACATGCCCTGGATGCCTTGCGCAATAACGAACGCTACCTGAGCCCGGCCATTGCCCATACGGTCATCAACCAGGCGCTGACCCGAACCCAGAAAAATCAGACGCAACCCCAGGACTCGCACAACCTGACGGCACGTCAGCTGGAAATCCTGCGACTGATTGTTCGCGGCAAATCCACCCGGGAAATTGCCAATGGCCTGGGTTTGAGCATCAAGACTGTCGAAACCCACCGCTCGCAGATCATGAAACGCTTGCAGATCTACGATGTGGCCGGCCTGGTGCTGTTCGCCGTGCGCGAGCAAATTATCAGTCTGGACGATTAGCTGGATTCGAGACGCTCAGCAGCGGCGAGCCCTCGGGCAAATGCACCCGCAATGCCGCCGGGCGCGCCGAGAAACGCAGACTCTCGCCCTCCAGAGGTTCACCATCAAGGTTGATATAAAGGCCCTCCGAGACTTTGATCTCGACCCATGGCAAGCGAGCTCGCACAAACATGTTGTCGATGCCGAAGCCATCGGTCAGCAAATTTTTCAAGGTACCGACCACTTCCTGTGGCGCGGGCAAAATGCTGATATCCAGCAGACCATCGTCAGCCAGCGCTTGCGGGCACAACACATGACCGCCGCCAGCCTGTCGACCATTGCCAATGCCCAATGCCAACAATTCGCCGCTCCAGTGAAAATCCGGCCCCTGCAACTCGCCATAGGCTGCATGCAACTCACTGAAGCGCGATAAACCCGTGAAGAGATAAGCAGCGCCCCCAAGGATTTTTTTCAGATCCTCGGAGGTATTGGCCGTAACCTGACTGCCAAAGCCGCCTGTGGCCATGTTCAGGAAAACCTGACCGCCGACTTCTCCCAGATCAATGGCTCGCGGAGTAGCCTCCAGAAGGTCCAACGCCTGAGCGGGCTCCAGAGGCACACCGGCAGCGCGAGCAAAATCGTTGGCGGTGCCCAAGGGCAAAAGTACCAGACTGGCCTGCGTCGAATGCGCCGCCATGGCTTCGGCGATATCACGCAAGGTCCCATCGCCGCCGCCGGCAATCAACTGCGTATAGCCTGCCGTCAGCGCTTCCTCCACCAACCGCTGCGCATCACCGGCCTCCCAGGTCAGTCGAACAGCCAGTTCCCAGCCCTGCTGGCGCTTGCCTTCGACGGCTGCACGGACCTCCTCATTGAGTGCCTGCTTGCCATGCAGAATCAACAGCGCCTTGCGCTCGCTCATTTTTGCCACTCCCATATCCGCAATTCCATGGGATATGTTGACCTCGCAGCGCCTCATAAAAGTCGCAGGAATTTGAATTATTTCCAGGGAAAGGAAACGTGAGTCCTACAGAGCGGTATTTTTTCTTACAAAACGTGAGGAATCGGCTCAATTGACCCAACAGGGCAATTGGTACACCGTTGTGTCTCGGTTATCAGTCATCACCCGTTAATTTACACAGGGACGTGAAAAACAATGAATGGAACCCCCTTAAGGGCCTCAAAAAGCGCAGGCAATAACGGCATCGGCCACTTGAATGGCTTTAACGCAAGGAGCCAGTTACTCCATGCAAAGCCATGACCTCAGACTACCGGTAACTCCGGTCGCGCCGTTCGCAGAAAATCGCGCCAATCATCAGGCTGAACTCAAAAACAGCGCAAAGCCCGCCGGAGAAGTTGATATGGAACCTCGCGTCATTGAACTGGAGACACACCTCAAATACATCCGAAGAGACATGGATGAAGTGCGGGGTGACGTCAAATCCATCAAACACAGACTTGCCTATTCAGCTGGCGGAACAGCCGTGATCCTGGGTCTTCTGACCTGGATCGCCAACAGCCGCTTCGACCAGGTCGTGACACTTCTGGCACATTAAGGAATGGTCATCCACGCAAGCCCAATGCGATCAATTGGGCTTGCGTGACAAAACCAGTGCCGGTATCAGCTCAAGACTTCACTCAGCGGGATGAAGCTCACACAATCACCCTCGATCAGCGTACGGTCCTCCAGCACTTCAACCAGACCGTCAGCCCAGGCAGCACTGCGCAGTACGCCAGAGCTCTGATTCCTGTAGATGATTGCCCGGCCATTCTCCAGACGTCCGCGCAAGTACTCACGTCGGTTACCAGCCTTTGGCCAGACAAACCCTGCCGGCACCTGAAACTTCAGGGGCTCAACCTCTTTTACGCCTTGTCGGCGCAAGAGGTAGGGCCTTGCCAACAGAGCAAAAGTCACCAGGGTCGATGCCGGATTGCCGGGTAAACCAATCACAGGCACGCCGCAAAAATGCCCGAACGTCAGTGGTTTTCCTGGTTTGATGGCAAGCTTCCACAGAGTCAATTCGCCCTCTTCCCGCAAGGCAACGCCCAGAAAGTCGGCCTCTCCCACCGATACGCCACCGGTCGAGAGAATCAGGTCGACATCCTTTAGCTCACCAAGGCGGGCACGAGTGGTCGCTAAATCATCGGGAAGAATGCCGGCATCGATCACCTCACAACCCAAGCGCTGCAACCAGCTGCAGAGCAATACTCGATTGCTGTTGTAGATCTGTCCCGGCCCAAGGGCCTGACCAGGCTCAGTCAACTCATCACCGGTAGACAAGACCGCAACACGAATTTTGCGAACCACGTCCAGCTCAGCGCATCCCAACGATGCCGCCAGCCCCTGCTCAATAGGCCCCAGACGCGTTCCAACGGGCAAGATCAGCTCACCAACGGTGGCTTCCTGACCTTGTGGACGGATGTTCTTTCCTGGGGTCATGATCTCGGTGAAACGTACCCGCTCATCCGCCTGAACCTCGGCGTTCTCCTGCATCTCGACACAGTCGGCACCTGCAGGCACAGGCGCGCCGGTGAAGATTCGCGCACAGGTACCCGGCTTCAAGGGCTCCGGGGCCTGGCCTGCAAAAATCTTCTGGCTGACCACCAACGGCTCTCCCGCCCAGTCGGCCAGGTGCAAGGCATAACCGTCCATGGCACTGTTGGGCCAAGGCGGCAAATCAAGTGTCGAGACCAGGTCAGTGGCCAGTACTCGCCCCTGAACCTGCGACAACGGCAAACGTTCGTGCTCATGAATCTTCGAGGCGTCGGCCATTTCCAGTAAACGCGCCAGTGCCACCTCGACAGCCATCAGACTGCCAGTTTTGCCTGGCTTACCCGCGCGATTCACAGGGTGCCGCCTGTTTCAGGTGGGCCACGAAATTGCACGGACGGTGACGCGAATCCAGTTGCTCGGCAAGAATGCCGTCCCAACCGGTGCGCACCGCATTGGTCGAGCCCGGCAAGCAGCATACCAGCGTGCCATTGGCCAGACCGGCCAAGGCCCGGGACTGAACCGTCGAGGTGCCGATATCCGCTACCGATATCTGCCGGAATAACTCACCAAAACCATCAACCTGTTTATCCAGCAGGCAACTCACGGCTTCGGGCGTGCTGTCGCGACCGGTGAACCCGGTACCGCCGGTGATCAGCACCACTTGCACGACCTCATCGGCAATCCAGTTGGCGACTTGCGCGCGAATTTTGTAGAGGTCATCTTTAAGCAGTACACGGGCCGCCAGGTTATGACCGGCAGCGCTCAAACGGTCGACGAAGACCTGGCCTGAGGTATCGGTTTCCAGGGTACGGGTATCGCTGACAGTCAGCACCGCGATGTTGAGCGGTGCGAAAGGTACATCAGCCTTGGCTTTCATAGGCTCGTCCAGTTGTAGGAGAAACAGCCCGGTGTTATATCACAGCGCCTCATTTTTTCGCCGCCCCTATGGAGAAGAGCGATGACCTCGAATACACCTCTGGCGCCTTGCTCCATTCTGCTCCTGGCTGGCGGTCGCGGCCAACGCATGGGCGGTCAGGACAAGGGATTGCTGGATTGGCACGGCGAGCCACTGATCGCGCATCTGCACCGTAAGACGCGTCCGCTGAGTGATGACCTGATCATCTCCTGCAACAGAAACCTGGAAAAATATGCGCCTTATGCGGATCAGTTGGTCCATGACGACGAAGGCGACTTTCCGGGGCCGTTGGCGGGTATTCGCGCAGGCCTGAAGGCCGCCCGTCACACTTGCTTACTCGTGCTGCCTTGCGATGTGCCACGCATCGATGCCGCGCTGCTCCAGAGCATGCGTGAAACCGCCGGGCAGCATCCGGACAAACCGCTGATGCTGCGCCATGGCGAACACTGGGAACCCTTGCTGTGCATGATTCCCGTCGCCCTTTCAGCGGCGTTCGAGACTGCCTGGAACGAAGGCGAGCGCAGCCCGGGTCGCCTTATGCGCAAGCTGGGCGCCACAGCCCTGCAATGCCCGGATAACGACCCCCGCCTAGCCAATCTCAATACGCCGGAACTGTTAAGCACACACCACACTGTGTCAGACTGACACGCGAAGGAACTTGCGCGCGTTGTATACGTCTCAAGCTCAGCAACCAAAAGAATTCCCATTCGGAGACACACTCATGACTCAACGGACCCTCGCCACTTTCATGCTCGCACTGGGCCTTGCGACCCTCGCCGGTTGCGCATCGCCTACAGTGATCACCTTGAATGACGGTCGAGAAATCCAGGCCGTCGACGCGCCTAAGTACGATGAAGAATCGGGCTTTTACGAATTCGAACAACTGGATGGCAAGCAAACCCGCGTCAACAAAGATCAGGTCCGTACCGTTAAAGATCTGTAATCTTTACGGCGACAACCAGATACAGAAAAGCCCGCTTTAAAAGCGGGCTTTTTCGTGGGTGAAGAAAAGCAGAGTCGTTAGCCCTGTGATCACCACTGCAAGGTGATCGTGCTTTCGAATTCTCTTTCCTGTCCCGTGACCGGATCGACAAATCGCAGCCCCTGGGCCAACAGCTTCAAGGGATTGGCATAGTCATCTTCTACGTCCTTGAGGACCTGCGGATAGAACGGATCATTGCAGATGCTGGCCCCCAGGGCTGTCATGTGAACTCGCAACTGATGTTTCTTGCCCGTCACCGGGTACAGCGCATAACGCCAGAGTTCACCGTTTTTTTCCCTGACCTCGACAGCCGTCTCGGTATTGCTGACGCCCGGACCTTCCTGCATGCGAAAAAACGGCTCGCCATCGATAAGCCGACTTTTATGGACCAGCGGGAAGGAATGCTCCGGCAATGCCCGGGCGATTGCTTCATAGCGCTTTTCGATCTGGCGTGTAGGAAACAATGACTGATACGCCGACCGACTCTGAGGGTTGGCTGAAAACAGCACCAGCCCCGCCGTATGCCGGTCAATGCGATGCAAAGGCACCAGATGCGGGTTATCCAGGCGACGGATCAGCCGCCGCAGCAATGTCTGCTCCACGTATTCGCCCGCCGGAGTCACGGGCAAAAAGTGTGGTTTGTCTGCTACCACCAGATGCTCGTCGGCATAGAGGATCGACTCCACCACCGGGATCGGCTTTTCGTCCGGCACCTCACGGAAATAATGAATCCGCAGACCTTCTTTGTAAGGCAGGTCCAGGGCGATCGGCAGACCTTGCCCATCGAGGACACGACCGCGAGCAATTCTGTCCAGCCATTGTTCACGACCGATGGCGCTGAAGTGTTCGCACAGGCAATCGAGGACGGTCTGCCACGGCCCCGGCGGCAGGTAGAGCGTGCTGGCCTGGTTATGTGCAGCAGAAAAAGATGAAATGGACATACGAAAAGCTCTAACCCTCAATGCAGGGCGGCATTATCCAACAGTGGCCGGAACGAACCTAGAAGAGAATCCTCAGGCCGGTATCGAATGTGCGCGAGCAGCCGCTTCGGTGAATTCCTTGAGCCAGCGCAGCACATCGACCGCTTCCCAGCGACCGGGATCATAAAGCGCATACAACAAACCCTGATAGCCCACGACATCCAGCTGTCGGTGATAGCCCGCACGCTGGAACAAGGCTTCGATTTCGGCGAAACAGGTATTGAAATGCAATTTGTTGAAGGGCGTTTTCCCCTCCGTGACCAAGCCATCCAAACGCAATTCGAGGACGGCCTCGCGCACCACGTCCGCCGACATCCGGTTCACGCTGTTCTTCAATTGCTCGACATTGACCAAGGTTCATCCCTCTGACGTCCGGGATCGACTGCCAAACCCGAAACAGGGAAAAGCATGGCAGGCAATCGGAATAACTGTATGCGCATACAGTATCCGAATAACATCGGTTAAGCCAAGGTATCAATCATAAAGTTCGACACACGGGAACACCGTCGCCGCCCCTCTACCGCAGGAACGCCACCACTTCATCGGCACTGAACGGCCAACCCAGCTCAGCGCCGGTATCGACCCGTCGCAACACTGGAATACGCAGACTGTAAGCTTCGAACCACGTTTCGTCCTCAGCGATATCCACCAGTTCCACCAATAAACCACGCTCGACAAATTCCATTAGCATGGCTTCGGCGACTTCACAGAGATGGCAACCAAGGGTGCCGAACAGCTGACATTCAGGAAGCATGACGACAAGATCCATCGAAGTAAGCGCTCATTCTAGGCCCGCTATCAAAAGCAGTCGAGCCGATGCCCCACATGTCTGAGCAATGGCTGATTTCAAGAGATTTCGGCAAACTCCTGACGCACATCATTCGCCTCAACTGTCACTTGCGCGATGCTCGCGTCTTTTTTGCCTCTACGCTTGAGTAGTCAGAACCCTCACCGGAGTTTTTTGTGTTCGCCAATCTGTTGATCATCTTCACCTCCTCTCTGGTGGTGATTGCACTGTTCCAGCGCCTGCGCTTGCCACCGGTGCTGGGCTATCTGTGCGTAGGGCTGATGATCGGGCCGACCGCGTTCAACTGGGTGAATGAAAGCGAGGAATTGCCCGACCTTGCCGAGTTGGGCGTGGTGTTCTTGCTGTTTTCTCTCGGGCTTGAATTTTCCCTGTCGAAAATGCTCGCACTGCGCCAGGTGGTATTTGGCCTGGGCAGCCTGCAAGTGCTGGGTTCCGGGATTGTGCTGGGGGGGGTGCTGATGCTGTTCGGCATGCCGACCATACCTGCACTGTTACTCGGTACCGGTTTGGCGCTGTCGTCCACCGCCATTGTCAGCAAAGAGTTGAGCAGTCTCGGTGAGCTTTTCAGCCGCCACGGCCAGAATGCCATCGCCGTGCTGTTGTTCCAGGACGTGGTCGCGGTGTTGCTACTGACTCTGGTGCCGGTGTTCGCCGGCAGCAGCGACCAGGCCTGGTATTGGGCGCTGCCATTGACGCTGGGCAAGACCATAGTGCTGTTCGTCGGTCTGCTGCTGGTCAGTCGCTGGTTTCTGCCAAGGCTGTTCCATGAAGTCGCCGCGTCCCGGTCCGCGGAGCTGTTCGTGCTGTTGGCGCTGGTAATCGTTTTGCTGACGGCCTGGCTGACTCACCTGCTCGGCCTCTCCCCTGCCCTGGGTGCCTTTCTCGCCGGCATGCTGCTAGGCGAAAGCCACTACCGACATCAGATCGAGGCGGACATCCGTCCGTTCCGCGACATTCTGCTCGGGGTGTTCTTCGTCAGTATCGGCATGCTGATCGACTTGCGCTTGTTTGCCAGCCACGGCCTGCTGATTCTTGGCCTGACGCTGGGATTGCTGCTGATCAAAGGCACCGTGGTCGCGCTGCTGGTCAAATGGCGCGGCAGCGATGTCGAAACCGCCTGGCGCAGCGGCCTGGCATTGGCTCAAGGGGGCGAATTCTGCTTTGCCCTGATGACGCAGATGCAGCAGAACAAACTGATGCCCGCCGACTTCGGTGGCCTGCTGCTGGCCGCCACGTTCTGCTCGATGCTGGTGACGCCTTTACTGCTGCGCGCCGCTCCCCACATCGCCACACGCCTGCACCACAAGCCCAACGAAGAAGCCGAACTCGAAGAAATCAGCGCGCTCAACGCAGGCTTGCACAATCACGTAGTGATCTGTGGCTACGGTCGCGTAGGCCAGTCCATCGGGCGCGTCCTGCGTAATATAGATCAACCTTACATTGCGCTGGATACCGACCCGGTGCGGGTTCAGGAAGCAGCCGTCAATGAAAGCTGTGTTCATTACGGCGACTCACGTCGCGGCGAGCTGCTGGTCGCGATAGGGCTGGAACGCGCCAGACTGCTGGTGGTCGCCGTGGACAAGACGGACATCGCACTGTTGATACTCAAGGAGGCACGCCGGTTCAACCCGAGTGTGTCGATCCTGGTGCGCACACGGGACGACAGTCAGTTGGCCGAGTTGAAGGCGGCTGGCGCCAGCGAAGTCGTACCCGAGTTGCTGGAGTCGAGCCTGATGCTCGCCTCCCACGCGCTGATCATGCTGGGCATACCCGGCAAGCAGGTGCGAGACCGGGTCGACCAGGTACGGCGTGACCGCTATCGCCTGCTGCACGGTTTTTACCCTGGCGCTGACGATGAGGAACGGTGATTCAATCCTGACTCACGGCACCGATCTTGTGCACCGACAAGTCCGCGCCGTAATACTCCTCTTCCTGGCTCAGGCGCAGACCAAACAACGCATTGATCGCGCCATACACCGCAAAACCGCCGGCCAGCGCCACGATCACCCCCAGAGAAGTGCCAATCAACTGGCTGACCAGGCTCACGCCCCCCAAACCACCCAAGGCGGTTTGACCAAAGATGCCGCAAGCGATCCCGCCCCAGACACCACACAGCCCATGCAAAGGCCAGACGCCCAGCACATCATCGATATGCCATTTGCCTTGAGCTGCGGTAAAGCACCAGACAAACAGTGCCCCGGCGATGGCACCGGTCACCAACGCGCCCACCGGGTGCATCAGATCCGAGCCTGCGCAGATCGCCACCAACCCGGCCAATGGGCCGTTATGCAGGAAGCCCGGGTCATTGCGCCCGACGATCAACGCCGCCACGGTGCCGCCGACCATGGCCATCAGCGAGTTCACCGCCACCAGCCCGCTGACCCCTTGCAGAGTCTGGGCGCTCATCACGTTGAAGCCGAACCAGCCGACGATCAAAATCCACGAACCCAACGCCAGAAAGGGAATGCTCGACGGTGCGAATGCCACGAGTCGCCCATCGCGATAACGACCTTGCCTTGGGCCGAGCAACAACACCGCCGCGAGTGCCAGCCAGCCGCCCATGGCGTGAACCACCACGGAGCCTGCGAAGTCATGGAAGCTGGCGCCAAAACGCTCCAGCAACCACGCTTGCAGGCCAAAGTTGCCGTTCCAGATCATGCCTTCGAAAAAGGGATAGATGAACGCCACGATCAGCGCCGTCGCACACAACTGCGGGACGAACCGGGCGCGCTCGGCGATGCCTCCGGAAATGATTGCCGGTATTGCTGCAGCAAAGGTCAGCAGAAAGAAAAATTTCACCAGCCCATAGCCATGATCGGCAGTAATCACCGCCGCCGGTTGCATGAAAGTGACCCCGTAAGAAATCCAATAGCCTATAAAGAAGTAGGCCAGGGTCGAAATGGCGAAGTCGCTGAGGATCTTCGACAAGGCGTTGACCTGGTTCTTTTGTCGAACCGTACCCACCTCGAGAAAGGCAAAACCGGCGTGCATGGCCAAGACCATGACCGCACCGATAAGGATGAACAACGTGTTGGAGCTATGGACCAGACTGTCCACAGCACTTTGCAGATTTTCCATGGATTGGCAGACCTGAAGGCTGAAAAAAGCACCAAAGCAGTTCGCGCAGATGGCTCGCGCACCAAGTTGCAGCTTGTCCAGACTGAAGCGTTGATCCGGATGAACCGCTTTGGCGCACAAGAACGGAGCCTTTACGCGAGTTTTGATTATTTGAGTTAAGGTTTTCCTGAAATCATGCCCAGCAACAGCGCAATGGCGCAGGCTGACGCACCACGACACAGCAAAAGTTGTACCAGTCATTTGTACTGAACCTTCACGCAAGGCTCATACTCGAACGCTTCAGAAGCCACTTACGGAGATCACCAATGGCACGCACCACAGCAAAGACTGCTCAAGAAGTTCTGATGGAAGATTTTCAGACGCTGGTTACCGACACTGAAAGGTTGCTGGAACACACCAAATCCCTGGCTGGCGATCAAGCCGATGAGTTGCGCCAGCAGATCCATGACAGTCTGCTGCGCGCGCGCGAAACCCTGAGATTGACCGAAGACTCTGTGCGCGAGCGCGGCAAAGCTGCTGTCACCGCCACGGAAGATTACGTCCAGGCCAACCCATGGCAATCGGTCGGAATCGCGGCTGGCGTGGGTTTCCTGATTGGCCTGCTAGCCACTCGGCGCTGATATGGCGATCGGCGAATCCGGCCCGTCCGCGACGGGCACCGGCTCATCACCGCGGCGCCTCGGTGCCGCGTTTCTTGGACTGCTGCACAGTCATGTCGAACTGTTCGGCATTGAATTGCAGGAACAAAAAGCACGCACCGTAAGTCTGTTGCTGTTTGCAGGCCTGACGCTGGTCTTTGCCTTGTTGCTGCTGGTGGGGTTGTCGACGCTGGTGTTGATCCTGTTTTGGGACACTTATCGCCTGGCAGCAATCATCGGGCTCTGTGTGTTCTATACCCTCGCCGCGTTGTTCTGTGCGATGCGCTTGAGAGCAGCGATTTTCGATGAATCCTCGCCCTTCCATGGCACCCTGGAAGAGTTGGCCAATGATCGGGAGCGTCTGTTGCCATGAGCATGTCTGAACTTCCCCGCAACAGCTCACGCACGGAAATGCGCAAGGCGCTGATCCGCCTGCGCATGGAAATGCATCGCCAGGAAATTCGCCACGAATCCCAACACCTGTTGCACCCCCTGCAACGGATGCGTGGTATGACGCAAAACCTGCAAGACGGTCTCGGCATCAAACACGCCCCGCTCTGGGGCATCGCGGCCGTGATCGGGTTGGGCTTTCTGACCGGCAAAGGTGCCAAGGGTGGCGGTATCGGCAGCCTGACTCGGCTGGCTCGCCTGGGCGTCACGCTGGGGCCACTGATCAAGCTGATCATGCAGAACTCGCGCAAACACTAATCAGTCTTGTTTGGCTGCATTCTTGCAACACCACCAGGATTAACCTCTTTATCGAGAGGTTAATCCTGCGTGCCTGTCTGGCGTCCAGGTTTACCCAGAACAAAACCTCACTAAGGAGGCCTCGTGATCGACGGGCAACCGCTCGCCTGCTTTCAGCCGTTTATCGATACCGCCACGGGCCGCATCGCTGGCGTCGAAGCGCTGGGTCGACTGCGTCAGGCCGACGGTCAACTGACCTCGGTAGGACCGCTGTTCGCCGATCCGCGAACACCCGCCATCGCCCTGCGTCGTCTCGATCGCCAGATTCGCGATGATGCCCTGAGCCGTCTGCATGAAGCGCCTCCGGACTGGTTTCTCAGCCTGAACATATCGCCGCTCTGGATCAGTCGCTTGCGCCGGGACCAGGCATTGCCAAGCCTCAAGCAGCTGAGCAGGCATGGCGTCGACGCGCAACGAATCGTCTTCGAAATCACCGAACTGGGTGGCGACAGCCAGCGTCTGGCCGAAGTCGTGGCCCGCTACCGACAAGCCGGGGCGCGGATCGCCATCGATGATTTCGGTGCCGGTTACTCTCAGCTCGATCGCGTGCTGGCCCTGCAACCGGACATTCTCAAGCTCGACATGCGATTGTTCCAGGCCGCCGCGTTGGGTGGCCCCAGCAGCGACGTGGTGAAGGCACTGGCGCAAATGGCAGAGAAAACCGGGTGCTGGATTATCGCCGAGGGCGTGGAAACCGAAGCTCAACTGAATTTTGCCCTGGAGTGTGGTTCACGCTACGTACAGGGCTTTCTGTTCGCCCGTGCGCAAGCTGATTTCTTCGCCACAGATGCCTTTGTCGAGCGCTTCGCGCAACTGCGTCAGCGCTATGTTCAGCAAAAACTGGCTGAGCGCGCTCGCCTGATGATCATGCGCCAGCAACTCAGCGAACTGATGACCATCCTGCAAGCCTGGGCTCAAGCCAGCGCGCCCCTCAGCACCTTGCCGCAACTGGAAGCGTTTCCCTGGTTGTTGCGCTTTTATCAATGCGACCGCCACGGCACGCAGCTGACCCCCAACCTGGAATGGCGCAACAACGGCTGGGAAGCCGATAACCGCTACCTGGGCCATAACTGGTCATGGCGCCCCTACTTTTATCACTTGCTGGCCGAGGGTTGGGATGAGCGCCGGCTGACGCTTTCCAACACCTACCGCGATGCCACCAGCAATCAGTACTGCCTCACCGCCGGGCAATTCTTCGATAACGGCGAACGACTGCTGCTCATCGATATCGATGCTGCGGGCCTCTAGTTCTTCTTGCAGGGACCGGCGCGAACCGGGAAGCTAGAGGATCAGTCACCTGACGGAGAAACCAGCCTTGGATTGGCAAACCCTGCTTACCCGCGAACGCCTCGGAAAGCCTGTGCACAGCCCGGAAGAACTCGGCCGCAGCCCTTTCCATAAAGACCACGACCGCATCATTTTTTCGGGCGCGTTTCGCCGTCTCGGGCGCAAGACCCAGGTCCATCCGGTCTCCAGCAACGATCACATCCACACGCGCCTGACCCACTCGCTGGAAGTCAGCTGCGTCGGCCGTTCGCTGGGCATGCGCGTTGGTGAAACCATCCGCAGCGCCCTGCCCGACTGGTGCGAACCGAGTGATCTAGGGATGGTGGTGCAATCGGCTTGCCTGGCCCATGACATCGGTAATCCGCCCTTCGGTCACTCCGGTGAAGACGCGATCCGCCACTGGTTCCAGCAGGCCGCAGGCCGTGGCTGGCTGGATGCGATGAGCGAAGCCGAACGCAATGACTTCCTCAATTTCGAAGGCAATGCCCAAGGTTTCCGGGTGCTTACCCAGCTTGAATACCACCAGTTCGAAGGGGGAACACGGCTGACCTACGCCACGCTGGGCACCTACCTGAAATACCCGTGGACTGCTCGACACGCCGACTCTCTGGGCTACAAGAAGCACAAGTTCGGTTGCTATCAGAGCGAACTGCCGCTGCTGGAACAGATCGCCCATAAACTCGGCCTGCCCCAGCTAGACGAACAGCGCTGGGCGCGCCACCCACTGGTGTACCTGATGGAGGCCGCCGACGACATTTGCTACGCGCTGATCGATCTGGAAGATGGCCTGGAGATGGAGTTGTTGGAGTACGCTGAAGTCGAGTCCCTGCTGCTGGACCTGGTGGGCGACGACCTCCCGGAAACCTATCGCCAGCTCGGTTCGCAGGATTCGCGTCGGCGCAAACTGGCGATCCTGCGGGGCAAAGCCATCGAACACCTGACCAACGCAGCAGCCCGAGCGTTCGTCGAGCAACAAGACGCGCTGCTGGCCGGCACGCTGCCTGGCGACTTGGTGGAGCACATGCATGGCCCCGCCAAGCGCTGCGTCTTGAATGCCAAGGACATGGCGCGCAAAAAAATCTTCCAGGACAAGCGCAAGACGCTCCACGAAATCGGCGCCTACACTACCCTGGAAATACTGCTCAACGCCTTTTGCGGAGCAGCACTGGAGCAACACAACGGTCGCACGCCATCCTTCAAGCACCGCCGCATACTCGACCTGTTAGGCAACAATGCACCCGATCCTAATGGCCCTTTACACACCTCCTTCTTACGCATGATTGATTTCATCGCAGGCATGACCGACAGCTATGCCGGTGAAATGGCGCTGGAAATGACCGGTCGTTCAAGCCACCGATAAAAAATGTATCGATCAGCCGTATCAGAGAACTCTGAACGGCTGATCGAATTCCTCGACATTCATCTGTATTTCAACGTCGACAGAATCGCCCTACACCTTGTGCAGAGCGGACTGATCGATTGTTCGGCCGTCTCGCGAAATAATCACACTCCCCCTGCTCGACAGATGACGCATGAAAACTCCTACGTTCGAACATGACTGGCGCATCTTGCTGGTGGAAGATCATCCCTTTCAGCTACGGGCGACTCAATACTTGCTCGAGAGTTATGGCTTCACCCAACTGACCGCCACTGACAGTGCCGAAGGCGCCTTGCAACACATGCTCAAGGCTGAGCAACCATTCGATATTCTTCTGTGCGACCAATGCCTGCCCGACCTTCCAGGCCTTGATTTGATCGAATACGCCAGTCACCGGGGAATGATCAGACAGGCGATACTTTTGAGTAGCCTGACATCCGTCGAACTGGAAAAACTTAAAGTAATGGCTTACGAACATGGACTGCCCTTGCTCGGTTACTTGATCAAGCCATTGAAACAATCAGACTTTAGAAACTTATTGACCTTGGCCTCAGTATAAAAACACGAAAACCCAAACACACTAAAACAATGACCAACATATAGATTCAAACCTCTAACTCAATGCTTTCAACCGCTTGACCAACCCTACCAAACCTTTGCCTTTCCTCATGCAAAACCTAGTTGATACGTAGTCCCATTCTTCTTCAGTTGTAGGACTTTTCCTATATTGCCGCTACAGCCCCCTCAGTTCATGCGGCCCCTCAACTATCTGAGCTAAGGTGCGCGCTTTATTTGTGCACGTATGGGATTTGATTATGAACTCCGTTTTTATTGTCGACGATCACCCTGTCATCCGCCTCGCCGTTCGAATGCTGCTGGAACATGAAGGTTACAAAGTCGTCGGCGAAACTGACAATGGGGTCGATGCAATGCAGATGGTTCGCGAATGCATGCCTGACCTGATCATCCTCGACATCAGCATTCCCAAACTGGATGGGCTGGAAGTTCTTTCCCGTTTCAACGCCATGAGCACACCCCTCAAAACACTGGTATTAACTGCACAGTGTCCGACACTTTTCGGTATTCGCTGCATGCAGTCCGGCGCATCGGGCTATGTATGCAAACAGGAAGACCTCAGTGAACTGATGAGTGCGATCAAAGCGGTCTTATCAGGTTACAACTACTTCCCCAGTCAAGCCTTGAACCCTGTTCGTCGTGACGACGAGCGCTGGGCCGACCTGGAGTTATTTAAATCCGTTAACGATCGAGAACTGATGGTATTACAACTTTTCGCCCAAGGTCGTACCAACAAAGAAATTGCCAAGGGCATGTTTCTCAGCAACAAGACGGTAAGTACTTATAAAAAACGACTCATGCAAAAACTCAAGGCCAAATCCCTGGTTGAACTCATCGATATGGCAAAACGTAACGCGTTAGTGTGAGAGACGGGATGCCCAGTCGTTTCAAGGATTGTCTAATACTCATGGCTGCGGGTTTATGCCTGAGCACCTCAGTACTCGCGGCTCAGACAGCCAGCGAGCACTACACCCTGCTCAGTCGCTCGACGGCCGGGCACATGGCAGTCCAACTGGATACCTCACAACGACAATGGGTCAAAGACAAACGTGAATTGGTCCTGGGGACATCGGCCCCGGATTATCCGCCTTTCGACCTGACCCTCAGCGGCCATGACTATGAAGGTTTCACCGCCGATTACGCAGGCATCCTCGGCAAAGCGATAGGATTACCGGTCAAGGTTCAGCGCTTCGCCTCCCGGGGGGCCGCGATCGAAGCGCTGGAAAAAGGCCAGGTCGACATGCTCGGCACCGCCAATGGGTTCGAGGCCAACAATGCCGACATTGCCCTGTCCACGCCTTATGCGGTGGATCAACCCGTACTGGTGACACGAGAAGGAGAAACCAGATCGCTGACCGATGGACTTGCCGGCATGCGGCTCAGCATGGTGTATCACTATCTGCCCCTGGACGAGGTCAGGGCGCTGTATCCGAAGGCAATCATCACCTCCTATCCGTCCTATCAGAATGCAATCAATGCGGTTGCCTTCGACCAGGCCGACGTTTTTCTCGGCGATACCATTTCAACCCACTACATGATCAACAAGGGGTATCTGAACAACATCCGCATGGCCAACTTCGGTAAACACGAAGCCCATGGCTTCAGCTTTGCCGTGCAGAAGGACAACCCGAATCTGCTCGCGATCATCAACGCGGTACTCAAGACCATCCCCACCAGCGAACGGGAAAACATCGCCAAACGCTGGAGTGCCGGCAGCGACATTCTTCTCACCGATCACAAACTGCAACTCAGCCACCGCGAAGAGCGCTGGCTGGCACAACATCCGGTCGTGCGCGTCGTGGTCAATGAAGCGTTTGCGCCGCTGACGTTTTTCGACAGCGACGGCAACTTTCGAGGTGTCACGGCTGATCTGCTCGAGCTGATCAGATTGCGCACCGGTTTGCGTTTCGAAATCCGGCGCAGCCGAAGCGATGACGAGATGATCGAGCAGATCGCTAACCATCAGGCCGACCTGATCGCTGCCCTGCTCCCCAGCGTCCAACGTGAAACGACGTTGAACTTCAGCCGCCCCTATCTGGAAAACTCCTTTGTGCTGCTGACGCGCAAAGCAGCCGACAGCCCGACAAACCTCACGCAATTGCAGGGCAAACGCCTGGCCATCGCCCAAGGCCATCCACTGGTGGAATACCTGCGCAGCGAGTTTCCGCGGATCAATCTGGTTGAAACCCCGGACACGTTCAGCGCCGTGGAGTTGCTCGCCGAGGGCCAGGCAGAAGGTGCGGTGAACTCACTGGTAATTGCCAACTACTTCATCTCATCGCGGATCTTCGAACAGACACTTCAGATCAGCACCACCATTGGCACCCGACAGGCAGCGTTTTCCCTGGCAACCGGGCGCGACGCCAAAGAACTGAACGCCATCCTCGACAAGGCACTGCTGAGCATCGCACCGGAAGAGCTGGGCATCATCAACAACCGCTGGCGTGGCTATTCAGCGGCCTCGCAAAGTACCTGGCGCAACTATCATCGCGTGTTTTATCAGATCGTTATCAGCGCCAGCGTGTTGCTGCTGATATCCATCGCCTGGAACGCCTATATGAGGCGCCAGATAAAACAGCGACAAACGGCCGAGCGCGCCTTGAACGATCAACTGGAATTCATGCGATCGCTGGTCAATGGCACGCCTCATCCCATCTATGTGCGTGATCGCCAGGGATTGCTGCAAAGCTGCAACGACAGTTACCTGGAAACCTTCCGCGCGAAACGCGAAGACATCATCGGTAAAGGCGTCATACAGGGCAGCCTCGGCAACGCCTTCGAAGCACGGGAATATCAGGCGGACTACCAGCGCGTCATGGCCGAGGGAACGCCGCTGATTCTCGACCGTCCGTTGCACATCGACGACCGTAAGCTGACGATCTATCACTGGATTCTTCCCTATCGCGACTCAAGCGGTGACGTGCAAGGCATCATTGGCGGCTGGATCGACATCAGCGAACGGCGGCAACTGTTCGATGACCTGCGGGCCGCGAAAGAGCAAGCCGATGCTGCCAACCGAGCTAAAAGCACCTTTCTGGCGACCATGAGCCATGAAATCCGCACGCCCATGAATGCAATCATCGGCATGCTCGAACTGACGCTCAAACGTATCGATCACAGTCATCCGGACCGACCCGCCATCGACGTCGCATACCACTCGGCGAAAGACCTGCTGGAACTGATCGGGGACATTCTTGACATTGCGCGCATCGAATCCGGGCGTCTGAGCCTGAGCCCGGAGCGCGTCAATCTGGCTGAAACCGTAGCCTCGGTGGTGCGGATCTTCGACGGGTTGGCCCGGCAGAAAAACCTCGGACTGCAACTGGTATTCAGCCCTGCCAAACCGGCGACCGATGTCGTGTTGGACCCGATGCGCTTCAAGCAGGTGCTGTCCAATCTGATCAGCAATGCCATCAAGTTTACGCAACAGGGGCAAGTCCGGATCAACGTCGAGTTGCAGCCGACCGACGAGCCCGACCGGGTCCAGTTGCAGTTACTGGTTGAAGACAGTGGCGCAGGGATCCGCGAGGAGGATCAACAGCGGTTGTTCGAACCTTTCGTCCAAGCCGATAACTCCGGCCAGTCAGCCAGAGGCGGTGCGGGCCTGGGCCTGGTGATCAGCCGCAATCTGTGCGAAATGATGAGCGGCAGCCTGCAATTGAACAGTCAGCCGGGAGTCGGTACGCAGGTCCGGGTTTCGCTGAACCTGGCCACCCTGCCGACGGAACGGATGCCGGAACCTGCCGAGCCGCCAATCCACCCGAGCACTGCGCCCTTGAACGTGCTGGTGGTCGATGATCATCCGGCCAATCGCTTGCTGATGTGCCAGCAACTGGAGTTTCTCGGGCATCGGTTCAACGTCGCGGCGGATGGCGAGGCGGGGTTCGAGGCATGGAAGAATCAGCCTTTCGATCTGGTGATTGCCGATTGCAACATGCCGATCATGAATGGATATGAACTAGTCCGTGCCATTCGCCAACATGAACAGCACCTGCAACGCCCTCCCTGTACCGTTTTGGGTTTCACCGCCAACGCGCAGCCGGAGGAAAGACAACGTTGCAAACTGGCCGGGATGGACGATTGCCTGTTCAAACCCCTCAGCCTGACGGCCTTGAGCCAATGGGTCGAAGGCATCACGCCGATGGTCCGCGAGCCGGCCTTCAGTCTGGAGGGGCTGCACCTGTTGACCGGTGGCAACCCGACACTCAACCAGCGATTGTTGACCGAACTGCTGAACAGCAACCGCCTGGACCGCAAAGCGTTGCTGGCGTTAGCCGAGTCAAAGGACCGGCAGTCACTCCTCGACATTGCCCACAAAATCAAGGGCGCGGCCCGAATCGTCCAGGCCTCCCGACTGATCGACAGCTGCGAGGCGCTCGAACAGGCCTGCACAAACAGATTCCACCCCGATGAAGTGGCCGATTGCAGCAAGTCCATGGAGCGCGCCATGCTCGAACTGGAGCAATCATTGCAACAACAGATGGCACGCCATGACAAAAGCACAATGAAGGAGCATTAACTATGCTTGAAGGCTGAGCAGTGTGTTAATCATCATGGAGAAAGCTGCAATGCCCAGCCCACTGCGCCCGGATCAACGCCGGTTTCCTCTGCACATCCATATCAGCGTGATGTTCACCTTCCTGTTGTTACTGACCGGGGTGGTACTGGGTATTTTCAACTATCGGCAAACCACCCAGATCATTCTTTCCAGCAGCGAAAAACTCTTCAACCGTATCGAGCAGGATGTCCGCCTGGACCTGCATCGCACCTATCAGCCGATTCGTCATCTGCTGAGCCTGCTGGCGGACAATCCGGCGAACCAGGCGCCCGACCTTGAACAGCGCCTGGCGTTGCTCAAGCCCTTCAGCCAATCACTCAAGGACAACCCCGATCTGGCCTCGCTGTACCTGGGTTATGGCAATGGCGACTTCTTCATGGTTCGTCCTTTGCGCACCGGCGCCCTGAAAACACTGGTCAAGGCACCAGACAATGCGGCGTATCAGGTATGGAGCATCGAGCACCCAGGCAGCGGTCAGATCCGCTCCCAATCATTGTTCTTCGATCAGAACCTGGCCCTCATCAGCCGTCAGGACAACCCCGACGAAACCTACGATCCCCGTGCCCGCGCCTGGTTCTCCAGCGCCCGCGGCAACCGCGATCAAATCACCACCGAGCCCTACCTTTTTTTCTCCACCCACAACGTCGGTACCACACTGGCCCGGAGCAGTGGCGAGCATGCAGTGATGGGGGCCGACCTCACGCTGGCCGAACTGTCGGCAACCCTGGCCGAACATTTGGTGACCCCCAGTACCGAAATTGTGCTGTTCGATGCCGAGGGTAATGCCGTCGCCTACCCCGACAGCAGCAAACTGATTGTCGACGACCAGACGGCCCGGCTGATCAAAGCCGCTGACCTGAGCCCCACACTCGCGGCGCTGCTCACCAGCCCCCACAAGGTCAAACGCCTGAACGCCGCAGACCGCCAATGGATCGTGGCGCGCAGCAGCATCCAGGAGGGTGGCCCGCAGGGACTGCAATTGGCGCTACTGGTGCCGGAGGACGAATTGCTCGTCGATGCCTACCGCATGCGCTGGCAAGGCGCGTTGATTACCCTGGCGACGCTGCTGTTGTGCCTGCCGATGGGTTGGCTGACCTCGAGAATCCTGGTCAAACCCTTGCACGCCCTGGTGCAGGAAGCCGATGCGATTCGTAGTTTCGATTTCAATTTTCCCGCCTCCCGTCGCTCGCCGGTGCTTGAAGTCGATCAACTGAGCGTGTCGATGGCGCGCATGAAAGACACCCTGGCGAGTTTTTTCCAGATCACCGACAGCCTGAGCGCCGAGACCCGTTTCGCCCCGCTGCTGCAACGGGTGTTGTTTGAAACCGTGAAAATCGGCCAGGCCCAGGCCGGTCTGCTTTACCTGCGGGAAAGTGATGACGATCGCGTGGAGCCTCATGCGCTGGTCATCAATGGCAGCTCACAGGCATTGCCGTCATTCGCCATTCAAGGACACACGCCTCAGGACCCGCAGAGCCCTCAATGGATGCAGAAATTGTCGAGCGCCAACAATGTCGTCACCAGCCTGGGTTTCGAAGAGGCGGGGGATTTGCAGAAGGTTTTGCTCGCACTGGAGTGCCCACGGGTTCATCTGATCGGTATCCGGCTGCACAATCGTCATAACGAAACCGTCGGGCTGCTGGTCCTGCTGCTGGCCGACAGCGGCACGCAAGACGACCTGGAAAAACTTCGTCCGGATCGCATCGCATTTCTCCAGGCGGTTTCCGGCGCAGCCGCCGTGAGTATCGAAAGTCAGCGCCTGCAAGCCAAACAGAAACAGCTGCTGGACTCTTTTATTCAACTGCTGGCTGGCGCGATCGATGCCAAGAGTCCCTATACCGGCGGGCACTGCCAGCGGGTGCCGGCATTGACGCTGATGCTGGCGCAGGCTGCCGCGGCCAGCCAGGACCCGGCCTTCAGCAGCTATCAGCCCACCGAAGATGAGTGGGAAACCCTGCATATCGCTGCCTGGCTGCATGATTGCGGCAAGGTCACCACGCCTGAATACGTGGTCGACAAAGCCACCAAGCTTGAGACCCTGTACGACCGCATCCACGAAATCCGCACCCGTTTCGAAGTGCTCAAGCGTGATGCCTGGATCAACTATTGGCAGGCCATTGCCCTGGGAGGTGACGAGCAGCATCTGGCGCAATTGCGCAATGCGAACCTGGCGGCGCTGGATGATGATTTCGCGTTCATCGCCCGCTGCAACCTCGGCAGCGAAGCCATGGCCGAGGCCGATCTGCAACGCCTGAACACCATCGCCCAACGCACCTGGACCCGAACCCTGGATGATCGATTGGGCGTTTCATGGGAAGAAAACCGTCGCCAGGCCCGGACTCCGACGCCGACCCTGCCGGTCAGCGAGCCGCTGCTGGCGGATAAACCCGAACACTTGCTCGAACGTGCCGACAGCGAACTTATCCCGGCCGACAACCCCTGGGGGTTCAAGCTCGACGTGCCGCGCTACAAGTACAACCGGGGCGAGCTCTACAACCTGAGCATCACCCGAGGCACCCTGACCCGCGAGGAGCGTTACATCATCAATCATCACATGGTGCAGACGATTCTGATGCTCAATCACCTGCCCTTCCCCGGCCACCTCAATAACATCGCGGAGATTGCCGGCGGCCACCACGAAAAAATGGACGGCACCGGTTATCCCAAACGGTTGAAGCGCGAAGACATGAGCTTGCCGGCGCGGATGATGGCGATTGCCGATATTTTCGAAGCGCTGACCGCCGCCGATCGCCCCTACAAGAAAGCCAAGTCCTTGAGTGAAGCGCTGGGCATCATGGCCACCATGTGCCGTGACGCCCACATTGACGCTGAGTTGTTCGCGCTGTTCATCAACGACGAAGTCTACTTGCAGTACGCCAACCGTTTTCTCGACCCACGACAGATTGATGCGGTCGACCCGTCAAGCCTGCTGATCAAGGCCGGCTTGATGGCCTGATCAGCAATCGGTCAGACGCAGGAAAATCGCCGCCAGTTGTTCGATACCGGCCTGATCGTCAGCGGTAAAACGTGCGAGTTTCGGGCTGTCGAGATCCAGCACACCGATCAGTCGACCGTCCTTGACCAGCGGCACTACCAACTCGCTGTTCGAGGCACTGTCGCACGCGATGTGCCCGGGGAACGCATGTACATCTTCGACCCGCTGGGTCTGCAAGGTGGCGGCCGCCGCCCCGCACACGCCGCGACCGAATGGAATCCGTACACAGGCGATCTGCCCCTGAAACGGGCCAAGCACCAGTTCCTCGTTGCGATTAAGGTAGAAACCGGCCCAGTTCAGGTCATCGAGCTGGTTGAACAGAAACGCCGAAAATTGTGCGGCGTTGGCGATAAAATCACGCTCGTCTGCCAGCAATGATTCCAGCTGCGCCCATAGCATGCCGTAGCCCTCCAGGCCCTGGCCGCTCTTTTGTAAATCGATCATGCCTTGTGCTCCAACAGCTTCAGCCCGACCCAATAGCGGGCAAATTGATACGCGCAACGTCCGTTGCGATTGCCCCGGCCCGTGGCCCAGCGCACTGCGAGGATGTCCAGCTCTTCGTCACGCTGCCACTCAAGGCCGGCCTTGTCGGCCAATTGGCCGATCCAGTGTTCGACGACGTTGAGGAAATGCTCCTGAGTAAACGGATAGAACGACAGCCACAGGCCAAAACGGTCCGACAGCGCGATCTTGTCCTCCACCGCCTCACTGGGATGGAGTTCGCCATCGACCCTTTTCCAGTTCTCGTTATCGCTTTCCTTTTCCGGCACCAGATGGCGACGGTTGGAGGTGGCGTACAGCAGAACGTTGTCTGGCGCCTGTTCGAGCGAACCATCGAGCACGCTCTTGAGCACGCGGTAATCGCCCTCACCCGACTCGAACGACAGGTCATCGCAGAACAGCACAAAACGTTGAGGCAACTTGGCGATCTGCTCGACCACGCGCGGCAAGTCCGCCAGGTGATCTCGCTCGATCTCGATCAGCCGCAGGCCGCTCTTGGCGTGTTCCGACAGCAAGGCGCGCACCAGCGACGATTTACCGGTGCCACGCGAGCCCCAGAGCAAAGCGTGGTTGGCCGGCATGCCGTCGAGGAACTGTTGGGTGTTGCGGCCCAGTTGCTCCAGTTGCCGGTCAACGCCGATCAAGTCGGACAAACGCGTGTCCAGACTGACTTGCAGCGGCAACAGAAAACCGCTGCGCCCCTCGCGCTGCCAGCGTGCGGCCAGGCAGTGCGTCCAGTCGATGGCTTGCCGAGGCGCGGGAAGCAGCGGCTCGATACGGGCCAGAACGGCATCAGCGCGTTCAAGAAAAGCATTCAATCGGGAATCCACGTCTTCTCCTCGGGCACGTTCACGGTAATGATGGCGGTACAACGACGAAACACAGCATCTACACCCCCTACAGGTGTTTTGCGAGAACATCGGTATCCATTGATGATCGACTATGCTTGAGCAGCGAAGGGAAACGGAAGTGGTTCAACATCCCATGGATATCAAGTTCAGCCAGCGGCTGTCGTACAAACAAGCCAGGGTTACGGTACTGGCCGGTTTCATTCTGGGCACGCTGCTCAGCCTGCTGCAAATAGGCATCGATTATGCCAGCGAAGACGCCTCCATCAACCGCGAAATACTGTCCTTGCTGGAAATCAGCCATAATCCGGCATCCCGCATCGCCTACAACATCGACGCCGAACTCGCTCAGGAACTGGCCCTGGGTCTGTTGCGCTCCCCGGCAATCATCGGCGCGCAATTGACCGACAACAACAGTACCGTGCTGGCCAGCGTCAAACGTCCGGGTCTGGAAAACAATGACCGGATGATCAGCGACTTCCTGTTCGGCGCCAACCGGCAGTTCGAAGACCGCCTTTATCTCGACCACTTGCCGGACGAATCCCTCGGGACCTTGCGCCTGGAAGTCGATACCTACACCTTCGGCAGTCGTTTCCTGCGCCGGGCCGAAGTGACCCTGCTCAACGGCTTCGCGCGCAGCCTGATTCTCACGGGCATTCTGCTGGCGCTGTTTTACGTGATGCTGACCAAACCGCTGGTGCGGGTTATCCGCGAACTCAGTGGCCGTGATCCGCGCAGCGCGGAACCGACGTTGCTGGAGTGTCCGACGGGGCATGAAAACGATGAAATCGGGGTCTTGGTCAAGGTCGCCAATCAGCAGTTCGAAAATATCGCTACCGAAATCCAGCAACGGCGCAACGCCGAAAACCGTCTGACCGACTACCTCTCGCAACTGGAAAACATCGTCTCGGCCCGCACCGCGGAACTGAAGGCGATCAATACCCGCCTCAGCCAATCCAACGAGGAACTGGAAGTCGCCCGCAGCACTGCCCTGGACATGGCCGAAGCGCGCTCGGTGTTCCTGGCCAACATGAGCCATGAAATCCGCACGCCCCTCAACGGTCTGCTGGGGATGATAGCGCTCTCGCTGGACGGTCCGCTCAATGCCGAGCAGCAGCAACAGCTGTCCATCGCCCATGACTCGGGCAAAGTACTGGTGGAGCTGCTCAACGATATTCTCGACCTGTCGAAGTTCGATGCCGGCCAGCTCGAACTCGAACACATTCCATTCGACCTTGGCTCGCTGATCGAAGACACCGCCAACCTGCTGTCCCAGAACGCGGCGCCGAGTGTGGAGCTGGCATGCCTGATCGACCCGCAATTCCCCGCACTGGTGCTCGGTGATCCGACCCGGGTCCGGCAGATCGTCAGCAACTTGTTGTCCAACGCCCTCAAATTCACCCGTTTCGGGCGGGTCGATGTGCGTCTTTCTATGTTCGAAGACGGCGTACGGATCGAAGTCTGCGACACTGGCATCGGCATCGCCCAGGATGCGCAGGTCAAAATCTTCCAGCCGTTCACCCAGGCCGGTGCCGGCATTACCCGGCAATTCGGCGGGACCGGGTTGGGCCTGGCGCTGACTTATAGCCTCTGCGAAGCCATGCAAGGGCGTCTTACGATCAGTTCGGAAGCGGGCTTCGGCAGCCAGTTCTGCGCCGATCTGCCCCTGCCCTGCCATACCCGGGCCATTTCTCCGGCAGCCCTGCGGGGCAATATCGTCGCGATCACCGCCGCCAGCAGCGGTCTGGCGGAACTGTTGAGCAGTCTGCTGCCCGGCTGGGGGCTCGACTATCAGCAGCGCTCCATCGATGACCGGTTAATCGGCCTGGAGCCGGATGTACTGATCACCGACTGCCCCGAATGCCTGTTTGGCCTGCGCCCAACCTTCACCGCGCCGATCCTGCTGGTGACCGCTTACGGCAGTTTTCTGCCCGGCGAGCAAGCCAGCGCCTTGGCGCCTTTGCAGCAGCAGGCGCGGCCTTTGGCGCGCAACGCGCTTTATCAGGCATTGCGGCGGATCTTGCAGCCGGAACTCACCACAATCAACGGTGCCCGGATCGAAGCCATCTCACCCCAGCGACGCGGACGCATCCTGTTGGTGGAAGACAACCCGGTCAATCAGTTGGTGGCCAAGGGAATGCTCGGAAAACTCGGTTGCGAGGTGAGCATCGCGGCCCACGGCGGCGAAGCGCTGGATCAGCTTGAGCAGAGCGAATTCGATCTGGTGCTGATGGACTGCAACATGCCGGTGATGGACGGCTATGAAGCCAGCCGGCAGATCCGTCGCAGCGGGCGTTGGCCACAGCTGCCCATCGTAGCCCTGACCGCCAACGCCATGTCCGAAGAACGCGAACGCTGCCGTGCGGCGGGCATGAGTGACTATCTGGCCAAACCCTTCCGCCGGGAAGAACTGGCCGCCCTGCTCGACTTATGGATACCCACTACGACAGTGCTTTGATTTGCCCCAGCAGGTGATCGAGGCCATCGCGCAGATCATTCAGGCGATCAAGATCGACGCCACTATCGCACAACAGTCGGGCCTTGAGCGGCCCGACCTGATCGCGCAAGGCCTTGCCGGCGGGCGACAGGCTCAAGTGCACCTCACGCTCATCGCGCGCCGAACGCTGACGCTGCACCAGCTGCAGTTGCTCAAGCCGCTTGAGCAGCGGCGTCAGGGTCCCGGAATCCAGCGCCAGGCGCTCACCCAAGGCCTTGACCGTCGGCTGCTCCGGCGCCGCCTCCTGCCATTCCCACAGCACCAGCATCGCCAGGTATTGCGGGTAGGTCAGGCCCAACTGATCGAGCATCGGCTTGTAGGCACGGATCACCGCCCGAGAAGCGGCGTACAGCTTGAAACAAAGCTGACTGTCGAGCTTTAGCGAATCAACTGACAACGTGTTCATTTGAGCAGGGCTTCGATCTCGCGGCTCAGGTCCTGCGGTTTGGTCGCCGGAGCAAAGCGCTTGACCAACTGGCCGTCCTTGCCTATCAGGAACTTGGTGAAGTTCCACTTGATGCCTTGGGAACCCAGCACGCCCGGTGCGCGCTTTTTCAGCTGAACGAACAGTGGATGGGCGTCGGAACCATTCACTTCGATCTTCTTGAATAGCGGGAAACTCACTCCGTAATTCAACTCGCAGAACTCGGAAATCGCCCCCTCGTTGCCCGGCTCTTGCTTGCCGAACTGATTGCAGGGAAAGCCGAGCACCACCAGGCCTTGATCCTTGTAGGTCTGCCACAACTCTTCGAGGCCTTTGTACTGCGGGGTGAACCCGCATTTGCTGGCGGTGTTGACCACCAGCACCGCTTTGCCGGCGAAATCGGCCAGGGTCTTTTGCTCGCCCTTGATGGTGATGCACGGGATGCTCAGCAGGTTGTCGCTCATGGCACGAACTCCGAATGGAAGAACAAAGACCAAACATAGCGAGCAATTGAATTGTGTGCAATTTAATAAATCAATAGATGCCCGCACGCATTCCTCATCGTAGGAGGTGCCGAAGGCTGCGATCTTTTGATCTTCAGCGGTCTAAAAGATCAAAAGATCGCAGCCTTCGGCAGCTCCTACATTAAGCAAGGTACATCCGCGACACTGCGCAACGATGCATATTATTCGCGGGGAACGAGGTCCAGGCACACCGAGTTGATGCAATAACGCAAACCGGTTGGCGGTGGACCGTCCGGGAACACATGCCCCAGGTGCGCATCGCATTTGGCGCAGACCACTTCGGTGCGGATCATGCCGTGGCTGACATCGCGGATCTCGACCATCGCGCTGTCGCCGATCGGCGCGTAGAAGCTCGGCCAGCCGCAGCCGGAATCGAATTTGGTCTTTGAGTCGAACAGCGGCGCGTTGCAGCAAATGCAGTGGTAAACACCGTCGACCTTGCTGTCATTGTACTTACCGGAGAATGGCCGCTCGGTGCCCTTGAGGCGGCAAACGTTATACTGCTCCGGATCGAGCATGGCCCGCCATTCTTCCAGGGTTTTTTCCAACTTTTCCATGATCACACCTCAGCAGCTGAAAAAGCCCGATCTGTACCTTTTCCACGGATCGAGCGGCACGTATGATTGCGCCTCGTCAAACGCCAGTCTGGCAGCCAGACCACGCGCATTCAAACGGATTATGAGTGCCGCCACTCAAGGCGTCAGGCCTGTGTGAATACGCAGGATTACCAGTACGGTCGTTCATACGCCGCCTGGATCGTTCATTTTCGGGAACACATCGCCATGCAGGTCAGCAAATCGAACAAGCTCGCCAACGTCTGCTACGACATTCGCGGCCCAGTGCTCAAGCACGCCAAACGCCTGGAAGAGGAAGGCCATCGCATCCTCAAGCTGAACATCGGCAACCCGGCGCCCTTTGGTTTCGAAGCACCGGATGAAATCCTTCAGGACGTGATCCGCAACCTGCCGACCGCCCAAGGCTATAGCGACTCCAAGGGTCTGTTCAGCGCCCGCAAGGCCGTGATGCAGTACTACCAGCAAAAGCAGGTGGAAGGCGTCGGCATCGAAGACATCTATCTGGGCAACGGCGTTTCCGAGCTGATCGTGATGTCGATGCAGGCCCTGCTCAACAACGGCGACGAAGTGCTGGTGCCAGCTCCCGACTACCCGCTGTGGACGGCTGCAGTAAGCCTGGCGGGCGGCAACCCGGTGCATTACCTGTGCGACGAGCAGGCCAACTGGTGGCCGGACCTGGCCGACATCAAGGCCAAGATCACCCCGAACACCAAGGCGCTGGTGATCATCAACCCGAATAACCCGACCGGCTCGGTGTATTCGAAGGAAGTGCTGCTGGGCATGCTGGAACTGGCCCGTCAGCACAATCTGGTGGTGTTCTCCGACGAGATCTACGACAAGATCCTGTACGACGACGCCGTGCACATCTGCACCGCCTCACTGGCGCCAGACTTGCTGTGCCTGACCTTCAACGGCCTGTCCAAATCCTATCGCGTGGCTGGCTTCCGTTCCGGCTGGATCGCCATTTCCGGTCCGAAACACCACGCACAGAGCTACATCGAAGGCATCGACATACTGGCCAACATGCGCCTGTGTGCCAACGTGCCGAGCCAGCACGCTATCCAGACCGCGCTGGGCGGCTATCAGAGCATCAACGATCTGGTGCTGCCGCAAGGGCGTCTGCTGGAACAGCGCAATCGTACCTGGGAACTGCTGAACGACATTCCGGGCGTGAGCTGCGTCAAGCCGATGGGCGCGCTGTATGCATTCCCGCGGATCGATCCGAAAGTCTGCCCGATCCACAACGATGAGAAATTCGTGCTCGACCTGCTGCTCTCGGAGAAGCTGCTGGTGGTACAGGGCACGGCCTTCAACTGGCCATGGCCGGACCACTTCCGTGTGGTCACCCTGCCACGGCTCGACGACCTGGATCAGGCGATTGGCCGGATCGGCAACTTCCTCAAATCCTACCGCCAGTAAGTGGCCTGTCACCGTGCGACACTGGTTAAAGTCGCACGGTGATTAATTCAGCAACATATCTTTGCACCCTACCCTGCATCGTTGTTTCAAGCGCTGACTGATGACACGTTTCATGCCCGCGCCTAACAACGGCGGGGGCCTGCGAGGCTAATTGGCTGACAACCGTTTCCCATGCCGACGTCGGAAATGCCCTTCAAGCCGCTAGACTGTTGCTGTAGGACACAGTTTGAAATAGTCACTCGGTTGAATAGCCCGGTGCAGCACCTTATATACCCCGCAGTACGCTACATCTTTAGCACGAGGAGATTTCTACAACCATGATGCGCATTTTGCTGTTTTTGGCCACTAACCTGGCGGTCGTGCTGATTGCCAGCATCACCCTGAGCCTTTTCGGCTTCAACGGGTTCATGGCGGCCAACGGGGTTGATCTCAACCTCAATCAGCTGCTGATTTTCTGTGCGGTCTTTGGTTTCGCCGGTTCCCTGTTCTCGCTGTTCATCTCCAAGTGGATGGCGAAAATGAGCACCAGCACCCAGATCATCAGCCAGCCGCGCACCCGGCACGAGCAATGGCTGCTGCAAACTGTCGAGCAATTGTCCCGCGAAGCCGGGATCAAGATGCCCGAAGTGGGGATTTTCCCGGCCTATGAAGCTAACGCCTTCGCCACCGGCTGGAACAAGAACGACGCACTGGTCGCGGTCAGCCAGGGCTTGCTCGAGCGTTTCTCGCCGGATGAAGTGAAAGCCGTTCTGGCCCACGAAATCGGCCACGTGGCCAATGGAGACATGGTCACCCTGGCGTTGATCCAGGGCGTGGTGAACACCTTCGTGATGTTCTTCGCCCGGATCATCGGTAACTTTGTCGACAAGGTGATCTTCAAGAACGAAGAAGGCCAAGGCATCGCCTACTACGTGGCGACCATCTTCGCCGAACTGGTTCTGGGCATTCTGGCCAGCGCCATCGTCATGTGGTTCTCGCGCAAGCGCGAATTCCGCGCCGATGATGCCGGTGCACGCCTGGCCGGTACCAGCGCAATGATCGGTGCCCTGCAGCGTCTTCGTGCAGAACAAGGGCTGCCGGTGCACATGCCGGACACCCTGAATGCCTTCGGCATCAACGGTGGCCTCAAACAAGGGTTCGCCCGCATGTTCATGAGCCACCCGCCGCTGGAAGAGCGCATCGACGCATTGCGTCGTCGGGGCTGACAGGCTCTGCACTAAAAGAAAAGGCCCGCAGTGATGCGGGCCTTTTTTTGTCTGTTTGATTAGTGCGGTGCTCTTCGGAGCCTCTTCGCGGGCAAGCCTCGCTCACAGGTCTTGTGTCGTTCACATAATCGGCGAATTACACAAAACCTGTGGGAGCGGGCTTGCCCGCGAAGAGGCCAGCAAACTCAACACATATTAATGGCTGGAAACCCGATAAACCCGCTCTTCAAGCCGCGTCACACCGGCCTCAAGAAACTTCCAGCTCTCACCCAGAACGTCCTGGTCTTCCAGAATCTTCAGCGCCCACACATCGCCGAACAACCGTTGCACTTCATCATCAAGCACAGCAAACGGCGGCCCGGCCATTTGCGCCTGGTCGTAATCCAGCGTAATCAAAAGCCCTAAAGAATCCTTCGGCAGAATCCGAATCAGATGAGCCGCGTATTGCTCACGCATCGCCGGCGGCAGGGCAATCAACGCCGCGCGGTCGTACAGCCCGCTGCAGTCGGCGACATCGCCTGCCGTCAACTCGAAGAAATCACCGCACCACAACTCGATCGACCCCGCCCGATAGACCTTGAACGGCCCCTGCTCACTGACGTCCGGGTCAAATTGACGCTCACTGAAGAAATCCTCCACGGCCTTTTCCGACAGCTCAATCCCCAAGACCTCATGTCCTTGATGCGCCAGCCACAACAGATCCAGACTTTTCCCACACAGAGGCACCAGCACGCGAGCGCCCTCTTCCAGGCTCAGCGCTGGCCAGAACCGTTGCAGATAAGGATTCACTTCCGGCAGATGAAAGCCGATCTGATTCGACGCCCATCGCTTGTGCCAAAACTCCGGCTGCATAATTAACCCCGAAAATTCGATCAAAAGACCCTAAAACTTATATTAGATTTAGATCAATGATCTGACTGAAGATGGTGCCATCTTACTCTCAGGAGCTCATTCATGTTCCCCAGCCTGTATATCTCTCATGGCTCCCCGATGCTAGCCCTGGAACCCGGCGCCAGCGGGCCGGCTCTCACGCGCCTGGCCGCGGCATTGCCGAAACCCAAGGCCATCGTGATGGTTTCCGCGCACTGGGAAAGCAGCGAACTGCTGGTCAGCGGCAACCCTCAGCCTGAAACCTGGCACGACTTCGGCGGCTTTCCCCAGGCCTTGTTCGAGGTGCAATACCCGGCTCCCGGCAATCCGCAACTGGCGGCGGAGGTGGTCGAGCTGCTGAAGGCCGATGGTCTACCGGCGCGCGTCGACAGCCAGCGACCGTTCGACCACGGTGTTTGGGTGCCCTTGTCGTTGATGTATCCGCAAGCTGATATCCCGGTGGTGCAGGTCTCGCTGCCCACCCGTGGCGGCCCTGCTCTGCAAACCCGCGTCGGCCATGCCTTGGCCAGTCTGCGCGAGCACGGCGTGCTGTTGATCGGCTCCGGCAGCATCACCCACAACCTGCGCGAACTGGACTGGCACGCCGGCCCGGAAAGCGTCGAACCCTGGGCCAAGGCGTTCCGCGACTGGATGATCGAGAAACTCGAAGCGAACGACGAAGCCGCGTTGCACGACTATCGTCAGCAAGCTCCGAATGCTGTGCGGAACCATCCGAGTGACGAGCATCTGCTGCCGCTGTACTTTGCCCGCGCGGCCGGGGGTGAGTTCAGCATTGCGCATCAGGGTTTCACCATGGGTGCGCTGGGCATGGATATTTACCGCTTTGGCTGACAGGTAGACCGAGTCGTCCTCATCGCGAGCAGGCTCGCTCCCACAGGGAAACGCATTCCAATGTGGGAGCGAGCCTGCTCGCGATGGGGGCGACTCCGCTCAAAAGCCGGGCAGAAACAGCAGGCAAAAAAAATCCCCGAACCAGTCGGGGATTTTTTATGTGCGATCAATCAGCTCGAGAGCGGATTAATCTTCGCGGTAGCGACGCAGCTTCAACTGCTTACCGGCAACGCGAGTGTCCTTCAGCTTGGTCAGGAGTTTCTCCAGACCATCTTCCGGCAGCTCGACGAGGCTGAAGCTGTCACGTACCTGGATGCGGCCGATGGCTTCACGCGCCAAACCGCCTTCATTCAGGATGGCGCCCAGCAGGTTCTTGGCAGCGATACCATCACGCGCACCCAGCGCGGTACGGCAACGAGCACGACCTTCAGCCAATGGAACCGGAGCACGACGCTCACGATCACCACGGTCCGGACGATCACCGGAACGCTCTGGACGATCGCCACGCGGTGCGTTGTTCGGCACCAGTGGACGTTCTTTCTCGATTGCGGCCAGGGTCAGCGCCTGAGCGTTGGTTGCCTTGCGCAGCAGAGCAGCGGCCAGTGCACGCGGGGTGCAACCGATGTCGGCGGTCAGGCGATCCAGCAGATCACCGTGAGTCGATTCGGCATCAGCGACCAGCGGCGACAGGCTGTTGGTCAATTTCTTGATGCGGGCATCAAGAACGGCCTGGGCGTCCGGCAGACGAACTTCGGCAACCTTCTGACCGGTTACACGCTCGATCACTTGCAACATGCGGCGCTCACGCGGAGTCACCAGCAGCAGTGCACGACCTTCGCGACCGGCACGGCCGGTACGGCCGATACGGTGAACGTAGGACTCAGGATCGTACGGCATGTCAACGTTGAACACGTGAGTGATGCGCGGAACGTCCAGACCACGAGCGGCAACGTCGGTCGCCACAACGATGTCCAGACGGCCATCCTTGAGGGATTCGATCACGCGCTCACGCTGGTTCTGAGCAATGTCACCGTTCAGCGCAGCGGCTTTGTAGCCTTTGGCTTCCAAGGCACTGGCCAGGTCCAGGGTCGCTTGCTTGGTGCGCACGAACATGATCAGGGCGTCGAAATCTTCCACTTCCAGCAGGCTCAATACAGCCGAGGTCTTCTGGTCAGCGTGAACCAACAGGTGAGCCTGTTCGATCGCGGTAACGGTCTGAGTCTTGGTCTGGATCTTCACGTGTTGCGGATCGCGCAGATGGCGTTCGGCAATGGCACGGATCGACTGCGGCAGGGTGGCCGAGAACAATACGGTCTGACGGGTAGCAGGCAGGGCCTTGAAGATAACTTCGAGGTCGTCCATGAAACCCAGTTTGAGCATTTCATCAGCTTCGTCGAGAACCAGGTGGTTCACGGTAGCCAGAACTTTTTCGTCACGACGCAGGTGGTCGCACAGACGGCCCGGCGTGGCGACAACGATCTGTGCGCCATTACGGATTGCTTTCAGTTGTGGGCCCATAGGCGCGCCGCCGTAAACGGCCACAACGGTAACGCCCGGCATTTGCTTGGCGTAGGTTTCGAAAGCGGTTGCTACTTGCAGCGCCAACTCACGGGTTGGCGCCAGGATCAGGGCTTGCGGCTCGCGCTTGGCAGGATCGATGCGGTGCAGGATCGGCAGGGCGAACGCGGCGGTTTTACCCGTACCGGTTTGCGCCTGACCAATCATGTCGTGACCGGCCATGATGATCGGGATCGATTGCTGCTGAATAGCCGAAGGTTCTTCGTAGCCGGTCGCAATGACAGCTGCAAGAATATTCGGATTAAGATTAAAAGCGGCGAAGCCGCCGGTTTCCTGGGTCATGGGTCTGCCTCTAAGTGCATCCGCAAAGACCCATGCTCCAAAGCTGCGCATGCCGTGTAAGACTCAAGAGTCGCCCTGGCTGCTTTGTCGGCGGGGATTTGCGAAAACGAATGAATGAAAAAGATTCGTCAAGGAAGAGTCCGCTGTGCGGACGTGCAGCCGAAGCTGGCTTCGGGGAATTGCGCTACCTAAACGCGGCCCGGTTAAAGGCCGGCGCGCACTATACCGGAATTCGCCCGAAAAGGGAGCTTTTTTTATCGGAAAAAACCGGCGCATACCGTTGTGTCACGGGCTTTGCGGATAATTGTGCGACGGTCTATTTTGCAAAGGCCCGGCCCTGCTGACGATGGCGCTAAAACGGTTCACTCTTGTGACGCAGACCTTCAGTCTGACACCCCCTTCCCCACCCGAGGAAATGTCCCATGAATCAGCCCAGCCCCAGTCGTGTAACCCGTGAACGACACGGTCACGTCCTGATGATCGGCCTGGATCGGGTGGCCAAACGCAATGCCTTCGACCTCGACCTGATCAACGAACTCAGTCTGGCCTATGGCGAGTTCGAGGCCGACAGCGAGGCGCGGGTCGCGGTGGTGTTCGGTCATGGTGAGCATTTCACTGCCGGGCTCGATCTGGTCAGCGCCGGCGCGGCCCTGGCCGAAGGCTGGCAGGCACCGCCCGGTGGCTGCGACCCGTGGGGCGTGCTCGCAGGCCCTCGGGTCAACAAACCGGTGATTGTCGCGGCTCAAGGCTACTGCCTGACCGTTGGCATCGAGTTGATGCTGGCTGCCGACATCAACCTGTGCGCCAGCAATACCCGTTTTGCCCAGAAGGAGGTGCAACGCGGGATCTTCCCGTTCGGCGGCGCCACCTTGCGCCTGCATCAGGTCGCTGGCTGGGGCAATGCCATGCGCTGGCTACTCACCGGCGATGAATTCGACGCCCATGACGCCTTGCATCTGGGGTTGGTGCAGGAAGTCATGGCCAGCGAGGACTTGTTGCCACGGGCAATTGAACTGGCTGAGCGGATTGCCCGGCAGGCACCGTTGGGGGTTCAGGCAACGTTGATGTCTGCCCGGCAGGCGCGTTATGAGGGTGAAATGGCGGCAGCTCAGGCCTTGCCGGCGCTGGTGAAGACATTGCTGAATAGCGAGGACGCCAAGGAGGGTGTGCAGTCGATGATCGAGAAGCGGCCGGGCATCTTCAAAGGGCTTTGAGGGATGTATTGACTATGAGGGCCTCATCGCGGGCAAGCCCGCTCCCACAAGTCCGTGAACGACGCAAATCACTGTGGGAGCGGGCTTGCCCGCGATGAGGCCCTCACAGACGCCGACTTATGTCGCCGGCCGAATCGCCTTGATCAACGACTGCAACGAATACCCCAATCGCGGTGCCAGGCCTTCCGCGCGAGCGATCAGCCCATCCAAATCCAGTTCCTGATCCAGCTCAGACGGCACGATCAGAATCACATTGCCCTCCTTCACTGGCAGTTCCCAGTAATGCCGGTGATAGAGACCGCGCAACAACGCCGCCCCCAACGGTCGACCATCGTCGGTGGCCCACTGGTTGATCACCAGCCAGCCACCCGGATTCAACCGCTTCTGACAGTTTTCCAGAAAACCCCAGGCCAGATGCCCGACACCCGGCCCGACATCGGTGTAGAGGTCGACGAAAATCAGATCGGCCGGTTCAGCCGTTTCAAGTAGCTCCAAGGCATCGCCGACGCGAATGTACAGCCGCGGATCATCATCCAGCCCGAGGTATTCGATGGCCAGGCGCGGTACATCCGGACGCAGCTCGATGGCTTCGACGTCTTCCAGCGGCAGGAACTTGAGGCAAGCCTGGGTCAGAGTGCCGGCGCCGAGGCCGAGAAACAGCGCGCTTTCCGGCTGTTCGTGGCACAGCGCGCCAATCAGCATCGCCCGGGTGTAATCGTACTCGAGCCAGCTCGGGTCGGCGGTGAACACGCAGCTCTGTTCGATGGCATCACCGAACTCCAGAAAACGGTAATCAGCCACTTCCAGCACGCGAATCACGCCGAACTCGTCCTGTACCTCGGCGAGCAGATGCTCGACGCGCTCCTCAGTCATTTCGTCTCCTGATCGTCACCGTGACCCGGCAACGCAATAAGACCGCGTGGGTGGCGCGGCAAAGGCGCGATTGTCCGCGAAGCGACGGGAACAGGTCACGCACTAATTGCTGATACCATAACCGTCCGAGCGTAAAACACTAGAGACTGCAATGAGCCAACCCTGGAGCCCTGACAGCTGGCGCGCCCTGCCGATCCAGCAACAACCTCAATACCCCGACGCGGCGCATTTGCTGCACGTTGAGCAAACCCTGGCGAGCTATCCGCCGCTGGTGTTTGCCGGTGAAGCCCGGGAGTTGCGTCGTCAGTTTGCCGAAGTGACCCAGGGCCGGGCGTTTCTGTTGCAGGGCGGCGACTGCGCCGAAAGCTTCGCCGAATTCTCCGCCGCGAAAATTCGTGACACCTTTAAAGTGTTGCTGCAAATGGCGATCGTCATGACCTTCGCCGCCGGTTGCCCGGTGGTCAAAGTCGGACGCATGGCCGGCCAGTTTGCCAAACCCCGTTCGGCCAACGATGAAACCATCAACGGCGTGACGCTGCCGGCCTACCGTGGCGACATCGTCAACGGCATCGGTTTCGACGAAAAAAGCCGTGTGCCGGACCCGGAACGTCTGCTGCAGTCTTATCACCAGTCCACCGCGACCCTGAACCTGCTGCGCGCCTTTGCCCAGGGTGGCTTTGCCGACCTGCATCAGGTGCACAAGTGGAACCTGGACTTCATCGCCAACTCGGCGCTGGCCGAGAAGTACAGCCACTTGGCCGATCGTATCGATGAAACCCTGGCCTTCATGCGCGCTTGCGGCATGGACAGCTCGCCGCAACTGCGCGAAACCAGTTTCTTCACCGCCCATGAAGCGTTGCTGCTGAACTACGAAGAAGCCTTCGTGCGTCGCGACAGCCTGACCAACGACTACTACGACTGCTCGGCCCACATGCTGTGGATCGGCGACCGTACCCGTCAGCTCGACGGCGCGCATGTCGAATTCCTGCGTGGGGTGCACAACCCGATCGGCGTGAAGGTCGGCCCGAGCATGAACCCTGAAGACCTGATTCGCCTGATCGATGTGCTCAACCCGGACAACGACCCGGGTCGCCTGAACCTGATTGCGCGGATGGGCGCGAACAAGGTCGGCGATCACCTGCCGCAGCTGATCCGCGCGGTGCAGCGTGAAGGCAAGCAGGTGCTTTGGAGCTCCGACCCGATGCACGGCAACACCATCAAGGCCAGCAGCGGCTACAAGACCCGCGACTTCGCACAGATTCTTGGCGAGGTGAAGCAGTTCTTCCAGGTTCACGAGGCAGAAGGCAGTTATGCCGGCGGCATCCACATCGAAATGACCGGGCAAAATGTCACCGAATGCATCGGCGGTGCGCGGCCGATTACCGAGGATGGCTTGTCGGACCGTTACCACACCCACTGCGACCCACGGATGAATGCCGATCAGTCGCTGGAATTGGCATTTTTGATTGCTGAAACCCTGAAGCAGGTTCGGCGGTGAGTCAGTAGGTTTTTTATTACCTGACAGGCCGCCATCGCGGGCAAGCCCGCTCCCACAATGACCGCGCCGTTCACAAATTATGTGTCTGGCACAAACCCTGTGGGAGCGGGCTTGCCCGCGATGGCGTCAGCTCAATCACCACCAATCTGTGCCAATGCCACCCGCAATCTTGCCGCACTCGCCCGCGGGCAATTCAACTGAATCTGCCCCAGCCCCAACCAATCCGCCATCTGCCGCAGATTGACCGCCAACGCCAACATCCCCGCCTCATCCAGCCCCGGCTCTTCCTCATGCACGGCATGCACCGCCAACCGCCCCAACGCTCGCTCGGCACGCAAGTCGACCCGCGCGGCAATCCGCTCATGGTGCAAAAACGGCAATACGTAATACCCATAGACGCGCTTGTGCTGCGGCGTATAAATCTCCAGCCGATAACGGAAATCGAACAATCGCTCGGTACGGCTGCGCTCCCAGATCAGCGAATCGAATGGTGAAAGCAGTGCACTGGCCTCGACCTTGCGCGGTACTTTCGGCTCTGCCAGGCAATAGGCCGGTTGCCGCCAGCCTTCAACCTCACACACCAGCAGATCACCCGCCTCGACCAGCTCCGCCAGACGCGGCCGGCTATCGGCAGGGCTCAAGCGAAAATAATCCCGCAGGTCCTTTTCCGTACCGACAGCCAAAGCCGTGGCGGCGTGCAGTAATAGGCCGCGCTGAGCCTCGGCCTCGCTAAGCAAAGGCTGTTGAAGTATCACCGAAGGAATTACCCGCTCCGGCAAATCATAAAGCCGTTCGAACCCGCGCCGACCGGCCACGGTCACTTCACCGGCAGCGAACAACCATTCCAGCGCATGCTTTTCCGCGCTCCAGTCCCACCACGGCCCTGCCCGCTCCTGCCGGGTCGACAAGCTGCCCGCCCCCAGCGCACCGAGTTCCTGAACCGACGCCAAAACGCGGCGAATCGTGTCTTGCTGCTCACGACCGAAACGCGCCAGTTGTTGATAGATGTCTTCGCCGCGGGTCGCACGCTGCATGCGCCAGCGCATCAAGGGGTACATCGACAAGGGCAACAACGACGCTTCATGGCCCCAGTACTCGAACAACGTGCGTCGACGGCCCTGACTCCAGGCAGCCTGATCGAGCAAGTCGGATGAATAATTGCCAAGACGGGAAAACAAGGGAAGGTAGTGCGAACGCACCAACGCATTGACCGAATCGATCTGCAGAATGCCCAGACGTTCGATCAGCCGATTGAGCTGAATCGGTTTGATCGCCGCTGGCGGCTGGCGCCCGTTGAACCCTTGGGCAGCCAGCGCCAGACGCCGAGCCTGTTTGAGGGAAAAAGACAGTGTGGCGGGCATGAGCATCTCCTTGTCTGCTCGCAACCTACCTCACCCGCAAGTGGTTTGTGTAGCGATGGCATCATCATTTATGCATCGGATCATCCCAGAACGGTCTTACCGTCTCATGCTCCACATCCGCACGGCTCACGCCGATATCCTTCAATGCTTCATCGCTCAAGCTCGCCAACATTTCACGTTCACGGTGAAGTTCGTACCAGCGACTAAACTTGTGCAGCAGATCGGATACCGCGTGGATTGAGAATTTTTGTTCCGTTACATGCTCGTTATGACCTTTCATCGTATTACCCTCCTTTTGGGATGGCTCAAGTCTCGCGCCAGCGATAAGATCAATCCAACGAATGTTTCTGATGGCATACATCTCGGAGATTGATGAATGTCCGCTTACCCCAGTATCGACACCGATGTACTGCGCACCTTCGTCGCGATCGCCGATCAGGGCGGTTTTACCCGCGCCGGTGAAATGGTCAACCGCACTCAGTCGGCGGTGAGCATGCAGATGAAACGCCTGGAAGAAGACGTGTTGCAGCGCCAGCTGTTCGAACGCGACGGGCGCCAGGTCAAGCTGACCGCCGAAGGCCAGGTATTGCTGGGCTATGCGCGGCGCATCCTCAAACTCCACAGCGAAGTGTTCAATACCCTGCGTGAGCCGCATATGGTCGGCACCGTGCGCATCGGCACGCCCGATGATTACGTCATGCGCTTTCTGCCAGGCATCCTGTCGCGCTTTGCACAGTTCTACCCGCTGATCCAGATCGAGGTTCATTGCGAATCGACCCGGCAACTGTTGCAGCGCCAGGACCTGGACCTGTCCATCGTTACCCGCGAGCCAGGTAACGAGATTGGCCAACTGCTGCGCAAGGAGCGTTTTGTCTGGGCCGAAGCTCAATGCTTCAGCGCCCATGAACAAACGCCGCTGCCGTTGGCGATGTTCAACAGTGATTGTTTCTGCCGCCTCTGGGCGTGCAATGCCCTGGATGCCATGGGCCGCGACTACCGGATTGCCTACAACAGCTCCAGCCTGTCGGCGTTGATGGCCGTGGTCAGCGCGGGCCTGGCGATCACCGCGCAGCTGGAAAGCCTGATCACACCGGACATGCGCATCCTTGGCGCCAACGAAGACCTGCCACTGTTGCCGGAAGCCAGCATCATGCTGATCCGCAACCTGAACAACCCTTCGCCGATCACCGAATGCCTGGCCGAGCACATCGTCGAAGGCTTCAAACTTTAAACGCGAGCATCACCGCACAGACCACCAGAAAACCACAGAACAGCCCGCGCAGGAGCCGTTCCGGCAATGCGTGGGCAATTCTCACGCCCCAACTGATGCTCATCAATCCACCGACCGCCAACGGCACACCGATCGCCCAATGCACCTGATCGTGCAACGCATAAGTCGCCAGGGTAACGCCCGTACTCGGCAACGCCAGCGCCAGCGCCAACCCTTGAGCAACCACTTGAGTGGTACCAAACAGGCTGGTCAACACCGGCGTTGCCACCACTGCTCCGCCCACTCCAAACAGTCCGCCCATGGTCCCGGAAGCCGCGCCGAGCACCCCCAGCCACGGCCAGGAATAGCGCATCTGCGAAGAGGCCGGTGCGTTGGTGGTGAACATTCGCATCAGGTTGTAGGCCGACAGCGCGATCAGAAAAGCGACGAAGCCCAAGCGCATGGTTTGCGCATCGATACCCACCGCCCAGATCGAACCGATCCAGGCAAAACAGAACCCCATCGAGGCCAGTGGCAGCGCATGCCGCAATTCGATGCGATTGCGCTGGTGATAGCGCCACAGCGCCAGCATCACGTTCGGCACCACCATCACCAGCGCCGTGCCTTGGGCGATCTGCTGATCAAGACCGAACCACACGCCCAGCAGCGGGATCGCGACCAACCCGCCCCCAATGCCGAACAGGCCGCCGAGGGTTCCCAGGGCCGCGCCAAAAACCAGATACAACATGAACTCAATCACAGGCGATTTCCTTTTGTGAGGTTGTTCATCCTACGCAGTCGGCTCTGGCGGGGAAACGCACAGCAACGCACAATGGCTGTGCCAATTTCGCACAAGCGCCGACGAACAATGAACCCCAATCAATTGACCGAACAACTTGGCCTGTTTCTCGATGTGCTGGAAAGCGGCAGTTTTTCCGCCGCGTCACGACGCCATCCATTGACGCCTTCGGCAGTGGCGCGACGCATTGATAGCCTGGAAAGCGCCGTTGGCAGCCAGTTGTTCATTCGCAGCACCCATGCCGTGCGCGCCACCCCGGCCGGGCTGGCTTTTGCCGAGCGTGCGCGACGGATCGTCGCTGAACTGCGCCTGGCCCGGGCGGAAGCGGTGTCTCTTAGCAGTGCGCCGGAAGGACTGATTCGGGTGGATGCGCCGGCAGCCTTCGGACGCCGACACCTGGCGCCGGTGATTGCCGATTTCCTGACGCTTTACCCCGGCCTCGACGTGCAATTGCACCTGATCGACAGCTTTGTCGACATGCAGGGCTCGAACCTGGGCAAAGTCGATCTGGTGTTGCGTGCCGGGCAGATGGCCGACACCCGGCTGGTGGCCACGCCGCTGGCGAGCATGGTGCGCATCGCCTGCGCCAGCCCCGATTACCTGCAACGCCGTGGCGTGCCGACCGACCCTGCGCAGCTGGTTGACCATGATGGCCTCGACTGGGAGGGCCTGGCTCCGCCGTTCGCCTGGCGCTTCGAGCGTGATGGGCAGATGCACTTGCACCGGCCAGCGCGAATCCGCATGAGCGCCAACAATGCCGAGGCGCTGGTCTGCGGCGCACTGGCCGGGTTGGGCATCGCCCACTTGCCGACCTGGCTGGCCAGCGAATATTTATTACGCGGCGAACTGCTGCCGCTGTTTTGCGAAAACGGTCTGCCAAAACCGGAAAGCACCGGTATTTATGCGTTGCGCCTGGAACAGCAACCCAGTTCGCGCAGCCGCTTGTTGCTGGAATACCTGAAGACCCGTTTCAGCCCCATCCCGCCGTGGGATCTGGCGCTGCAAACCAACCTGGACCGCCACTAGTCCAGAATTATCTGGCGCATTAAAGATTCGTTCGCTAGATTCATGACGATCACTGATCAAGGCTTTGAAATGAACACCGAGCGCAACACTCCGGATAACTGCGACGACCTGCTGCTGGACAATCAGGTCTGCTTCGCCCTGCATTCCACCTCGCTGCTGATGACCAAGGTCTACAAGCCGCTGCTGCTAGCGCTGGGCCTGACCTATCCGCAGTACCTGGCGATGATGGTGTTGTGGGAAAAGGATGGGCTGACGGTCGGCGAAATCAGCACCCGACTGCTGACCGATCCCGGTTCCCTCACCCCGCTGCTCAAACGCCTGGAAGCCGAAGGCCTGCTGAGCCGCACCCGCAGCCGTGAAGACGAACGGGTGGTGATTGTCGAACTCACCGAGCAAGGCCGTGCACTGCGAGACAAGGCACGGGGCATTCCCCAGTGCGTCCTCGGCGCCAGCGGACAAACGCTGGAACAGCTGAAGAAGCTGCAAGCGGATCTTCAAGCACTGCGTAGTAATCTGCAAGACAGCCTCTGACCTCAAACACCCCAGATCCCCTGTGGGAGCGAGCCTGCTCGCGATAGCGGAGTGACATTCAGCATTGATGTTGATTGGCACACCGCTATCGCGAGCAGGCTCGCTCCCACATTTGTTTGTAGCGCTCTCAAAAATCCGCTTCGCCAACCCTGTCCTCGAAAAAAAATCCCCGCGAAAATCCCGCCTCGACAGCTCTAACTCAATACTTTTAATCGCGCGCGTCTATTTCGGGTCAAATTTTCTTCAAAATTTATATTGCGCGCTAAATATTTGCGAGCTACATTCATCTCGCACTTACTTAGCGCGCAAACATTTAGCGCAAAAACACCCAAACCCGAATGAGGCTCACACCATGCAAACTCTCTACACCGCAATCGCAACCTCCACCGGCGGCCGTGACGGTCGTGCGATTTCCAGCGATAACGTCCTCGACGTCAAACTCGCCACGCCTAAAGAACTCGGTGGTGCTGGCGGTGCCGCAACCAACCCTGAACAACTGTTCGCAGCCGGCTACTCCGCCTGCTTCATCGGCGCGCTGAAATTCGTCGCCAGCCAGACCAAACGCAAAATCCCGGACGACGCGTCGATTACCGCCCATGTCGGCATCGGCCAGATCCCTGGCGGTTTCGGTCTGGACATCGACCTGCACATCAGCCTGCCGGGTCTTGAGCAAGCCGATGCGCAAAGCCTGGTCGAAGCTGCCCACCAAGTCTGCCCGTACTCCAACGCCACCCGTGGCAATGTCGATGTGCGCCTGCACGTTACCGTCTAACCGCTGACTCCAAGGTCGAACAGGAAATGAACATGAACACCTTCAGCAAAGTCTTGACCGGTACTCTTCTCGCCCTGTCCATCAACAGTGCATTCGCAGGCAATGGGGTTGAACACACCACCCAGGCGTTCCTCGATGTACTGAATGCCGGCACTGGCAAACCGCTGGAACAGCTCCCCCCTGCCGAAGCCCGTGCGGTGTTGGTGGGTGCGCAGGCCGGGGTGAAACTGACGCTGCCCAAAGCCGATGTCAGCGAGAAGACCATCCAGGTCGACGGCCAACCGATCAGCCTGACCATCGTTCGGCCGGCCGGAGTCAAAGGCGAGCTGCCGGTGTTCATGTTCTTTCACGGCGGTGGTTGGGTGCTGGGGGACTTCCCGACCCACGAACGACTGGTTCGCGACTTGGTAACGGGTTCGGGCGCGGCGGCGGTATTCGTGAATTACACCCCGTCGCCAGAAGCGCATTACCCGGTGGCGATCAACCAGGCCTACGCCGCGACGAAGTGGGTGGCCGAGCACGGTAAAGAGATCAACGTCGACGGCAAACGTCTGGCCGTGGCGGGTAACAGCGTCGGTGGCAACATGGCGGCTGTGGTTGCGCTGATGGCCAAAGACAAAGGCACGCCGGCGATCAAATTCCAGGTGTTGTTGTGGCCGGTGACTGACGCCAGCTTCGAGACGGCGTCTTACAACCAGTTCGCCGAGGGGCACTTCCTCACCAAAAACATGATGAAGTGGTTCTGGGACAACTACACCACCGACGCCAAACAACGGAACGAGATCTACGCCTCACCGCTGCGAGCGACCACCGCGCAACTCAAAGGCTTGCCACCCGCGCTGGTGCAGACGGCCAGCGCCGATGTCCTGCGCGATGAAGGTGAAGCCTACGCCCGCAAACTCGACGAGGCGGGTGTACCGGTCACGGCGGTGCGCTACAACGGCATGATCCACGACTACGGTTTGCTCAACGTAGTGAGCCAGGTGCCCGCGGTGCGCTCGGCCATGCTGCAAGCGTCCGAAGAACTCAAGCAACACCTGAAATAACGCTCCTACAGGATTGGGGGTAACGCAGCAAAAGATCGCAGCCTCGTTTCACTCGACAGCTCCTACATGGTTTCGTATTCCCCTGTAGGAACTGTCGAGTGAAACGAGGCTGCGATTCTTTGATCTTGATCTTCGGCCACAAAAAAGCCCGACTCAATGGTCGGGCTTTTTCATTCCTGAAGCTGTGCTTATTTAGCACGGCCTTTGTAGGAACCGCCTTCGCGGGTATCGATCTCGATCATGTCGCCGATTTCGATGAAGTCAGCAACCGACAGTTCGGTACCGTTCTTCAGTTTGGCAGGCTTCATCACCTTGCCGGAAGTGTCACCGCGAGCGGAACCTTCGGTGTAGTCAACCTGACGCACGATGGTGGTCGGCAGTTCTACGGAAACCAGACGCTCTTCGAAGAAGATCGCTTCGCAAACATCGGTCATGCCTTCTTCAACGAAAGGCAGAACGGCTTCGATGTCTTCAGCGTTCAGCTCGTACATGGTGTAGTCGGTGGTGTCCATGAACGTGTAGGTGTCGCCGCTGATGAAGGACAGGGTCGCTTCTTTGCGGTCGAGGATTACGTCGTCCAGCTTGTCGTCGGCGCTGTAAACGATCTCGGTCTTGTAACCGGTCAGCAGGTTTTTCAGCTTGGTCTTCATGATCGCGCTGTTACGACCCGACTTGGTGAATTCAGCTTTCTGAACCAGCCAAGGATCGTTTTCGAGACGGATCACGGTACCGGGTTTCAGTTCTTTACCAGTTTTCATTGCGAATATCCGAATTTGGATGGGATTTACAAAAATCTAGGCCGCGTATCATATCCAATTTAGGTAAAACTGTACCAGCGCTGCGGCAAGATCTGCCTGCAAGGCTTGTTCCAGACACCATGTCTCGGCATGTTTTTCCAGTTCAGGCCAATGTTTGCGGGTTGATTTCCAGTGATCAGTCATTGTCTCACCTGCATTCCATGCCCGCCATAGACCGCTGATCGCCTCGCGGGCAGGCTCGGACAGGCCTTGGGTGTACAGGGTCAGGAAAGCATCGAGCTTGTCCAGATGGATATCTTCGTCCTGCCTATAGATGTGCCAGAGCAGCGGACGACCTGCCCATTGAGCGCGGACAAAGGAGTCTTCACCGCGCACGGCGTTGAAATCGCAGCTCCACAGCAGCAGGTCATATTGATCCTGTCGGACGAATGGCAGCACTTGCACGGTCAAGGCGTCGCGCACATGCACCGCCCCGGCCTTCAGCCCATCCACCCCGAGCCAGCGTTCGACGTCGCCAAGAATCCGGCCTTCGGGTACCAGCAGATGAGTCGGCGTCGAGTCGGCCGTCATCGTGTCCAGCCAACTGGCCAGCCCGGTATTTTCGTAGGCAAACAGCGAGATCAGTTGTGCATTCGGCGCGCGATCAATTCCCAGGCCTTGCAGGAATTCTCGCTGAGCTTGCGGGCTTTGCTGAAACTGCCGACGCTGCTCCAGCAATCCGCTTTCACGTAGCAAGCCACCGGTGCCCTTGCGAAAGCCCGGGAAGAAAAAGAACTTCTGCACGTTCTTGTACTTCACCGATGGCAAGCCGTGGCAGCCGACGACCCAGTCTTCGGCACTCAGATAATCGAGGTTCATCCACAGCGGCGGTTTTTCCCGTTCGGCCATGGCCTCCATGTAGGCACTCGGCAACTGGCAGGCGAACGCAGCGATGACGACATCAGCGGCTTCAGTGGGTTGCCAGTCGGCCGACCACTGTCGCACCTCGACGCCCTGCTGCCATTGCTGCGCAGCGTTGATATCGATTTGCGGACACAAACGCTCAAAGGCCCGCAGGTCATCGACCCACAAGCGCACCGTCGCGCCATGTTCGGCCACCAGTTGTCGGGCCAGACGCCAGGTCACACCGATGTCGCCGAAGTTGTCGACCACGGTGCAAAAAATATCCCAGCGGGTTTTCATTTCAGGCATTCCAGGCTCCCGTTGGCAAAGGCGCCGATTGTCCGCATAAATTACCCCGCGCAGAAGAGCCGACGGCGATTAATCTTCATGCGACAATCGCCACTTGCCCGCGACTACCCGCCAGGAGGCAGTAATGCCCTACCGTCCCAACCCGCGCCGTCCCTTGCCGATCCAGTTTAATGCGCTGCAACTGACCGGCAGCATTGCCCTCGGTTTGTGGCTGGGATTCATCGCGATCGCACTGACCTGCTGGCTCGCCTGGCGCCTGTTGTTCAACGAACAATTAGCGCCCTTGGCCCTGGCGGTGGAACAACTGGCCAAGCCACCGGTGATTGAGCAACCTGCCCAACCTGCCCCGCAGAGCCCGATGTTCGAGCAGTACGAGGACCATCTGCGCAGGAATGAACAGCAGCAAATGGTGGACCAGGCCAGAAGCAGCAAACACAATCTGTCCAATCCAAAATGCCAGTTCTGGCTGCAGCAGAATCAAACTGCGCCGAGCGAAAAAAGCCGCGCCAACGTCCTGCAATTCTGCGATTGATCATGAAGCTCTCTATGCACAAGCCGACCGTCCACCAACTGATTATCGACAAGCTGCGGATCGATCTCGACATCGCCGAGCGGGCCGCGCAAACCGCTTACGAAACCGCGACCCACGAAGAAAACATAGCCGAAAACAAGTACGACACGTTGGGGCTGGAGGCGTCTTACCTGGCGGCCGGACAGGCCAAACGAGTGGAAGAAATCAGGCAGTCATTGACCCTTTGCCAGAACCTGACATTACGGCCTTATGACGATCAGCGCGGTATCGAGGTCGGCGCCCTGCTCGGTCTGGAAGACGAAAAGGGACGCGAGCAATGGCTGTTCCTGGCCCCTGACGCGGCCGGGCTGAAGATTGATCTGGTGGGGCAACTGATTACCGTCATCACCCCTCGCTCGCCGCTGGGCAAAAGCCTGCTGGGCAAGTTCGAAGGGGATGAAGTGGAGATTCTGGTGGCGGGCGCTCGGCAACAGTTTTCTGTCACCGAGGTGATCTAGAAAAAACGATTAATGCACCGGCAGTTCGACGCCGTCGAACAGCTCTTCCAGTTCCTGTTTGTTGTGGCACTGAATGGCCTTGGCCATCACTTCGCGGGTCAGGTGCGGAGCGAATTTCTCGATGAAGTCGCACATGAAACCACGCAGGAACGTGCCGCGACGGAAACCGATTTTGGTAATACTGGATTCGAACAACTCGCTGGCATCGAGCACCACCAGGTCGCTGTCGAGCTTGGTGTCGACCGCCATTTTCGCCACGATGCCCACGCCCAGGCCCAGACGAACGTAAGTCTTGATCACGTCGGCGTCGGCCGCGGTGAACACCACTTTCGGTGTCAGGCCGCGATGGCTGAAGGCTTCGTCGAGTTTCGAACGGCCGGTGAAACCGAACACGTAGGTCACGATCGGGTATTCGGCCAAGGCTTCGAGAGTCAGCTTCGACAGCTTGGTCAGCGGGTGGCCCTGAGGCACGACCACGCAGCGGTTCCAGCGGTAGCACGGCATCATCACCAGGTCGCCGAACAACTCCAGCGCTTCGGTGGCGATGGCGAAATCGACGGTGCCGTCAGCGGCCATCTCGGCGATCTGCATCGGCGAACCCTGATGCATGTGCAGGGCAACGTCCGGGTATTGCTTGATGAAATTGCTGATCACCGGTGGCAACGCATAACGCGCCTGGGTGTGCGTGGTGGCGATCGACAGGGTGCCTTTTTTCTCGTTGGAGAATTCCTGGGCGATCTGCTTGATGCTTTCAACTTTTCGCAGGATCTCACCAGCGGTGGTGATGATGCGCTCGCCGGCCGGGGTAACCCGGGTCAAGTGCTTGCCGCTGCGGGCGAAAACCTCGACCCCCAATTCGTCTTCCAACAGACGGATCTGTTTGCTGATGCCCGGTTGCGAGGTGTAGAGGCTTTGGGCTGTAGCTGAAACGTTGAGGTCGTGGTGCGCCACTTCCCAGATGTAGCGCAATTGTTGAAGCTTCATATGAATCCCTCAAAGCAGGTAGACGCCACGGGCATCAGCGACGGTATATAACTATATTAATGGTTTGATTAATAAATCTAGAACTTTTTTATCAAAACGCCATTATTCGTGTCCTAGCGATCCCCTTTGCGGCGACGTTCCATCAGCGGCACCAGATACACCGGCACCCTGGACAGTTGCAACACGCGCGCAGCGGTTCGGCCCAATGGCGTTTCCGCGCCAGCGCCATGACTGTGACTCCCTACGATCAGCAAATCGACGGAGAGTTTCTGCGCCTGGTCGAGAATCACCTGCGACGGATCGCCCTGCAGCACCCGCACCGCCCGAATCCGTTCCAGGTCCTGCTCCCCCTCATCCCCCAGTTCTTCGCGAAAGCTGTCGAGCACCCGTTGCTCGATATTGGCAATTACCGTACTCAGACCCTGACTGTGAAACTCGTTCAAGGCCTGCTCATCGAGGTAACTCTGAAGCACCGACTCGGCGAACAATCCCATCGGCTCAACCGCGTGCACCACATACAAGTCGGCATTGAATGTTCGAGCCAGTGCCAACGCATGCTGCATCACAAAAGGTGCATACAGACCGAGGTCGGTGGCATACAGCATCGAATGAATCATAGTGACCTCCTTTAATGCCAACATAGCGGAGATTGATTCAGCTTAGCAGTGCCGTGGCGAGAGCGGCGTTCGGCGCAACGCATTGAACCGCAGCGCTTTAAATCGACGGCTCGTTACTGATGCCATGCGGCACGTGACCGGTGGCGACCACTTCGCGGGCCAGCTCGCAATGGCCAGCCTGATCGTCGAAAAATACGTCGGCGGCAAAGGCTTCGAGAAACGCCGATTTGGTCAGCCCCCCAAGGAACAGCGATTCGTCCAGACGGATATCCCATTCGCGCAAGGTGCGGATCACCCGTTCATGGGCCGGCGCCGAGCGCGCGGTCACCAGCGCGGTGCGAATCGGACAGGCATCATCGGGGAACTCGCGCTGCAAAAGATTGAGCGCTGCGAGGAAGCCTTTGAACGGTCCGCCACGCAGAGGTTCGCGGGCTGACTCGCGTTCGCTGGCCTGAAACGCCGCCAGGCCTCCCGACTGATAGACCCGCTCCGACTCATCGGAAAACAGCACCGCGTCACCGTCGAAAGCAATGCGCAATTCATCACTGGCGGCGCGACTGGCACCGCCCGACAGAATAGTCGCTGCGGCGAAACCCGCATCCAGCGCACTGCGCACATCGTCGGAATGGGTCGAAAGAAACAGGTCGCAGCCAAAGGCCTTGAGGTACGGATAAGGACTGCGTCCGCCGACAAATGCCGCACGCGAGATCGCCAGGCCATAGTGATGAATAGAGTTGAAAACCCGCAGGCCGGTGTCGGCGCTGTTGCGCGACACCAGGATTACCTCGACCCGGGCACGGCCGAGACTGGCATTCAGGCTCAGCAGTTTTTCGACCAACGGGAACGCATCGCCGGGCTCAAGAATTTCGTCTTCGTGTTCGATCTGGTATTGCCGATAGGCCTCGACGCCGCTCGACAGATAAACCTTGTGGCTCTCGCTCAAGTCGAACAGTGCTCGCGAAGAAATCGCCAGCACCAGTTTGTCGTCTATACCATTTGCCATGCCCTTCCCTCTCCTTTTGACCGACTCAGTGATTACGTCGATCGATAAAACTCAAGCTGCGATACAAGGCTTCGATGCGCGGTAATTCACATCCCGCAGCCTTCGCCGCTGCCAGTGGCCGAGTGTAGATCGCGTCCAGTTCCAGCGGTCGCTTGTGCAGGAAGTCGTGGTACATGCTCGGCCAATAGTCGGGCATTTTCTCGGTCATCATGAACAGATAATCGGCGTAACCCGGCGGCATGTCGTGGCCACAGGCCTTGGCCCCCTGAACCACTTCGGCCATCAAGGCCTGAATCAGCGCGCGGCTGTCGGCATCCGTCATTAAGGGTGTGGTGCTGGCCCCAAGCAGAACCGACAGGCCGTTGTAGGGAATATTCCAGACCAGTTTCTGCCAGCGCGCCTGATGCAGGTTCGGCATGGCCTGGGCGTCGATATCGGCGGCGCGAAACAGCCCGGCGCCCTCCTCGACGATGTTCATGCGCGCCTGTTCATCGGCGGCGGGGCCGCTGTGGTAACCGACATTCACGGCACCGAGCGCCTGATGGGTAATGACCCCTGGGCCGGCGCGATGGACGCAGATCAGACAGAGCCCCCCGAGCAGGTGCAGCGAATCGGGGAGCAACTCGCGCAGACTGTCTTCGACGTCCAGGCCATTTTGCAGCAGCAGCACTTTGGCATCAGGCGCCGCGGCTTGAATAATGGCCGGTGCCAAATCCGCGTTACTGGTGGTCTTGGCGCCCACCAGTAGCCAGTCACATGGCGGCATGTCGGCAGCCGACGAATACGCCTGGACCGGGTTCAGGACCAGCGGGCCCAACGACGCATGGTCGAGATGCAAGCCCTGTTCGGCGACCGCTGAAAACTCACTGCGCAACAAAAAGTGCACATCGAAGCCGGCACGCGCCAGCATCACTCCGTAGAAACCACCGATCGCGCCGGTCCCGATAATGCCGATTGTCGGTTTGGCCCTTGTATCTGTCATGGCAACTCCTCTGCTTGTCGACTCAACGCCTGATCCAAGGCCTCATTGAGTGCCGTGCGGGTCAGGCGTGACTGTAGTGCCCCGAAGAACTCGCCGTCGCGCACCACAAACAGCGCCGGTAAATGAAAGACCCGATAACGCTCGACCACTCCGCCATTGTTTCCGGCATCGATCCAGCACAGTCGATCGACCGCCAGATCGAACGTGGGCAATTGCTCACGGGCAAAACGGCAACTGGCGCAGCCGACGCTGGTAAAGATCACCAGGGAAATACCGTTCATCGCCAACAGCCGCTGGTCGGCGTCGAAATCAGTCAGTTCCGATTCGACCACTATACTGGGAGAAACGATGTCAGATGGCCGACACAGGGAGTCCGTGTTCATGGGACGTTATCTTCCTCATCCTGACGATGTACCCGTCGAATTGACGTTGCTCAAACATGAGTGCATTTCGCGGCAAGAGCTGCACACTATCAGCCTCGGCGGCATGGCTTGCAATTACCACCGCGGATGGCGAAGGGGCACCGCACTTCAAGTGCGCATGCCCACCCTGAGCACCACGATCTGTTACCTGGGCTATGTTGCCTGGTGTCTGCGGCGAAAACGCAGCTATCTGGTGGGCATCGCCTTCGTCGACGAACAGACCCTGTTCAGCGCGCGAATGGGCGAGCAGGTTTGCCAGATCGAACGTTACTGCCGTCAGCACGAACCCCAAAGCGAACAGCTGAGCAACCAGACCCTGGCCCTCGAATGGGTCCAGCTGCACGCCAACGAGTTCTCCCACGACACGGTTCGCAAGGCATTTGCGTAGCAAAACCAGTGTCTGCCCATTGTCGAGCCACGGTGTAACGCGCTAAGGTTCAGCTCCCCGACGCGCTTAATTTGCTGTGCTCCGCCGCGCGGGTTCGCTGGCGGCCGGCACCCGTGACCTGACGAGTAAACGATGGCTGATTTACCGATCAACGACCTTAACGTCGCCTCCAACGAGACCCTGATCACTCCCGATCAGCTCAAGCGTGACATCCCTCTGAGCGACGCTGCCCTGCGCACCGTCACCAAGGGCCGCGAAGTCATTCGCAACATTCTTGATGGCACCGACCACCGCCTGTTCGTCGTGATCGGGCCGTGCTCGATCCATGACATCAAGGCTGCCCACGAATACGCCGAGCGCCTGAAAGTGCTCGCGGCCGAAGTGTCCGATACCTTGTATCTGGTCATGCGCGTGTATTTCGAGAAGCCACGCACCACCGTCGGCTGGAAAGGCTTGATCAACGATCCGTACCTGGACGACTCGTTCAAGATTCAGGATGGTTTGCACATCGGTCGTCAGTTGCTGCTGGACCTGGCCGAGATGGGCCTGCCGACTGCGACCGAAGCCCTCGACCCGATCTCCCCGCAATACTTGCAGGACCTGATCAGCTGGTCGGCGATCGGCGCACGCACCACCGAATCCCAGACTCACCGTGAAATGGCTTCCGGCCTGTCCTCGGCTGTCGGCTTCAAGAATGGCACCGATGGCGGCCTGACAGTGGCCATCAACGCCCTGCAATCAGTGTCCAGCCCGCACCGTTTCCTGGGTATCAACCAGGAAGGTGGCGTGTCGATCGTCACCACCAAGGGCAACGCCTACGGTCACGTGGTGTTGCGCGGCGGTAACGGCAAACCGAACTACGATTCGGTCAGCGTCGCGCTCTGTGAGCAAGCGCTGAACAAAGCGAAGATCAAGCCGAACATCATGGTCGACTGCAGCCACGCCAACTCCAACAAGGACCCGGCCCTGCAACCGCTGGTGATGGAGAACGTCGCCAACCAGATCCTCGAAGGCAACCAGTCGATCATCGGCCTGATGGTCGAAAGTCATCTGAACTGGGGCTGCCAGGCGATCCCGAAAGACCTCGCCGACCTGCAATACGGCGTGTCGATCACCGATGCCTGCATCGATTGGACCGCCACCGAAAACACCTTGCGCAGCATGCACGCCAAGCTCAAGGATGTGTTGCCGAAACGCGATCGCAGCTAATCGCCGTTTCACGCAAAAAAAACGCCAGGCTTAAACCTGGCGTTTTTTTATGCGTTCGCTTTATTCACAGCTTGGCGGCATGCCGTGCGTGACGCTCCATGTAGCGCTCCACATAGGAACACGATGGAATGACTGTGTAGCCCATTTCCTCGGCGTATTGCAGTGCCTGCTCGGTCAACGCCGCCGCGATGCCGCGACCACGCAGCGCGTTGGGCACGAAGGTACGATAAATATCCAGGGTCTGTTTTCCCAGATCCATATAGGTCAGGTAGGCACGATAACCGTCCACAGTGGTCTCGAACTGATGACCAGCCTGGTCATGGTGGATGGACAACGCCTCGCTCATCACTACTCCTCGCGGGTCTTTAATTCTGACCCCTACCTTACCGATGTTTTTCCGGCGAAGGAACATCTACGCCACCCCGTGCCTGAATGGACACCGAGAGAGCAACACCAATCTCGCGAAACCGAGCACGTATCAAATAGTAGGCACCATTGGCAGAAATGCTCAAGGGACGCTCGTCATGCTGGCAGGCGGGTGTTGCCTGGGGTAATGCAGGGGTGGCTCGAACGGGATATTCCCGAGTTCAGGCCTGAACATTGCCGGATATTGAGACATAAGACGAGCGCCCTTTGTTTAAGTCACCTCAACATGGATAAAGATATGAGGGCGGCTGCGCAAAATCCGAACAAAAGTGTGGACGATTCCATCTAGATAGACTTTAGTCGAGACTGAAAAACAGCTGCCGACACCGGGAACTTTTCCTCGGCGGCTCGCTCAGCTCGGGCCTCGCAGCTGGATATTTTTTATACAATGCAGTTAAAAGTTGCTCGAAAAAGAATCAACGCCTACAATTTTTTTTGCTTCTTGCTCTACGTCAGTTTACTTACTACAAGTAATGGGTAGTATGTACGCCGGCTATTTCCTCACTCTGAGGAGACAGCTACTTAATAGAAAGTCCTTGAAGGGGAACACGATGAACAACGTTCTGAAATTCTCTGCTCTGGCTCTGGCCGCAGTTCTGGCTACCGGTTGCAGCAGCGTATCGAAAGAAACCGAAGCACGTCTGACTGCTACTGAAGACGCAGCAGCTCGCTCCCAGGCTCGTGCAGACGAAGCTTACCGTAAAGCTGATGAAGCTCTGGCTGCTGCTCAAAAAGCACAACAGACTGCTGACGAAGCTAACGAGCGTGCTCTGCGCATGCTGGAAAAAGCTAGCCGCAAGTAATAGTCCTTCGGGATTGTTATCAAGCCGACCCATTTTTTGGGTCGGCTTTTTTATTGCCCGCTGTTTCTGCAGGCCATAAAAAACCCGCCGACGCGGCCTGCGTCGGCGGGTTGCTTTAACGCGTTACTGCTGCAGGTCGATCGGTGCACTCGACACCATCGGCGCCGACGCATTCGGCACGGCGATTTCCACCGGCAGGCCATCTTCAGCGGCCACCACGTCACGCACTACATCCCAGTTCATGCGCAAGTTGTTGGTGATGTCCTCACGCTTGAGCATCGCATTGATCACTGCGGTGTGCTTGTCGACTACCGAAGGGTTGCCCATATCGTCCAGCGGCGTGTGTGCTTCCAGATAAACCTTGCCGCCACTGAGGCCGAACTTGTACGGGTCGTTGATGATCCGCACCGACGTCCCGACCGGCACCATGCTGGCCATTTCCAGCACGTTGTTGTTGAACATGCGGAAGCAACCGTGGCTGGTGCGCATGCCGATACCGAACTTCTTGTTCGAACCGTGGATCAGGTAGCCCGGAGTGCCCAGCGTGAACTTGAACGGCCCCAGCGGGTTGTCCGGGCCCGCCGGCACCACATTCGGCAGTGGATCGCCATCGGCGGCGTGCTCGGCCTTGATCGACGCTGGAGGCGTCCAGGTCGGGTTCGGCGTCTTGGCGACAATGCTGGTGTGGGCAATTGGCGAGCCCCAGCCTTCACGGCCGATACCTAGCGGGAAGGTGTACACCACGTTCCGGCCTTTCGGGAAATAGTAGAGACGGTATTCAGCCAGGTTGATGACGATGCCTTCACGGGGCCCCGGCGGCAGGATGAAGCGCGTCGGCAGCACCACTTCGGTACCGGCGCCCGGCAACCATGGATCAACGCCTGGGTTGGCCGCGACCATTTCCGAATAGCCAAGATCGTAGGTGGTGCCAAGGTCGGCGAAGGTATCTTCGTACTTGGCCTTGATCACTTGCACCTGACCGATGATGTCTTCACCAGGGGGTGGCAGGGGTAGCTCCAATGCTGCTACCGGACCCGCGACACAGAGGGCGGCAAGAGACAGGCAGCGGGTGACGGCGGGAAAGCGCGGCAACATCCGGAAAATCCTTCGCATGATCGACAAGGGTATAAAAACGGGATTGTACACCGCCGCCCGTTATTTCGGGGAGACGTAAAGACCTGTGGTTGGGGGGATCGGCGGTGAGGGGACTTACCTGTGGCGAGGGGGCTTGCCCCCGTTCGGCTGCGCAGCAGTCGTCATCGCGGTGATCGAGAAATGTCTCACAGACTGCAGCGCCTGTTCAGGGCCGCTGCGCGACCCAACGGGGGCAAGCCCCCTCGCCACAGGAGCTCCCTCGCCACAGGGCCCTAAAGCTCGAACCGCAACTCGGGCCAGATCGGCGAGGTGCCGCGTTTTTGCGATTCCAGAATGGCCCGGCACAGCGAGCACAGGCGCTGATCCTGGAACACGGTGCGGTCGACGCTCGACCAGCGCGGTTGCGCCGGCAACAGGCTGCCGCACAAGGTTCGGTCCGCCGAGCCGCCCAACTCCAGTTGACGGGTCACCAGATGTACCCGCACTTCCTGGCAGGCGAACAGATCCAGCTGTTCGTCAGGCTCGATCAGTTGGTAGGCAAAAAGGGACCAGGCAGGACGCGGCATCGGGGGCTCCAAATCGGGGGCGCCACCTTAGCCGAAACACCGCCACTAGAAAAGCGTCAAAGCAGCGGTTTCAGTGTCGGCCAGACATTTTCCAGCAACTTGTCCTGAGCCGCCGCAGCCGGGTGCAGGCCGTCGCCTTGCATCAGGTCCGGATGACCGCCCACACCGTCGAGAAAAAACGGCACCAGCGGGATCTTTTTATCGTTGGCGACCTTGGTGAAAGCCTCGGCAAAGGCCTGGGTGTAACGCACACCGTAGTTGGGTGGCAGTTGCATACCCAGTAGCAATACCTCGGCACCACTGGCGCGGGAGCTGTCGATCATCGACGCAAGATTTTGTTGCAATTGTGTTGGCAGCATTCCGCGCAACCCATCGTTGCCCCCCAACTCGAGGATAACCAACTCTGGCTTATGCTCTGCAAGCAGCGCCGGCAGGCGCGCCCGGCCTCCGGCACTGGTGTCGCCGCTGATGGATGCATTGACCACTTTATCGTCGAAACCTTCGCGCTTGAGCCGTTGCTCAAGCAATGACACCCACCCCAAGCGGGTATCCAGGCCGAAACCGGCGCTGATACTATCGCCAACGATCAGGACTGTACCCGCCGCTGCGTTCTGGGCCATGCACATCAAGGCCAGGCCAGCACTCAAAAACCACACTCGCATCGGATTCTCCATGGGCGCAAGCATTCTCACCGCGAAGAACCTCAGCAAAGTGGTTCCGAGCGCGGAAGGTGAACTGACTATCCTGCACGAACTCAGCCTGGAACTGAACAAGGGCGATAGCCTGGCCATCGTCGGTGCTTCGGGTTCCGGCAAATCCACCCTCCTGGGCCTGCTCGCCGGCCTCGACCTGCCGAGCAGCGGCGAAGTCACCCTCGCCGGGCAAGGCCTGAGCAATCTCGATGAAGACCAGCGCGCGCGCATCCGCGCCGAGCACGTGGGGTTTGTCTTTCAATCATTCCAGCTGCTCGACAGTCTCAACGCCCTGGAAAACGTCATGCTGCCGCTGGAACTCGATGGCCGCAAAGACGCCCGCGAGCGGGCTACCGAACTGCTGCAACGAGTCGGTCTGGGCCAACGCCTGACCCACTCGCCACGTCAGCTTTCCGGTGGCGAGCAACAACGCGTGGCGATTGCCCGGGCGTTCGCCGCTGAGCCCGACGTGCTGTTCGCCGATGAACCCACCGGCAATCTCGACAGCCACACCGGCGAGCGCATCAGCGATCTGTTGTTCGAACTCAACCAGGAAAGCGGCACGACCCTGGTGCTGGTGACCCACGACGAACGCCTGGCACATCGCTGCCGGCGCCTGATCCGCCTTGAAGCCGGCCTGCTGGTCGCCCCTCTGGAGCCTTGATGGCACGCTTGCCGCTGTTGCGCCTGTTCAGTCTCGCCATCCGCCAACTGTTGCGCGATGCCCGCGCCGGTGAGTTGCGCGTGTTGTTCTTCGCCTTGCTGGTGGCCGTGGCGGCGAGTACCGCCATCGGTTACTTCGGTGCCCGCCTGAACGGCGCCATGATGCTGCGCGCCACCGAATTTCTCGGCGCCGACCTGGTGCTCGAAGGTAGCTCACCGGCGCGGCCCGAGCAGGTAAGGAGCGGCACTGAGCTGGGCCTTGAGCACGCTCAAGTAGTGGAGTTTTCCAGCGTCATTGCCACCGACAACGGTATTCAGCTGTCCAGTATCAAAGCCGCCGATGACGTCTACCCGTTGCGTGGCGAACTGAAAAGCGCCCCAGCGCCCTTCGCGCCGGAAGAACCCGGTGGCGGTCCGAAACCCGGCGAAGCCTGGGTCGAAGCGCGACTGCTGACCGCACTGGACTTGAAGATCGGCGATAGCATCGATGTCGGCATGAAAACCCTGACGCTGGCGCGAGTGCTGACCTACGAACCGGATCGCGCCGGCAATTTCTACAGCCTGACACCACGGGTGCTGATCAACCTTGGCGACCTTGAGGCGACCGGTGTGGTGCAACCCGGTAGCAGGGTCAGTTACCGGGAACTCTGGCGCGGCAAAGCCGAGGCGCTGGAAACCTATCGTCAACTGATCAAACCCGGGCTGGCGGCCAACCAACGCATCCAGGATGCCCGGGACGGCAATCGACAGATCGGCGGCGCCCTGGGCAAGGCTGAACGTTATTTGAACATGGCCAGTCTGGTCGCAGTGTTGCTGTCCGGCGTGGCGGTGGCGTTGTCGGCGACACGCTTCGCCACTCGCCGATTCGATGCCAGTGCATTGCTGCGCTGCCTGGGTCTGTCCCGTCGGGAAACCATGGTGCTGTTCAGTCTGCAACTGACCGTACTCGGACTGCTCGCCAGCATCAGCGGCGCCCTGCTCGGCTGGCTGGCACAGCTTGGGCTGTTTGCGCTGCTGCGTGATTTACTGCCGACCGATGTTCCACCGGGGGGCCTGTTCCCGGCCTTCGCCGGGATCGGCACCGGGCTGGTCGCGCTGGCCGGTTTCGCCCTGCCGCCACTGGCCGCATTGGGTCGAGTGCCGCCGCTGCGCGTGTTGCGTCGCGACATGCTGCCGATTCCGTCCAGCACCTGGATTGTTTATGGCGCGGCATTGGGCGCCCTCGGCCTGATCATGTGGCGCTTGAGCCTGGACCTGTTGCTGACCTTCGCCCTGCTCGGCGGCGGTGTGATCGCGGCACTGGTGCTTGGCGGTTTGCTGTTGCTGCTACTGAAGAGCCTGCGCCGGATGCTCGCGCGCGCCTCATTGCCATGGCGCCTCGGGTTGGGCCAACTGCTGCGCCATCCACTGGCGGCGGCGGGTCAAGCCCTGGCCTTCGGTTTGATTCTGCTGTCCATGGCGCTGATCGCTTTGCTGCGTGGCGAATTGCTCGACACCTGGCAAAACCAGTTGCCGAAAAATGCCCCGAATTATTTCGCCCTGAACATTCTGCCGGCGGACAAGCAAGCCTTTACCGATCGACTGATGGAGTTGTCGGCACAATCGGCGCCGCTGTACCCGGTGGTGCCGGGACGGCTGATCAGCATCAACGGCGAACCGGTACAGGAAATCGTCAGCAAGGATTCGGCCGGTGATCGAGCCATTCAACGCGACTTGAGCCTGACCTGGGCGGCAGACCTGCCAGCGGGCAACAAACTCACCGCCGGCAACTGGTGGGGCCAGCAACCAGCAGATGAAATACCCGGTGTTTCGGTGGAAGGTAAAGTCGCCGAAAGCCTCAAACTCAAGCTCGGCGATCACATGGTGTTCACCGTCGGCGGGGTCAATCGGGAGGCGAAAGTCACCAGCCTGCGGGAGATCAACTGGGACAACTTCCAGCCGAACTTTTTCATGATCTTCCAGCCAGGCACCTTGAAGGACTTGCCGGCCACCTACCTGACCAGTTTCTATCTGGCGGCCGGTCACGATCAGCAGATCGTCGACCTGTCCCGCAGCTTTCCGGCAGTGACCATTCTGCAAGTCGAAGCCTTGCTCGCGCAGCTGCGCAGTATCCTCGCTCAAGTAACCCTGGCGGTGGAATACGTGCTGTTGTTTGTATTGGCGGCGGGGATGGCGGTGTTGTTCTCCGGGTTGCAGGCAACGCTGGATGAACGCATTCGCCAAGGTGCATTGCTGCGAGCGCTGGGTGCCGAACGACAGTTGCTGGTCAGGGCCCGGCGGATCGAGTTCGGCCTGCTCGGCGCGGTCAGCGGATTGTTGGCGGCACTGGGTTCGGAACTGGTGAGCATGGTGCTCTACCGTTATGCCTTCGACCTGCCTTGGCACCCGCATCCATGGCTGTTGGTGTTGCCGCTGATCGGGGCCGTGCTGATCGGCGGTGCCGGTGTGTTCGGCACGCGCCGCGCCTTGAACGCCAGCCCCCTGACAGTCTTGCGCGAGGGTTGATAAACTCAAGCGCTCTGATCACGTATTCAACCACAAGAAGCCGCCATGAGCCGTTATCGCCCTCCCCGCACCGCTGGCACCGCGCTGATCACCCCCGAAGGTGAAGCGCGGATGCGGGCCGAGTTTCATGAACTCTGGCATGTGCGTCGACCGCAAGTGACGCAATCGGTCAGCGAGGCGGCGGCACAGGGCGATCGCTCGGAAAACGCCGAATACACCTACGGCAAAAAGATGCTGCGCGAGATCGACAGTCGCGTGCGCTTTCTCACCAAACGCCTGGAAGCGCTCAAGGTTGTCAGTGAGAAACCCAGCGATCCGAACAAGGTTTACTTTGGCGCGTGGGTCACGATTGAAGATGAAGACGGCAAAGAGTCGCGCTATCGCATCGTCGGGCCGGATGAGCTGGACCTGAAACTAGGCCTGATCAGTATCGACTCACCGTTGGCGCGCGCCTTGATTGGCAAAGCACTGGACGCCGAAGTGCGGGTCCAGACACCGACCGGTGAACAATGCGTGTATATCGTGGCGATCGAGTATCTTTGAGCCGCGGCGCTCTGAGCCACAGCGCTCTGAACCTCAGCGACGGGTAATCAGCCCTTGGCGAGCCACGCGAGTCAGCTGCCTGATCACTTCCGGCGCATCCTCGGCGTTGGGTGCCAGAATCACCGCCAGATCGAAACTGTCGTTGGCAAACCGTGCCAGTGACTCACCGTCGTCGACAAACTGAATCAGGAAGGCAGCAGGCCCACCGGTACGACGTGGCCAGCCATCGAGGTAACGCAAAAGCGTCGGCTGATGTTTACCGCCAAGCAGGATTTTTGGATTGCGCTGGGTGAGGTGTGCCGTGATCGGCGCGGGGCGTATAACGGGGCTTAATGCATTCATTGTGTCGTGTCTCTGCCTCAAAAGTCTGCATGGCAGGTGAGAGGCAACACCGAACCAGCGCTTTAGCGGTATTTCGAAGCCTGTTTCAAGCTTCTATCGGCAACTGAATGAGTCACCTGGCGCCCCGCAAGTAGCTGTTTAAATCGGCGCATGGGCAGCATCCTAGAGAAGCTGACCGGACAGTGTCAAGAATCACGCGCAACAAAAAAGGCCTGCACAGTGCGTCGCACAATGCAGGCCTTTTTGTTGAGTCAGAACGGTCAGTCGGTGATGGCGCGGTCTACCGACAGCTTGCCTGCACCTTCGATCAGCACCGCGAGGCTGCCACCGAGCAACGCCAGGGCGAATTCATAACCGTTGTTAGCCATGAACAGACCGTTGCTGATGTGCACCGTGAAAATAGCCACCAGCGAGAGGAAGGTCAGCCCCAGCGCTGCCGGGCGTACCAGCAGGCCGATGATCAGCGCCAGACCGCCGAAGAACTCGGTACCACCCGCCAGGATCGCCATCAGATGACCAGGTGCCAGCCCGATGCTTTCCATGTACTGCGCGGTGCCGGCAATGCCGTAGCCGCCGAATGCACCGAAGAGTTTCTGTGAGCCATGGGCCGCGAAGATAATGCCGACGAAAATACGCAGAATCGTCAGACCGTAGCCCGCGCGGGTGGACAGTACCTTGTTGATCAGTGTGCTCATGCTGTGTCATCCATTGTGAATGTGTGTTGGTTGGCCGCCATATTAATCAATTAAATTCATGTTAAAAGCGCAAAAAACCCACCATAACAATCAGTTTAGTCGATCATTTCCGTGAGGCAACTTTTTGCCCCTGGGGCTCCAACGATTCCCGTTCCCGATCGAACGCCAGGTAATACTTGTTCACGCTATTAACATAGCTGACAGCCCCCATTCCCACCTGCTCCATGGCAATGCGCTCAACCTGGAAGAACCATTGATTAGGATTCAAGCCCCGTCGCCGGGCCTCGGCGCGCATGCCTTGAACCCGCTCCGGTCCCATGTTGTAGGCCGCCAGCACGAACGCCATGCGCTCACGCTCATTGAGTTTGGGGCTGGCAAAAAACTTGCGACGGATCATCGCCAGGTACTTCGCGCCGGCCTGCACATTGGCGTCGAGGTTTTGAATATTACTGACCCCAACCCGTTGCGCCGCGGACGGGGTGATTTGCATCAGGCCGGTGGGGCCGCTGCCGCTTCTGGCGTTGGGTTGCAGCGCCGACTCCTTGAAAGCCAGCGCCGCCAGGTTCAGCCAGTCCATCCCTTGGGCTTCAGCATGTTTTTGCAACACCGGTCGAAGTTTTTCCAAGCGCTGCCGATCGGCCTTGGCCAAGGGATAGTGCACTTGATACAAGCGTCGATAGATCCGCAGGAACGCCGCATCCTGGTCCGACGGCTTCTTGTAGGTTGTCAGGAAGCGATCGATGCTCGAACGCAGCATCGAGGCATCGCGGCGCACGAACCAGTATTCCTCGCCTGGTTCGCTGATAAGGACCTGACGATCGAAGCGCAATTTGGGCAGGATCTTGCCCCAGCGTTCGGCAATCGGTTGCTCGACGATCGTCAGATGAAAGATCCCGCCCTGGACCATTTCCAGCACATCCTCGACCGCCAGGCTTGGATCGACCCACTCGATCGTCACCGGAGGCAGTTTGTGCAGCGCGAGTTTCTGATTGATCTGACTGACCGCATCCCCGGCGGCACTGCCGGTGGGCAGCGCGAGAGTTTTGCCCGAAAGTTGTTCGAGACGGGTGTAACGTCGTTCGCCTTTGATCCCCACCAGCAGCAACGGCACATCGCTGGCGATCGGTTGGCTGGTGCTGACCGCGAGGCCCGATTGCGGATCGAGCAATTCCCCCGGCGCGACCAGATCACCCTCCCCGCGCTGCAACGCGCCGAGCAGTTGATCCTTGGCTTTGGGAATGATCTTGAGGGTGATTTCCTGGCCGTCACGGGCATGGCCGTTGAGGTATTGTTCGAAAGCGCGCAGGCGGTGGTATTCGACGCCGATGGCCTGGCCCTGGACTTCACCGGAGCTGTTGCGGCTCTGGTTGACCAACACCCGCAACACACGACTGCTGCGAATCTCCGCCAAGTCGCGGACCTTGGCCGCCGGCACGGCTTGCAACGGTCCGGCCAGACGCGCAACCGCCGGCATTGGCAGCAGCAACGAGCAACACAGCAGTAACAAAACCGAGGGACGAATCATCCACTCTCCGGAAAGAATACTGGCCGACCTCATGGGTGATTTCATGACGTCGAGCGACAGAAACAGAGCGCCTGAAGCGCTGGTAAAGTGCGTGAGAGTGGCACAGTGATGGCAAATCTACCAACCCTGACCTCGCGCGCGGCCTCAACAGACAGCTTTAACTGGTTGTAGTTCTTGGCTTTTCTTATAAATCTACAGCTCTGATATGCTTTCCGGCCTTTGGTCCGAGGTAGCACCATGCAACTCATCGATATCGGCGTCAACCTGACCAACCCCAGTTTCGCCGACAAACACCAGGCTGTACTCGACCGTGCCTATGCTGCCGGGGTCCGCCAATTGGTGCTCACCGGGACCAGCGTCGAGGGCAGTGAACAGGCGCTGGAGCTGTGCCACCAACTGGACGAAAGTGCTCAGCGGCTGTTCGCTACGGCCGGTATTCACCCGCACTCGGCCAGCGACTGGAACGCCGACAGCGCTCAGCGTCTGCGCAGTTTGCTCAAGGAGCAAAACGTGGTCGCCGTGGGTGAATGCGGCCTCGATTTCAACCGCGATTTCTCGCCCCGCCCGCAACAGGAAAAAGTCTTAGAAGAACATCTGGCGATGGCGGTCGAGCTGCAATTGCCGGTGTTCCTGCATGAGCGCGATGCCAGCCAACGATTGCTGGAGATCCTGCGTGATTACCGCGACCAGTTGCCGGCCGCCGTGGTGCACTGCTTCACCGGTGAAAAAAAGGCGCTGTTCAGCTACCTCGATCTGGATTTGCACATCGGCATCACTGGCTGGATCTGCGATGAACGCCGGGGTACGCACCTGCATCCGCTGGTCAAAGAGATTAAACGCGGGCGCTTGATGCTGGAGAGCGATGCGCCGTATCTGCTGCCCCGCAGTCTGCGCCCCAAGCCGAAGAATGGTCGCAACGAGCCGGCGTATCTGACTGAAGTGTTGCGTGAGGTGGCGTTGCATCGTGGGGAAACGGTGGAAGATTTGGCTGCTCACAGCACGGCCTGTGCGCGGGCGTTCTTCGGTCTGCCCTCAATCCCCCAATAACCACCGCCAACCTGTGGGAGCGGGCTTGCCCGCGATGACGGAATATCAGTCAACATCTCTGGCGCCTGATACACAGCTATCGCGGGCAAGCCCGCTCCCACAGGTTGGCGGTGGTGCCCGTTGATCCACATCAAGATTCAACGTCCTGAGTAGCGGCACAATACTGGCACCTTGCCAAAACTGTTTCCGCTATCAGAGAAGACCTCCATGGGTGCCTGGCTTAGCAACATCTCGCTGAAATACAAATTCTGGGCGGTCAACGCCGTCGCCTTCGTCACCACCCTGTTGCTGGTGCTGTACGCCGTACAGCTTGAACAACAGGCCCGCAGCCACGCCGCCCAAGCGTCGGCCCAGGCCCAGGCGCGATTGATCAATGCCTGGCCTGCCGGGCAGCCGCTGCCCAAGGCCGATCACCTGCTGACCTTCAATCGCGGGCAGGCGCCGTTACTGAATGGGCAACCGGTGCTGGAGCTGACCGATACCAACGGTTGGGTCGAGATCAACGCTATGCCGCTGTACGGTGAAAACCCGTTGATGGGCGCCGAGGTGTTCACTCGGCCTGACGGTCAACAGATCGCGGTGATTGCCTATGGCCCGAGCCTGAGCCAAGTGTTCGGCGAACGCTTCACCCACTACGCGGTAGCGGTATTCATCTTGATGCTGGCGATGCTCGGTGCGTCGCAACTGTTGATCCGCTTCCTGCTCAGCCAGCTCAACACCTTGAAAGACGTGATGCTCCACGTCGAGAAAACCGGCGACCTGTCGGCCCGTGTGCCGCTGGCTTGCAAGGATGAAGTCGGGCAGATGGCCAACGCCTTCAACGCCATGCAGGCCGGTTACCAGCGGGTGGTCAACACCGTCGCCAGCACTGCCCGGCAACTGGATGTCGGTGCCGCGCGGCTGGCGTCGAGCATGAACGAGGTGCGTCACGGCATGCTCGGTCAACAAAGCGAAACCGATCAGGCCGCCACGGCGATCAACGAAATGACTGCCACTGTCCATCACATCGCCCAACACGCCGGCGCCACCCGCGACCTCTCGCAAACCGCCGACACCCTGGCTGGCAGTGGCCAGGAAGTAGTCACTCGGGTGCAGATATCGATTGGCGGATTGTCCACCGGCGTGCAGCAAACGGCCGAGATGATTCAGCGTCTGGCCGAAGACAGCCAGAAGATCAACGGCGTGGTCAGCGTGATCCACAGCATCGCCGAACAGACCAACCTGCTGGCCCTTAACGCCGCCATCGAAGCGGCCCGGGCCGGTGAAATGGGCCGCGGGTTTGCGGTGGTCGCCGATGAAGTGCGTAACCTGGCCAAACGCGTCCAGGCGTCCACCGACGAGATCACCACCATGGTTTCAGCGCTGCAGGCTGGCACCCGGGACGCCGTGGACTTCATGCAGGAAAGCTCGTACAAGGCAGATGACTGCATGCAACAGGCTCAGGAAGCCAGTGTGGCCCTGGCCGAAATCACCACTGCGGTGGCGCAGATGCGTGAAAGCAATACGCAGATCGCGGTGGCAGCCGAACAGCAGAGCCATGTGGCGGAGGAGATGAATCGGGCGGTGGTGAGCATTCGCGACGTGACCGAAAACACCGTGCAGCAGACCGTGAATTCAGCGATTACCAGCAATGAGCTGGCGATGTTGGCGGGGGAATTGAGCAAGGCTATCGGTCAGCTGAAACTGTGACGGCCCCATCGCGGGCAAGCCCGCTCCCACAGGATCAGCGCTATTGCAAAATTTGCGCATTACCTGTGGGAGCGGGCTTGCCCGCGAAGGCGTCAGATCGAGCAACATCAATCCTGACCATCACACCTATTGCGCCGATAGCCAGCCTTGATTCGCCGACGGCCCGCGCCAAGCCTATTCTTTATTCAAGCGCCTCAACGAATCAAAGGATATGCATCATGGGCAAACGTCATCCCAACCTTCCCGCCTGGCAATGGCGAGCGTACCCGCATAATCACCAGCACCCGACCAATCTGGTGTTGCACCTGATTGCCGTGCCGCTGTTCATCGTGGCGTTTTTGCTGATGGTCTCGGGGGTGTTCAGCCTGGATCTGGCGAGCATCGCGATCGGCGTTATCGGCCTGATCGCCGCCCTGGGCCTGCAGCGTCACGGTCACCGCCTGGAGGCGCAGGCCTCCGAGCCGTTCAGTGATCGCAAAGATGCGGTATCACGCTTGATGGTCGAGCAGTTCCTGACCTTCCCACGGTTTTTCTTCAGTGGCGGCTGGTGGCGCGCCTGGCGTGAACGCCACCGTCGTCGTCACTGATCAGGCGAAAATCGTGACTGTCTGCCGGCTCATGGCGATCAACTGGCCGTCTTCGCTCCATAGTTTTGCGGCGGCGTGCCCGTAGCCATCAGCGGCATACTCGATTTCAACCAGGTACTTGCACCAGTCCAGCGTGCTCAATGCCAGCAACGGCTGGACGAATTCGATGGTCCAGGTCAGCGTGCTGCCTGCCGCCGGTTTCTTCAGATGCGACAACAAGGACGGAGGCCAAGCGTCGACCAGCGCCAGAATATGCGCCTCGTTGACCACCTCGTCTTTCCCTTCTCCACGCAAGCGCACCCAACCCCCCATATCGCGGGAGGTGTTGCCGGTGAACGGCAGGCCGCCAATGCTCCAGCGCATTGCCAAATGACGCATGAATTCCGGGGTCACCCCTTTGATATAGGGCATTTCCTGGCAGTCGTCCCAGTGTTTCATCTCGGGCGCAGCGTTGGCCGTGACCGCCACTTCGGAAGGTCGCGAGGCACCGAAGCTGCCCTGGACCAACGTCACCACTTGCCCCTTCTGCATTGCCCGGCCCAGTACCTGGCTGACGGCTTTGCCTTCGCGCAGCACATCGACTTCAAAGCTGACCGGCACATCGGGCTCGACCGGGCCGACAAAGGTGATTGCCAGCGAACGCACTGGACGATCCGCCGGGACTTTTGCGCGCATGGCTTCGTATTGCAAGGCGGCTATCAGCCCACCAAAACTCGCCCGCCCCTGACCCCATTCGGCCGGAATGGACAACTCCTGCGGCTGACTGCGAACAGCGTCGAGCAGATCGGAAAAGTGCATGGAAACCTCAGAGGCAGGAAAATGGATGGAACGATCTTAACCAGCCCGCAAAACCGACACAGCGCTTATTCCGGCCAAAATCACTGACAGATGAGCCGTGCCAACATTGAACACACAAACTAATGTGGGAGCGAGCCTGCTCGCGATGAGGCCATGACATTCAACATTGATGCTGGCTGTCATGCCGCCATCGCGAGCAGGCTCGCTCCCACAGTTGATCTTTGGTGGTTTCAGGATTTGAAGCAGGCGGCGCTGAATTTGTCGAGGACGCGGTCGGCGCGCGCTTCGGCCTTGGCCAAGGTGGTTTTCCAGACCGCGACACATGGCTGCAAATCGGGCTCTTCTTTGGCGCGGTCCAGCCACTGCCAGCTGTCGTGCCAATCACCCAAGGCAGCCTGCGCCGATTTCAGTCTGGGCAGGGCCGCTTTCGGCAAGCGATCCAGCTCGGGGTAGGCTTCGATGCCATAGCGCACGCGCTTGATCAGCAGGCGCAGGCGATGGCGGTCATGGGCGGGGTCATGCAGGGCCTGGTCGAGTTTCTTCCATTGTTTGCCCAGGCGTTTTTCGATGCGCTTGCGCAAGCCCTTGAGCAAGCCCTGACGCTGGGAAGCCCGCAGAAAACGCGGAAAGGCGTCGAGGATCATCAGCATCTGCGCCAGTTCCGGGCTCGCCGCTACGAGGGGATAAGCCTCGGCCATCCGCACCATGCGTCGGTGCGCGGCCTCAGGTTGATCGTGCTCGAGCAAGTACGCCGCCAGCACTTCGCGATCGCGCAACGGCGTGGTCAGGTCACCGACCCGGGATGCCGCCGCTTCCAGTTGCTCGACCCCGGGCAAACCGCGCAAGGGCCGCAGAAGGCTGCGCAAACGCCGCACGGTGGTGCGTAGATCGTGCAGCGCTTCAGAGTCAGTGCGGGCACTCAAGCGTGCCTGACAGGCGAGCAAGCGAACGTCCAGGCTCAGAACTTGAGCCACCAACCGATCAACCAAGGCAGACATCGCTTGCTCCCTGAATCGAATTACCCCAAGTGTGCTACATCATGCTTCAACGGCCAGCGCGAGACTCACGAATGTAGAAGCGCGCCTTCTCGGCCTTCTTGGTACAGCCCTCGTATGCTTCGAATTGCTGCTGGGTCTTGGCACCGGTCAGCAACGACAGCGCCTTGGAGTAGCTGACGGTCCCGGCAAAGCCTTCGACCTTGGCCAGGTCCAACTCATGCCAGGCGGCGTCGAGTTGGCTACCGCAGCTGTCACGGTAAGCGGTTTTACCGGCACAACCGGCTAGCGCCAATGCAATCAAAGGCACACAGATCCAGGCTTTCATCACTCACACCTCAAAGATAATAAACAGTCGTGCAGCTAAGACGGCCTGGCGCGTGAAAAGTGCCTTGGACCCGCAGTGGAAACTATAGCGCTCGCGAGGATACCCATTCGCCTTTATTGAGTGTCAAAAAACGACGCTATCGCCCCGCCGAACGACCATAGCGATTGAAGCTTGCCCCTCGATAGGTGCATTGTTGAACCTTGTCAGAGAGGTCGATTCATGAAAAAGCGTGTCGCACTGGTGTTGGGCTCGGGTGGCGCCCGGGGCTACGCCCATATCGGCGTCATTGAAGAGATCGAGCGGCGCGGCTACGACATCGCCTGCATCGCCGGTTGTTCCATGGGCGCAGTGGTCGGCGGGATCTATGCCGCCGGTAAACTCAACGATTATCGCGACTGGATCGAGAGCCTGGATTACCTCGACGTGTTGCGTCTGGTGGACGTCAGTTTTCGCCTGGGCGCGATTCGTGGGGAAAAGGTCTTCGGGCAGATCCGCAAGATCGTCGGCGAAATCAACATCGAAGACCTGCGCATTCCCTACACGGCCGTGGCCACGGACCTGACCAACCAACAGGAAATCTGGTTTCAGGAAGGCTGCCTGCACCAGGCCATGCGCGCCTCGGCGGCGATCCCCAGCCTGTTCACGCCGGTGATGCAGGGCAATCGAATGCTGGTGGACGGCGGTATCCTCAACCCGTTGCCGATCGTGCCGGTGGTGTCGAGCCATTGCGACCTGATCATCGCGGTCAACCTCAACTCCACCAACCAGCGTCATTATCAACTGCCAGTGATCCAGCGCCCGGCCGCGTTCAAGACCCGCTTCGACAGCCTGATCAACTCGCTGGGCTCGAAGATGCCATTCCGCCGTAAACAGGCGGAACAATTGCTGCTGCTGGAGAAGGAAGCGTTGATGGCAGAAGCGGCCGAGATTAATCCGTGGATCGAATCCGCCGCGCCCGAAGGCCAGCAACCGGCGGCAGCCCCGGAAAGCAACGGCGCACCGAAATCCGCCACCGGGTCGTTCATCATCGACAACGTCGGGCCGGCGTCCTTGCTGGACTTGATCAACCAGAGTTTCGAGGTGATGCAGACGTCATTGGCGCAGTACAAGATTGCCGGGTATCCGCCGGATATCCTGATCAACGTGCCTAAGCGGGTGTGTCGGTTTTTCGAATTTTACAAGGCACCTGAGTTGATCGCGCTGGGGCGCGAGATTGCGCGGGATACGCTGGATCGGTATGAGAATGAGCGGGAGTCTTGAGGTTCTTGGGTGAATGAAAGGGCCCCTTCGCGGGCAAGCCCGCTCCCACAGAGTTTTGTGGCGGTCACATGATCTGTGAACACCCGGAACACTGTGGGAGCGGGCTTGCCCGCGAAGGCGCAGGATCAGCCACCACAAAAACTAAAGGCTGCCCTCACTCAACAACCGATACCCCACCCCCGCTTCGGTGACGATGAACCGTGGCTGAGTCGGATCATCCGCCAGTTTCTGCCGCAGGTGCCCGACCACTATTCGCAGATAGTGGCTGTCCTCGGTGTGGGTCGGGCCCCAGATGTCCTTGAGCAGTTGCTGCTGGGTGATGACCCGCCCCGGATGCCGCGCCAGTTGCGCCAGTACCGCATATTCCTTGCGCGTCAGCGCCACTTCGGCGCCGTCCAATAGCACCCGGCGATAAGCCAGGTCCACGGTGAGTGGGCCGAAGGAGAGCGCCGCTTCCTGGGCCTCACCGGTCGGCGCCTGACGCAGCAACGCGCGCACTCGGGCCAGAAATTCCTGGATGCCGAACGGCTTGGTCACGTAGTCGTTGGCGCCGCCATCCAGGGCTTGTACTTTCTGCCCTTCGCTGGCGCGCACCGAGAGCACCAATACCGGCACCGTCGACCACTCGCGAAACTCGCGCAGCACCTGCTGGCCGTCCATGTCCGGAAGGCCGAGGTCGAGCACCAGCAGGTCGGGTTTGTTCAATGCGGCCTGGGCCAGGCCTTCCGTGCCGGTGCCGGCCTCCAGCACTTTGTAACCTTGGGAGGCGAGGCTGATGCGCAGGAATTTGCGGATCTGCGGTTCGTCATCGATGACCAAAATGGTCGCGGTCTGGCTCATGAATTCACATCAACACAAAGAAGTGGCAAGAGAGTAGCGCAGGTGAGATCAGGCTTCACTGTCCAATCCCGGCTGAGTCTGTAACGGCAGGTGCAACGTGATGCAGGTGCCGCGCCCTTCGATGCCATCGGCGACGCTGATCCGCCCGCCATGGGCGCCGACCATGCCCTGACAGATCGCCAGCCCCAGCCCGGTACCCTGCCCGCCGCGATCGCCGCGAGCGGCGGTGTAGAACATGTCGAAAACTTTCGCCCGCTCCTCCTCCGGAATTCCCGGCCCCTCATCGCTCACCGAAAAAAACAGCTCGCTGTCAGTGGCCCCGGCACGCAATTCCAGTCGCCCGCGAGGCGGTGAGAAACGCGCGGCGTTTTCCAATACGTTGACCAGCGCTTGCTCGATCAACGCGGCATGCACATAGAGCAGCGGCAATTCGGCCGGTACTTCGGTAATGACCTGCAACGACGCCAGCACCGCGCGCAGACGATTGAGTGCACTGCCGACGATGTCTGCCGGCGACACCCAGTCCCGCGCCAGCTTCAGGGCGCCGTGGCCGAGGCGAGTCATGTCCAGCAGGTTTTGAATGTAGCGATCCAGCCGTTCGGCTTCATCGCGGGTGCCTTCGAGCAGTTCGCGACGGTCCTCCAGCGGAATCGCCTCGCCAAGCGCCAGCAGGCTGTCGATGCTGCCGCGCATGGAAGTCAGCGGCGTGCGCAAATCGTGGGACACCGAGGCCAGCAGCGCGCTGCGCAGTTGCTCGGTTTCACCATGCAAGCGCGCCGCCTCAAGGTCATCGGCCAGTTGCGCCCGAGCCAACGCCTGGGCCAGCGGTTGGCTCAGTGCGGTCAGCAAACGCCGACGCTGGCCGCTCAGGGTCTGACCTTCTTTGGCACACACGCCGAGCAGTGCCAGCGGACCATCGTCCACCGACAACGGCCACCACCACCAGCGCCCGAACGGCAAGGTGCCGGTGCCTGCGCCGGCCGGTTGATCATGTTGCCAGGCCCAATCGGCGGCGGCGCGCTCGGCTTCGGAGAACTCCAGCGGCCCGCCGGTTTCAACTTTCCAACCGCTCTGGCCATCGCGATTGAGCAGACACAGTTTCAGGTCGGTCCAGCCATTGAGGTGTTGCGCCGCAGCGCTGACCACGGCCTGACGGTCGGTGGCGGCGGTGAGTTTGCGCGACAGGTCGAGCAGTTCGCTGGTTTCTTCCTGAGTGTCGCGCAACGCCTGCAATTGTCGCCGTTGTCGCGCCGCCAGGTTGCCGGTGAGGGCCGCCATCAGCAGGAAGAACAGCAAGGTCAGCACGTCTTCTTCACGCTGGATGGTGAAAGAGAAGTTCGGCGGAATGAACAGAAAGTCATAGGTCAGAAACGACAGCGCCGCGCAGGCCAGCGCCGGACCAAGGCTGCTGCGCACCGCCACCAGCAACACCGCCGCGAGGAACACCAGCGAAATATTGGGCAACGGCAAGAAGCTCTCCACCGCCCAGGCCAAGGCACTGGCAAGCACCGTCGCCACCAGCGCCAACGCGTAGTCGAACCAGACCAGCGATTGCGCCGAGCGTTGGCGCGGCTGATGCTGTTCCTGATCGCTGTCGAGCACGTTGATTTCCAGCCCACGAGCATTACGCAGCAAACGTGACGCCAGACCGCCGCCGAACAACCGTCGACGCAAACGCTGCCGGGACTGACCGACCAACACCAGACTCGCGCGGCGTTCGGCGGCGTGCTGGATCAGGGTTTTCGCCACCTCGCCGGCACGCAGCAGCACCACTTCTCCACCGAGGCGTTCGGCCAGTTGCTGAGCACTTTGCAGGCGCAGGCGCGACTGCTCGTCGCGCACACGGCCGTTGTCCACATGCACCAGACTCCACGGCAGATGCCGGCGCTGGGCGACGCGACTGGCGTGACGCACCAGACGCTCGGCCTGAGCATCGCCATCGACGCCCACCAGCAAACGACCGCGCACGGCCGGTGCAGCCTGCCCCAACTGGCGATAACCCTGCGCCAGATCGTCATCGACCTGAGCCGCAGCGGTTTGCATCGCCAATTCACGCAGGGCGGTGAGGTTGGTCTGAGTGAAGAACGCATCGATGGCCGCCCGCGCCTGCTCCGGCACGTAGACCTTGCCGTCGCGCAGACGCTCCAGCAACTCACGCGGCGGCAGGTCAATCAGCAGCAGTTCGTAGGCTTCTTGCAACACCCAGTCCGGCAGGGTTTCGCGCACCTGCACGCCGGTGATGCCGCGCACCTGATCGTTGAGACTTTCCAGATGCTGGACGTTGACCGTGGTGAACACGTCAATGCCGGCGGCGAGCAATTCCTGGATGTCTTGCCAGCGTTTGGCGTGCCGACTGCCGGGGGCGTTGCTGTGGGCCAGCTCGTCCACCAGCACCAGTTTCGGCTTGGCTTTGATCAGACCGTCGAGGTCCATCTCTTCGAGCATCACGCCGCGGTATTCCGAGCGCACCAACGGCTGCTGCGGCAAGCCAGCCAGTAGCGCTTCGGTTTCGGCGCGACCGTGGGTTTCGACCACCCCGGCCATGACTTTCACGCCTTGGCGCAGTTGAGTGTGTGCGGCTTGCAGCATGGCGTAGGTCTTGCCGACCCCCGGGGCTGCGCCAAGGAACACCTTGAGCCGGCCACGGCCATCGCGGGGCAGGTCTGCTAACAGCGCGTCGGCGCGGCCGGAGTCACTCATGCTTGAAGTTCTCTCTCATTCTGATATTGATGCAGTGACTGTCAGGGCCTCTTCGCGGGCAAGCCCGCTCCCACAGTGATCGATGGTGGTCACAAATCGTGTATCCACCATCGCCTCCTGTGGGAGCGGGCTTGCCCGCGATTGGCGGCGCCACCGATCTACAGTTTTTCCAACGCCCTATTCAGCGCCAACACATTCACCACCGGCGGCCCCACCAAGGGCTGCTCGATGTGCGCGTCCAGCAATTGCTCAAGCGTAGACACTGGCAGATTGCGCGCCGCCGCGACTCGCGCCAGTTGATAGGCAATCGCAGCCGGTGGCAAGTGCGGATCGAGGCCACTGCCGGAGGTGGTCAGCAAGGCCAACGGCACCGGGCCCTGCCCCGGCACCTGCAATTTATTGGCCTCGTCGATAACCCGAGTGGCCAGCGCGGGATTGCTTGGCGAGAAGTTGCTGGCGCTGCTCGACACGGTGGCAAAGGCACCGGCCGATGGCCGTGGGTGGAACCAGGTGTCGCCGACGAAATCCTGGGCAATCAACGACGAACCGCGGACCTTGCCGTCGGCGTCACGCACCAGGCTGCCATTGGCCTGGTCCGGGAAGGCGACCTGGGCGACACCGGTGACCACCAAGGGGTAAGCGACGCCGGTGATCAGGGTCATCAGCACCAGTAGGCTCAGAGCCGGACGTATCAGTGTGGACATTTCAAAATCCTCGATTCGAAGAATATTCATCACTCGGAAGGCACACACATCACCTGTGGCGAGGGAGCTTGCTCCCGCTCGGCTGCGCAGCAGTCGTAAACCTGGTGAATGCGGTGTACCTGAATAAACACGGTGGCCTGAGGTGGGGCTGCTTCGCAGCCCAGCGGGAGCAAGTTCCCTCGCCACAAAAGCCCCTGCCTCAAGCAGCAACCGCTAAACCAGATGCAACGCCGTCAACAACATGTCGATCGCCTTGATGCCCACGAACGGCACCAGTATCCCGCCCAGTCCATAGATCAGCAGATTGCGCCGCAGCAACGCCGCCGCGCTCACCGCCTGCACCCGCACACCGCGCAGCGCCAGCGGAATCAGCACCACGATGATCAAGGCATTGAACACAATCGCCGACAGAATCGCGCTCTGCGGACTGTTCAGGTGCATGACGTTGAGCACACCCAGTTGCGGGTAGATCGAGGCGAACAGCGCCGGCAGGATCGCGAAGTACTTGGCCACGTCGTTGGCGATGGAAAAGGTCGTTAGCGCACCGCGGGTCACCAGCAATTCCTTGCCGATCTGCACCACGTCCAACAGCTTGGTCGGATCGCTGTCGAGGTCGACCATGTTCGCCGCCTCACGCGCCGCTTGCGTACCATCGTTCATCGCCATGCCGACGTCCGCCTGGGCCAGGGCCGGGGCGTCGTTGGCGCCGTCACCGCACATGGCGACCAGGCGCCCGTCGTTCTGCTCGTGACGAATGCGCGCCAGTTTTTTCTCCGGCGTGGCTTCAGCCAGCACGTCATCCACGCCTGCTTCAGCGGCAATCGCAGCAGCGGTCAGCGGGTTGTCGCCAGTGACCATGACCGTGCGAATCCCCAGCTTGCGCAGCTCGGCGAAACGCTCGCGGATGCCAGGCTTGACCACGTCCTTGAGGTGGATGACACCGAGCAATTTTCCGTCAACGCAGACCAGCAACGGCGTACCGCCACTCTGAGCAATCTTGTCGATTTCCCGCGACAGAGGCGCGGCCAGATCGGCGCGTTTCAGGTCGACGAAGGTCAGCAGCGAATCCACCGCGCCTTTGCGATAGACCCGGCCCTGATAGTCGACACCAGACAGGCGGGTTTCAGCGCTGAACGGCACGGCGGTCAATACGTCAGCGGACGGCTCGGGTTGCGGGTGAAGACAGCGCAGGTACTCGACGATGGATTTGCCTTCAGCGGTGTCATCGGCCAGGGAGGCAAACAACGCGCCCTCGGCCAGTTCTTTGGCAGTGACACCTGGCGCGGCATAGACCGCGGAGCAGCGACGGTTACCGAAGGTGATGGTGCCGGTCTTGTCCAGCAACAGGACGTGAACGTCCCCCGCCGCTTCCACGGCGCGACCGGATTTGGCGATCACGTTCAGGCGCACCAGACGGTCCATCCCGGCGATACCGATGGCCGACAACAAACCGCCGATAGTGGTCGGAATCAGCGTGACCAATAACGCCACCAGAAACACCAACGGCAGACTGCCGTTGGCGAAGTGAGCGAACGGTTGCAGGGTCACCACCACCAGCAGGAAGATCAGGGTCAGGCCGATCAGCAGGATATCCAGCGCCACTTCGTTCGGGGTTTTCTGGCGTTTGGCGCCTTCGACCAGCGCGATCATGCGGTCGAGAGTCGACTCGCCGGGGTTGGCGGTGATGCGCACCAGCAGCCAGTCAGATACCAGTCGGGTGTTGCCGGTGACGGCCGAGCGGTCGCCACCGGACTCACGAATCACTGGCGCCGATTCACCGGTAATCGCCGCTTCGTTGACCGCCGCGATACCTTCGATCACCTCGCCGTCACCGGGAATCATCTCCCCCGCTTCGACGCGCACCACATCGTCCTTGCGCAGGCTGGTGGCCGGTACCACTTGAAAGCTGCCATTGGCAGTTTTGCGACGGGCACTCAAGCCTTCGCTACCGGCCTTGAGGCTGTCGGCGCGGGCCTTGCCGCGACCTTCGGCCAGCGCTTCGGCGAAGTTGGCGAACAACACGGTGAACCAAAGCCACAACGCGATTTGCGCGGCGACGAAAGTCGGCACGGCGTTGTCGGGAATGAAGCACAGCACAGTGGTGAGGATGGCGGTCAGTTCGACCACCAGCATCACCGGCGCACGTTGCAATTGCCGTGGGTCGAGCTTGACGAAGGCTTGCACCAGCGCCGGACGCCAGAGGGCCGAGATCGCGGTTTTCTGTTGTTCCGGCGCCTTGGCGACGACGGTTTTGCTTACAGGCATATTCATGATGGATTCCTTAGAAGCCCATACTCAAATGTTCGGCAATCGGGCCCAGCGCCAGCGTCGGCAAGAAGGTCAAACCACCCACCAGCAAAATGGTCACGGTCAACAGGGTCACGAACAGCGGGCCATGGGTCGGGAAGCTGTTCTGGCCAATCGGGGCGGTTTTCTTCATCGCCAGGCTGCCAGCCAACGCCAGTACCGGAAGGATGTAACCGAAGCGCCCAATCAACATGCCAAGGCCCAGCATCAGGTTGTGGAACGCGGTGTTGGCACCGAAGCCGCCGAACGCCGAGCCGTTGTTGGCACTGGCCGAGGTGTAGGCATAAAGCAACTGACTGAAACCGTGAGCGCCGGGGTTGCTCACCGCCGCGACCGGGCCGGGCAGGCTGGCGGCAATCGCGCCGAGCACCAGCACGCCGACCGGCATCACCAGCAAAGTCACCACCAGCAACTGGACTTCCCGGGCTTGCAGTTTCTTGCCGAGGTATTCCGGAGTGCGGCCGATCATCAGTCCGGCGAGGAACACTGCGATCAGCACGTTGAGCAACATGCCATAGAGCCCGGCTCCGACGCCGCCGAAGATCACTTCGCCGACCATCATGTTGATCATCGCGACCATGCCGCTCAGCGGGTTGAGGCTGTCGTGCATGCCGTTGACCGAACCGTTCGACGCCGCAGTGGTGGTCACCGACCACAGCACGGTGGCGGTGGTACCGAAACGCGCTTCCTTGCCTTCCAGCGGCGCAGTCTGTTCGACGGCGACGTTGGCCAGGGTCGGGTTGGGTTGGTATTCAGCCCACAGCGATGTCGCACCGCCGATCAAAAACAGCGCCAGCATGCAGGCGATGATCGCGCGGCTCTGACGCAGGTCTTTCACGTAATGACCGAAGGTGAACACCAACGCGACCGGAATCAGAATGATCGAGGAGACTTCGAACAGGTTGCTCCAGGCTGTCGGGTTCTCGAATGGATGCGCCGAGTTGACGCCGAAGAAACCACCGCCGTTGGTACCCAGTTGCTTGATCGCGATCTGGCTGGCAGCCGGGCCGAGCGGGATCACCTGATCGACGCCTTGCATGGTCACGGCGTTCACGTAGTGGGCGAAGGTTTGTGGCACGCCCTGCCAGACCAGGAACAGCGCCAGCAGCAGGCACAACGGCAGCAGGCCGTAGAGGGTGGCGCGGGTCATGTCGACCCAAAAGTTGCCCAGGGTCTTGGTGGACTTGCGACCGATGCCACGACACAGCGCAACCAACACAGCGAGGCCGGTGGCGGCGCTGACGAAGTTCTGCACGGTGAGGCCGACCATCTGACTCAGGTAGCTGAGGGTCGCTTCGCCGCTGTAGGACTGCCAGTTGGTGTTGGTCATGAAGCTGACGGCGGTGTTGAAGGCTTGCGTCCACTCCTGACCCGGCAGGTTTTGCGGATTCAGCGGCAAGTGATCCTGAAACAGCAGGATCGCAAACAGCAGCAAAAAACCCGCGAGGTTAAAGGCGAGCAAGGCCAGGGTGTATTTCTGCCAGCTCTGCTCGGCCTGCGGATCAACGCCCGCCACCCGATAGCAACCACGTTCCACCGGCCCGAGGATCGGCGAAAGCCAAGTGCGCTGCCCTTCCATCACCTTGTAGTAGAAGCGCCCCAGAAACGGTGCCGGGATCAGCACTACGGCGAAGAAGGCGATGATCAGCCAATAGTCATAACTGTGCATAGCCGCTCCTAGTTCCGGTCCGCGCGCAACAGCGCAACCAACAGATAAATGAACAGCCCCACTGCCAATAGCAGTGACACCCCGTCCAGAACGCTCATGGAAGTTCTCCGTGTTACGGCGTATTGCCGCGTGTGGAGTGATTGTCTGCAGGGAGGCTGTAAAGGAGCGAGATCGAGGGGTGGTGCGGGGCATAAAGAATGCGTAAAGAGTGGGTTTATGGCTTTGTTACAGCGGTGTTCCGGCGGGCCTCATCGCGGGCAAGCCCGCTCCCACAGGGATCGGAGTTGTGTGGGTAAACGCATTCCAAATGTGGGAGCGGGCTTGCTCGCGAAGACGGCAGAACAGGCAACAACGCCCCCAACTGGCGCACAAAAAGCACTCATCCAGCGGCGAACATCCCCGATACGACAGCTTTCAGCGCTTTACGACGCCCATCCGCAAAATGGCACGCCCACTGCACACACCCTCCCCGAGCTTTTCCAAACCGTTCCGGGAGCAACGCATGAACACACAACTCAAACCCACGCTGGGCACGCTCCACCTGTGGGGTATCGCGGTCGGGCTGGTGATTTCCGGTGAGTACTTCGGCTGGAGTTACGGCTGGGGCGTTGCCGGGACACTTGGTTTCCTGGTGACCTCGTTCATGGTCGCCACGATGTACACCTGTTTCATCTTCAGTTTCACCGAACTGACCACCGCCATTCCCCATGCCGGCGGTCCTTTTGCCTACAGCCGCCGCGCCTTTGGCGAAAAGGGCGGATTGATTGCCGGACTGGCGACCCTGATTGAATTCGTCTTCGCCCCACCAGCGATTGCCCTGGCGATCGGTGCCTATCTGAACGTGCAGTTTCCGGCCCTCGACCCGAAACACGCGGCGGTCGGTGCCTACATCGTGTTCATGGGCTTGAACATCCTCGGCGTAAAACTCGCCGCGACCTTCGAACTGGTGGTCTGCGTATTGGCGGTCGCCGAATTGCTGGTGTTCATGGGCGTGGTCGCCCCGGCGTTCAGCTTCAGTAATTTCGCCCTCAACGGCTGGGCCGGTTCTGATGTGTTCGGTGCGCCAGCGATTGCCGGCATGTTCGCGGCCATTCCGTTTGCCATCTGGTTCTTCCTGGCCATCGAAGGTGCAGCCATGGCTGCCGAAGAAGCCAAGGACCCTAAACGCACGATTCCCAAAGCCTACATCAGCGGCATCCTGACCCTGGTGCTGCTGGCCATGGGTGTGATGTTCTTTGCCGGCGGCGTCGGCGACTGGCGCACCCTGTCGAACATCAACGATCCGCTGCCGCAAGCCATGAAAGCCGTGGTCGGCGAAAGCTCCGGCTGGTTGCACATGCTGGTATGGATCGGCCTGTTCGGTCTGGTGGCGAGTTTCCACGGGATCATCCTCGGCTACTCGCGGCAGTTCTTCGCCCTCGCCCGGGCCGGTTACCTGCCGGCATCCCTGGCCAAACTGTCGCGCTTCCAGACCCCGCACCGGGCGATCATCGCCGGTGGCGTGATCGGCATCGCGGCGATCTACAGCGACGGCCTGATCAACCTCGGCGGCATGACACTGACGGCAGCGATGATCACCATGGCGGTATTCGGCGCGATCGTGATGTACATCATGAGCATGCTCAGCCTGTTCAAACTGCGCAAAACCGAGCCGAACCTGGAACGCACTTTCCGCGCGCCTTGCTACCCGTTGGTGCCGTTCATTGCGCTGGTGCTGGCGGTGGTTTGCCTGGTGGCGATGGCCTGGTTCAACACCTTGATCGGGTTGATCTTCCTCGGCTTCATGGCAGTGGGTTTCGTGTACTTCATGCTCACCGCGCAATTGCGTGCCGATGCGCCGGCGGATGCGATGTTGACCGGGCTCTGACTTCACACACCGCGCCTGCAAGGATGTACGGCGTCTACGGCATATCAGGCATAGAATGGAACCACTGCGAAAATTAATCGCTCAAAGTGGTATGCACGATCGATCGGCGAAACCGCCAATCGGCCTGCCCTCAAGGAGAGCCCTATGCCCTGGTATGCCTGGTTGATTCTGATCGTTGCCATCGGCTCGATCGTTGGCGGTTTGATGATGCTGCGCGACACTGCCAACAAGGTCGAATTGACCGAAGAGCAACGCAAACGCGTCGCCGAACGCAACGCGGAAGCGGATGCCAAGGATGCGCAGGACCGCTAGATCAAAAGATCAAAAGATCAAAAGATCGCAGCCTTCGGCAGCTCCTACACGGAATATGTGTTTCCCTGTAGGAGCTGCCGAAGGCTGCGATCTTTTTGCTCTTGCTTTTAGCACTTACTTTTCCCAATCGGCCTTGGCAATGTGCAAGCCATGCAGCCCTTTGTAGGCCGCACGTTCCGGCTGGCTCCAGCCTTCAAGCAACGCATCCTCCAACCGATAAATCTCCACCCCCAGCGGCCGACACACACTCAGCGGATCCTGCGCATCCGGCCCCCACATGGCCAGGGACAGATCGCCACCCGGACACGTCGACAACGCGCACAGCAAATCAATCTCGGCAAAGAACTCCAGGTAATCGCCCTTCTGTGCCGGGCAGGCTTTCATGAAGTACATGTCGTCATGATTCAGGCCGGTGCACTGAAAAATGTTCAGCACATCATGCACGTCAAACTCGGTCAGGCCATAGGGCAACACTGCGCGAGTCAAATTCGAGTGGCAGTGATGATGGAAGTCTTCGCCCGTGAGCATTTTGTTCACATACGGATCGCAGCGCGTCCCCAGTAAGTCGTGCAAACGCCCGCCATGTTCGTCGATGCCGTACCCGGCCAAGCTATCGTCGGTGATGGTCACCAGCGGCCGCAAGAAAGGCAGGTTCGACCAGAGCCGGTCATGGGTGCTGACATGCGCCCCTTGCAACTGCCGGGTTCGCGCAGCCCACAAGCGTTCGCGCGGGTCATGGGCATTCCAGACATTGAAGTCCCCGACTTGCGGGCCGACCGGGGTTGTGACCCTGAACACATGCCCGGCCGGCACATTCCAGGCACGGCCGGTGCGGATCGGCACTTCGAACTGCTCGATCAGCGTGCGCCCCTCTTTCTTGTCCCGGACTCTCTCGTAGAAAGCCGTGTCTACCTGCAAGGCCGAGCCTTTGCTGACTTGATAAGCCGCCGGATAGTCTTTGTACATGGCACAAATCCTCGATCAGTGATGGGAAGAAGGGGCAAGCATCTGCAACAGGAGGTGTTCGGAGTCGTCGAGATAAAGGCTCATGGCGTCCCCGGCCGCGCGCTTATCGCCGTCGGCCAGCAAGTCATGTATCTGCCGGTCGCGCGCCAGCCAGGGCGCCTGAAAACGTGATTCATCGGGAGCGGTGCAAAACACCAGGCGCAATTGCGCGACGACGTTGGTGAAGAACTCATCGAACAATGGACTGCGCAGCAATCCGACGATGTGCTGGTGAAATGCCAGGCTGTGGGTGCCGACGGCACGCCAGTCCTCACGCTCCCGGGCCAGCTCGGTGGCCTCCAGGGCTTCAAGCATCCGGTCGGACTGATAATCACGCAGCGGCTGACTGGCGCTGATGGCTTGCAACTCCAGCGTGCGACGGACCTTGAACAGATCGCGCACATCATCAGCCCCCAACCTGCGCACCATCACGCCTTTGTTGCGGATATAACGGGTCAACCCTTCTTGCCCCAGACGGTGCAACGCCTCGCGAATTGTGTTTCGCGAGGCGTTGTAAGCCGACACCAGATCGTTTTCCACCAGCGCCATGCCGGGCAGCAAACGACCGCCGATGATGTCAGCGCGTAACTCCAATGTGATGTGGTCGGCCAGGGACAGTCCGCTGTTCATACTCAACGCCTCGTGATTGTTCAACAATCGTCAGCGAATAAGTAATCACTATTCGTGCCATCACCTGTCGTGAACTAGTCCTCCCAATATTTGAACAACACGCTGGCGTTCACGCCGCCAAATCCGAAGCCGTTGGACATGGCGTACTCGATCGTCATTGGCCGCGCCTGACCATGAACAATGTCCACGCCTTGGGTGGCTGGATCCGGGTTATCGAAGTTGAGCGTGGCCGGCACCACCTGATCGCGGAGTGCCAACAGCGTAAAGATCGCCTCGATCCCGCCTGCGGCGCCGAGCAAATGCCCGGTCGCGGACTTGGTCGACGTTACCGCTATCTTGTTGTCCGAGCCGAACAGCGACTTGATGGCCGCCAACTCCCCCAAATCCCCAACCGGAGTCGAGGTTGCGTGAGCGTTGAGATGTTGCACCTGTGCCGGCGAAATGCCCGCCTGAGCCAACGCCAGCGACATCGCCCGATGCGCACCGCTGCCATCTTCAGGCCCCGCGGTCAGGTGATAGGCATCGGCGCTGGTGCCGTAACCGACCAGTTCGGCCAGAGGCTGAGCGCCGCGCGCCAGGGCATGCTCCAGGGATTCGATTACCAGAAGGCCCGAGCCCTCGCCCATCACAAAGCCATCGCGGCCACTGTCGAACGGCCGCGAGGAGCGTTCCGGGGTATCGTTGTAACCGCTGGACAAGGCCCTGGCCGCCGCGAACCCGGCGAGACTGACACGATCGATCGCCGCCTCCGCACCGCCACACACTGCAATGTCCGCCTCGCCACATCGAATCAGCCGCGCCGCATCACCAATCGCCTGAACCCCGGCCGCGCACGCCGTTACCGGAGCCCCCAAAGGCCCCTTGAAACCGTGCTTGATCGACACATGGCCCGCGGCGAGATTGACCAAAAACGAAGGGATGGTGAACGGCGACAAACGTCGCGGGCCACGGTTGTCGGTGGTGCGCACCGCATCGGCAATCGCACCGAAACCACCCACGCCCGAGCCGATGATAGTTGCAGTACGCTCCTGGGCATTGGCGTCCTGCGGTTGCCAACCCGCCTGTTCCACTGCCTGACGCGCCGCCTCCATGGCAAACATAATGAAGCGGTCCATCTTCTTCTGCTCTTTGGGCGGCGTCGCCCGATCCGGATCAAAACCCGCCTCAGGATCTTCCGCCAGCGTCTGCACCGCGCCACCGACCTTGGCCGGCAGATCGGCCACCACCTCGTCCGGTAACGCCCGCAACCCGGAGCGCCCGGCCAACAGACGCGCCCAAACCGCTTCGACGCCACTACCCAACGGTGACACCAGGCCCATACCCGTGACTACCACTCGACGATTACTCATAACGCAAATACCTCAAGCCGATTCAATGGCGCCTCACTTGTAACGCGTGGCAGCCGTGCTTCTGGACAGATTCGGCGCCATCGCATGACGCGCCGCTACATAGGACTCCCACTCAGAGAGATTCGGCAAGGAAGGAATGGTGATCAACTCACCTTGGTCCAGACCCGACAACGCTGCGTCAACCATCTCCCCCGCTTCCATGATCATGTCCGCCGGAATCTGGGACGCATCGATACCGGAACGCTCCAAAATCTCGGTGCGTGTTACCCCCGGCAACACCGCTTGAACCTGGACCCCGGTGCCCGCAAGCTCCTCGTTCAACGACTGAGTCAGGCTCAACACATAAGCCTTGCTCGCGCTGTACGTCGCATTGAACCGCTCAGGAAACAACGCTACCACCGACGCAATGTTAATGATCGTCCCCCGACCGGCCTTGGAAAAACCGGCAGCCGCCGCCGAGGCCAGCCTCGTCACCGTGGTGACGTTCAGCTGAATCAAACGCTCCAGCTGATCCATATCAGCGTTGGCGAGCAAACCATCCGCCGCGACACCAGCGTTGTTCAGCAATAGGCTGATACTCGAATCGCTGCGCAGACGCTGCTCAAGCTTCAACACGTCATCCTTTTGCGTCAGATCCGCCTTCAGCACCTCCACCTGAACCCCATGCGCGGCGCGCAACTTGCTCGCCGCGGCCTCCAGCCGTTCCTGATCACGGGCCACCAGCAACAAATCAAAACCACGCGCCGCCAACCGCTCCGCGTAAACCGCACCAATGCCGGAAGAAGCTCCGGTGACCAGGGCCGTACCCTGGTTCTGGACAGAATTCATGACAATGCTCCCTGGAGGACGATTGAGGAAGGTGAAGCGCCTGAATGTCAAAGCGCTTCAGCGAATAACGAATTTATTATAGGCATAATCCAAGCGCCATATGATAGCCGTAATTTTTCTCCCCTGATGAAAGGCGTCAGATCACCCTCCACGGCAATATGCAAAAAGGCCGGTCAATGACCGGCCTCTTGGTGTGGACTTACAAGCTTAGTTCACTTCCAGCTTCTCGCGATTCTTGTCCAGAATGGCTTTGCCAATCCCCTTCACTTCCAGCAATTCGTCGACGGACGAAAACGGCCCATTACTCTCACGATAAGCAACAATCGCCTTGGCCTTCGCTTCACCAATCCCGGACAACTCGCGCTGCAGAGTCGGCGCATCAGCCCCATTGAGATCGACCTTACCGGTTTGAGCCTTGGCGGCGACGTCCAGCATCAAGGGTGCCTTGGCAGCCTCCGGCGCCGCTGTCGGCGCGGCAATGGCCGCAATAGAGGCGCTGGTGAGCAGGGCAAAAACCAGAGAGTAGAAATAGCCAGTACGCATAAATGAAGCTCCATGACATCAATTGAGAAAGCAGCTTTTCCGAAGCTGCCTCCTAAACTTAGGCGATGTACTAGAGCTGTCAAAAATGTGTCCGTTACAAGATGTGAAACAATCAGGGCTCGAGACGGCGTTGCTGGTGGATCCAGTCGACGATTTCGCCATCGGGACTGTAACCGCTGACGGTTTTCACGCAGGAGTTGGACGCGCGAGGGCACGTGGCTCGCTGGCTCTTGCGCACGACGCGCCATGCCTAGCGTATTTTCAAAAAGGCCGGTCAATTATCGCCCCTGTCGCTGATTGACCACCTAATTAAGGCATAGCGGCGCTGACTGCCATGCAAGTGGCAGGGAAACTGTTGAGCAAAGCTGCAGCACTCCAGAGCCATCAGCATCATAAGCGTCAGATTGATGAACTCTTCTTTCCTGTCGAAGGTGTCTAAGGCAGCCCATAAGTTGTCGATAACTTCAACGGCTCTGCGCTCAACCCAACAGACAGTCAAAAATGGCGGCCTTAAGGGCGGTTAGTTTTCGTTGATTATGTGAGGAAGGAAGGGGACAAGATCAGAATTCGGCGGGAATTCATGCATGAAAGAGAGAGGCGTCGCAGTGAAATTGCTCTTGCGAAAGAGATGGTGCTGGGTCGGCAGAAGGCCAGAGATGCCTAGGCTAACTCTTGTGAGCTCATCTGTTTGCGGCCGAGAGTGGCATGACCTAAATACCACAGCTATTTTCTCAAAGATTTATTCTAGATACAACGCTGGCCACTACCCCACTTGATTAAGCTACACCCTTTCTGATAATATTACCAGTTCTTGAAAAATGCATTGAGCCGTGAAAAACATTCAGTGAATGGGGGCTATATCCACATGATGTCCAAAACAGCGCGAAATACCCAATGCACAATACACGCCTCCTCTATTGGTGGATAAACTTCGTAATCGCGGCCTGCCGGCTGTGCACCATAAGAAAAATACATTGAAATGAATAAGTTATCTGGTATTGACCGCCATGCACTAATGGGCTGTGTGGGGGTCCTGTTCATGGTGTTCTGGTTCTCTTTTAATTTCAATCACGGTGAAAGAATTCAGCACAACGATGGCCTAGGCTGGGACGGCGCTGCCTATGCTGATTGGGCGCAACGCGATTCAATAGAGATACTTAACAGTCACACAGTGTCCGAGTATTATATCGGCCGTCTTCTCCCCTCCATCATCATTCATAACACCACGAAGTTACTGGGCTATGATATAACTTCAACCCCTCGAGTGATTCACGCCTTCTACTTATTCAATGTCGGCCTACTTGTCATTGCAGCCGGACTACTCATCCTGATCGGCCGACATTATCAATGGCGAGTGCCTATTTACTTCCTGGGCTTCAGCGCACTGTTTTTCAATTACCCTGTACTCACCAATCTATCATATAACCCAACTCTGACAGATATTTCCGGTTACGTCCTAGGCCTGGGTATTTTCTATGCCTACATCAAAAATCGCTTCACCCTTTTGGTAGTGCTCAGCTTCCTCTGCTGCTTTGTATGGCCCACGATGCTTTACGGTGCACTACCGATGATCATGCTAGGTAGGGCCAGCGTCGCTAACCGCCCGCCCTCTCTGCATAGCCACCTGTTAGCATTGCTGGTTGCCATCTCCCTGATTGCGCTTGCCGCCTACCTATATGCCAATGGTCTACGACAATCCTTAGGCACAACCGTTTTCAAGAAAGAGATTCTTCCACTCAGCATAATTCTGTTCATTACCTACATTTACTTAGCGCTGAAGCCGATGATCGACGTGCCCGCCTATCTGCGAGCATCCAGGTACATCAAGGTGGCTCCAGTGGTAGTGGGCATCCTCCTGTACGTCTCGGTCAAAGCAATAGTCTTTCACTTTTCCGACCGGACGCCTGGCCCACTCACAATCACCACCTATCTAGGCCTGTTTACACAGGCATCCTTGTCAAACCCGTTGATCAACGTCGTTGCGCACGCGATGCACTATGGTCCGTTTTACATGATCGCCATCTTGCTTTGGCCGCGTATCGCTGCGCAGGCAAAAGCCGAAGGCCTGGGCCTCAGTGTCTTCATCGCCTTGTTTGCCTTCCTGTCCATCGGCTCCGAATCACGTCAGTTCCTCAATGCCTGGCCGGCTCTTGCAATGCTGACGTGCCAGGCACTGAACCAGTTGGGGGATGAGCGCAAGGTCGACTGGTGGCTTACCTATGCCGTCGCAGGCATGGCACTGATCCTGTCCAGGTTCTGGCTGAGTATAAATGTCGGCCCTTGGACGGGTAACTTCCAGACATTCCCGGACCAGATGCTCTACATGTATTCCGGCCCGTGGATCTCTCACCAGATGTATGGTGTTTTTCTCGCTGTGACGCTGCTCTGCTTCATTAGCCTGCTTACATTGCTGCGCCAACCGTCCAGCTCACCCGTGCGCACATCTACACAGGAAGTATGATCCGATGAAAACGCTATCCATTGTGGTACCTGTCTATTTTAACGAAGGCTCCTTGCCGGATCTATTCAGCAAACTTCTTTATATAGAGCAATTACTTAATCAACAAGACATGCTGCTGGAGCTCATTTTCGTCGACGACGGCTCCCAAGACAACTCACTGAATTTGCTCAGACAGTTTGTGATTACGCGCCCGGGCAGCAAAGTGATCAAGCTAAGTCGTAATTTCGGAGCCATCAGCGCGGTAAAAACTGGCCTCAATTACATCACTGGGGATTGTTTTCTGTTCTTGGCCGCTGACCTTCAGGACCCGCCAGAGCTTATCCCGGAAATGATTAGCCGCTGGAAAAACGGTTCCAAGTACATCATCTGTGAGCGCACAGATCGACAAGACCCATTGGGGTCAAAAATATTTTCAGCAGTGTATTACAAGCTATTGCGCAAGTTCGTAATGGCAAGCTATCCGAAAAATGGTTTTGACCTCGCTCTCATGGACGCCCAGCTTCTGCCCTACCTTAAAGACAGTGGCAAGCATATCAACTTCCCTCTATTCCCATTTTGGCTAGGGTTCACCCCCGAAAAAATACCTTACGTTCGCGTGGCTCGTGAGCATGGAAAATCCAGGTGGACTTTCGGAAAAAAATGGAAGCTGCTTATCGACTCCATTTTTTCGTTTTCCTTCGCTCCGGTCAGGCTGATTTCGGCAATAGGCCTGATAGTGTCGCTGGGTAGCTTCGCTTATGGCACCGTTGTGGTGCTGAGTGCTCTGTTTGGCAAGGTTGAAGTGCCTGGGTTTGCGACACTGGCCACCCTCGTATCCTTCCTGTTGGGCCTGATCATAGTAATGCTTGGTGTAATGAGCGAATATATTTGGAGGATATTTGATGAGGTCAACAGACACCCTCATGCAGTTATTGAAGAAGAAATTCTTTAATTTCGAATTCATTAAATTTCTTATCGTTGGCTGCATCAATACCGGCGCCGGATATATTTTCTATCTAGTGTTTATTCAAGTGATGGTATACACATATGCTTATTCTCTTTCGTATGCCTTAAGTATCGTAATTTCGTACGTTCTCAATGCGCGCTACGTCTTCAACGAACCCCTCTCCCTGAAAAAGCTTCTTTCGTTCCCGCTTGTTTACATCGTTCAATACCTAAGTGGTTTATGCTTGATATACCTCGCTGTTGAACAGCTATCTATCCCCATCACCCTAGCTCCGCTCCTAGTTGTGGTTATCACCCTGCCGATCACCTTCCTACTTGCTCGGTTTATTGTGAAATAGCGTGGCGCGGTGAAAAACACCACTGCTCGGGCTGGCACACCGGGCTTGGGTACTGAACGACCTCGATGAGCTAAAAACCCGAGTGCTTCAAGGATGTAAAGGCCATCGACATGATGCGTAACACGGAATAGTCCGCACTCAAGATTCACCCTGCAAGAAGATCCGCGTCAGCACTCGCAATGGTATGTTCAATCTGGCGAAAACCAAGTACACGGTTTGCTGACTGGTCAATCATTTAATCGAGATATCATAGTCGTAACTTTAAATCCGCCGCTGGAAGGGGCTGCACCGCCACCACCACCAGAATGCAAAAAGGCCGGTCAATGACCGGCCCTGGTGTTGAGCTACAAGCTTAGCTCACCACGATTTTATTCGCGACGCTTATCCAAAATCGCTTTCCCGATCCCCTTCGCTTCCAAAACTCCTCCACCGAGATGTGAAACAATCAGGGTTCGAGGCGACGTTGTTGGTAAATCCAGTCGACGATTTCGCCGTCGGGGGTGTAGCCGCTGACTGCTTCGCGCAGAAGTTGGCGAACACGTGAGTAGTCGTCTTGATCAACTGCCGCCAACAAGTCAATCAAACGACCTTTCAGGACGTCCCAGGCAAGGTGATCTTCGTTCGCGCTCATAATCATCGGGTGCTGCGTAGCCGATACGTTTTCGCCAATCAGCAGCTCTTCGTACAGTTTTTCGCCTGGACGTAACCCAGTGAACTCGATAGAAATGTCGCCGTGCGGGTTCTTCTCCGAACGAATACTCAATCCCGACAAATGGATCATTTTCTCCGCAAGCTCAACGATTTTCACCGGCTCGCCCATGTCCAGCACGAACACATCGCCGCCCTGCCCCATGGAGCCTGCCTGGATTACCAGTTGCGCTGCTTCAGGAATGGTCATGAAATAGCGGGTGATCTTTGGATGGGTAACCGTCAGCGGTCCGCCCGACTTGATCTGGCTATGGAATAGCGGGATGACGGAACCCGACGAGCCAAGGACATTGCCGAAACGAACCATCGTGAAACGTGTTTTGTTGACGTGCGAAACGTTCATCTTATCGCCGAACAATACGGGGGCAATCTCGCGGCTCAGCGCTTGCAATGTCAACTCGGCGAGACGCTTGGTGCTGCCCATTACGTTTGTTGGACGGACCGCTTTGTCGGTCGATATCAGCACGAAATTGGACACACCCGCCTGTAGTGCCGCTTGAGCCGTGTTGAGCGTTCCAATTACGTTATTCAGCACGCCTTCAGCAATATTGTGCTCGACCATCGGCACATGCTTGTAGGCGGCAGCGTGGTAGACCGTGTCGACACGCCAGGTTTTCATCACATCCAGAAGCTTTTCTTTATGACGGATGGACCCAAGAATTGGCAACAGCCGAATCGCAGACGACTCTCGACAACTGCGCTGCTCAAGTTCGGACAGGATGCTGTAGAGATTAAATTCACTGTGTTCGAACAGCAGCAGCGTAGTGGGTCCCAGGGCGAAAATCTGTCGGCACAGTTCAGACCCGATCGAGCCGCCAGCGCCTGTTACCATGACCGTTTTACCGCGGATACAGCGTTCCAGCAACTCAGGCTGCGCAGGCACCGAGTCGCGACCTAGCAAGTCGGCGATATCGACTTCCCGAATATCTTCAACCTTCACGCGGCCGCTGGCCAAATCGGTAAAGTTGGGGACGCTGCGCACGTGTAGCGGAAACCCTTCCAGTACATTGAGAATTTCCCGGCGCCGAGCGCGGGTCGAAGACGGCAGCGCAAGAAGGATCTCCTGGGCACCAGTGACATCGATCATCTGCTGAATGTGTTTGGGTTTGTAGACGTGCAAACCGGAAATGGAGCGATCGGCAATGCTGGAGTCGTCATCGATGAATGCGACCGGTCGCATGACACGCCCCATACGCAATGCTGCTACCAGTTGGTTGCCTGCTACGCCCGCGCCGTAGATAGCAACTTTGGTCAAACCGTCATCACGGTTTGTGAAAGGAACGTGCTGGGCGGCTGTGAACCAGTCGCCCATGAAATATTGGCGCATGCATAGGCGCAGGCCGCCGATGATGACGAGACTCAACCACCAGTAGTTGAAAATGACAGACCGGGGAACAACTGCCTCGTGATTGCTGTACCAGTAGACTATCAAAGCCAGGATCAGCGAGGAAAGGCTGACCGCTTTAATGATGGCAACAAGGGCATCGTTACCAAAATACCGCATTACGGCTCGGTACATGCCGAACCGTATGAACAAGGGAATCGCGACAACTGGCGCACAGGCGAATAGCCATATAGGAATTTTGAAAGGATTGATCATCTCATCAATCCCCAAACGCACCACGAACGCCATCCACAGTGCTACCCAAACGAGTATAACGTCTGTGAACACTTGGATTAACCGCTTCTGCCGACGCGGAAGTCCCAGCAAAAACATCCTCAGCCTATCCATATAGCCTTGCCCCAAAACGCCCTACTCCCTTGCTTGAACTCGTTTAAGTCCATTGTACGTAGGTAAGCATCGTCGTAACAGGAAAAAACGACATCCAGGATCTACTGACAGGTTTGTGCGACCCATTAGACTAATGTGGGTTAATCGTGGCGGACGTTGCGATGGACAATCTGAGCGCGCGATAGGCCGGTTCCGGCGCTCAGGACGAGCAGCGTAAAAGCAGATTTACTGTAAGCGCTCCATAACCCCACCGATTTCAAGACTACAAACCTCGGTAACTGGCGCTCTCTTTCCGAAGGTTTTCCTCGACGTTACGTTCGGGAATCCAGCCCAGCGTCCGCTGGGCATTGGAGCTGTCCACTTCCAGTGAACAGCAAAGCTGCTGATAAAGTGCTTGCTTGCCTACCAGTGAGAACAATGTCTTCAGCAATACTGGCGGAACAGGCAACTGTATACTTCGCTTACCCATCCCTCGCGCCAGTGCTCGCACCATAGCAGCAGTGGATATTGCTGGCTCATCAGCGACCAGGAATAATTCCCCCGCCGCCTTAGGATGTTGTGCAGCGAGCAAGATGAAATTACAAAGGCTCTCAACGCCGATAACACTGCGCCTGTTGGCTACCCCAGCGAACGGCATCGGCGCACCGCTGGCGACCAGTTTCAATAGACGCCGAAAATTCCCCGGTGCGTGAGCCCCGTACACCAGCGGTGGGCGAATAATCACCAGTTCGGTAGGCGTGTCTTTAAAAAGAGAAGTCAGACCCACTTCAGCTTCGTGCTTGGCAATCGCATAAGGAGCGTGGGGGGCTGCTGGTGACAGCTCAGTGAATGCCTTTCCGTGTGTTTCATTTCCGTTCACACCGATGGAACTAATGAAAACAAACCGCTGTACACCACGTAACAAGCAGACCTCAGCTAGTCGAATGCATGCATCTCGATTGACTTTCCGAAACGCCTCCAGCGGGTTTTGCTCATTGGCATTTTTCACATGTGCCCGTCCCGCCAGATGAATGACGCAGTCGACTGATTCCAGTCGGTCTGACCAGGCTCCGATGTCGTCGAGCTCTCCAAGCACTACTTCGCCGCAAGCGATTTCCGGAAGCCTACGATGCAGCGCCACAACTTCATGCCTCTCAGCCAAAAGTTGCTCGCATAAGTTACGGCCAATGAACCCGGAGGCTCCTGTCACAAATATCTTCATGCACCCCCCTTAGCTAAACTGTCATGCGCCAGCCCTGCGACTGGAACATGCTTTCAGCTTTTGCCAACGCGCCTCAGGCAAGCCGCCAAAAGCCCCACCAGCAACCCGGTGATAAGCCCCAAAAGAATAACGGGTGTTTGCCGCGGGAATACGGCTTTAGGAATAGGATAAACAGAAATCAACTGCGTAGGCATGTAACCCAATGCGTATTCGTACCTGCGCAATACAGCTTCGATTTTGTTGATGGCATCTCGGTGCGCGAGGTAGATAGCCATTCCCTCTGCCAACCCACCCCCGCCCCCTAGCGCGTCTAAATGAGCTTGTCTCGATTTATGAAGGTCAGCAACCATTTGCGAAAGACGTTCCCGGCCGGGTTGGCTTAAGACATCCTGTTGCTGGCGAACCAACTCGAAGATACCTTCGGCGCATTTTGAAGCAAGCTCCGCGCCTCGAGCTCGGACGTTGACCATAAGGAAAGCTGGCTGACCTTCGGCGGTGTACCGAGCCAGCCTAGTCATCCGCTGTTTAGCCTCTGGCACATCGTCGAGGCCACACTCACGCAGGACTTCGCCCGAATAAGCAGCAGGGCTGTTCAGCCGCGCGATGACTGAAGTTGCAGATTCGATCTGGTTTGAAATCGGAGTGCCGTCACCATCCAACCCACGGTTTTCAGCCATTTTTATTATCGCAGAGGCTTCGTACTCTGATGGGGTAACCCATAAATAGGCGCTAGCTCCCACTAAGCCCAAAACAGCGCCGGCAGTGATAAATTTCCAGCCTTGTGTCAAAAATTTCAGCAATGACACAAATGTAAAAGCTTCCACATCATTTTTCACTTCAGGGTCGTGCATAAAGCATCACTCGCGTAAGTTGAAGTTAGGCTATCTGGTCCGAACTCGATAATCCGCGCCCTTCCCAAGACTGTTGAGAAGACACAGGAAATGCAAACCCAGCATAAGCTCGCGGACAAATTGCACATCTGCAGGAGCAAGCTGGCCCAGCTGTCGGACGACCAGAAGCGATCATCTAAAACCATATAAAAAAGGGCCGGGTTCCGCTAAATTTTTGCGCAAATACGTGGAGTCGTATTGATCTGCCACCATACGATGCGACCTCCACCTCGATAACGCCAAGGTGCAAGAGAATACCGTGCCACTACTGGCACAAATAAATTCGGGATGTATTGTACTGAAATACAGGTACGTGTGAGTACAGCTGTCACACCCGCTGCATAAATCAGACTCAGGCTTAGCTTTTTCTGTCATATTTCGATAGGGCTATTAAGGGCACCCGGTATGTAAAGATTTGCATGAGTAGACACAACGCAATGAAGCCCAAATTGGTCCAAGTGTAGGCTTGGGGAGCGAAGCCTGCCATCACACAACAGTAACTGATGCGTAAAAATATCAAGAACGAGATTATATTTGGGCGCTTCCTGAAGAAATAAACGGACGCGACTAGCGACAGGTACAAAAACAACGCCGCACCCACCGCCCCCACAGACCCCCACGCCATCAGGAAGGGAAAGTATTCAGTTCCAACGTTAATGACAGGCTCATCAAATGGGATAGTAGATCCCAAGGTTTCTACTCCGCCTGCCTGGGGGACCAATTGATTAATCAAGAAATCTGAGTCGATGTAACCTTTGGCCATTATGGAACTAAAGTTATAAATTCCCGCACCAATGTAGAGTAAAATCCATTTAAAGCCGGCTGAAGCCGCGACATAGAAGTCGCTGAAAGGTAATGCCACCCAATCAAGGCGCCCCGAACGAAATTGCCCCAATTTAGCAAAAAGAAGCAGTGCCCCTAGCAAGCTGGCAATCAGGGTTTTCCAGGGAATTTGCCGCTTGGAGAAAAAGACCATGGTTACGGCCAATCCATACACCGAGGCAAAAAGCCGGTTTCGGTCCAGTACCAGAACAGGAAATGCCAGTCCTATAGCAATGAAAAGAACTCTGATGCGTTTGTCTGGGTAGCAAAGCAATCCTACAATGGGAAGTACCCAGCACATATTCGAGATATGTCGAACATGCGATCGACCTCCGTCGAAGTTGGCATAGATCTCAGGATTAAGTAATGGCAATGGAAATAAGGTCAAGTCGAGGATGCAGGCCACCAGCACCGACCAAGCCAACACCTTCACCCAATAGCATTCGGGCGAGCGATCAAAGGGCACGAGTTGTAGTGCGCGGCGCGCGGGCAAACGAATACCTAGTATCGAATCGAACACTATGGCCAAGACGGCGACCACCATCAAAATCGAAATACCGACGCCGTAACCCTTAGGCAGTTCAAATGTAAGCAGCGCAATAATGCAACTGCCCAGCAAGGGCAATGAGAAAAATATCGAGGGAGACCGATGAAAATCTTTCACACGCCGCCCTTTTTAGAGTTGCTCATGCCTTGCAACTCCCCCGCAATGTTAAATGCAAAATATCCTGCCATATAAAATGACGTCTTGAGCCACTGGTGTTTTAAAAATGCGACCTTTGCGTCGACCAAGTAACACTGTGCTTGAAGCATTTTTTTATAAGGACCGTGGAATTTTGCGATGTGCCGTTTTGCTACTTTTCCGGACTCTTCGAGATTCCTGATTCTGGACACGACGTCGGGAGTCCGGCAGGTATTGGTGTTGTGTACTCGGTATGCACATACGCGCTCATCGATAAAGCCCAGCCCACCTTGTGCCGCAATCCGGAGAAAAAAATCCCAATCATCAATCCGTAGCCCCTCGTCCCAGCCTTCACCGTCGGTAACGAATGCTCTACGCACCATCGGGACAGGGCCCGCAACCGCCCAGTCGCTAATAACCGACGCTATAATGCCTTTCTCCGATAGGTATCTTTGCTTGTTCGCTCGGTGCAAGCCGGTCATACCGCTGTCGTGGATCACTTTGCCATGCTCGTCGACAACGATGGAGTCACCAATGACAGCCAACTTATCCGGGCAGTTTAGCAAATAGTCGACCAGCTTTTGGCTGCCTCCCGACAAGAAATAATCATCACTGGCGCCCAACCTGAGAAAATCGCCGTTTGCCAAACTTGTGAGCTCATTTATAGTCGCCGTTACACCTTTGTTTGGGCGACTCTTATAGATAACGTTTATGCTCTCGGCATGGCGTGACAGCCATTGCTCGATCACCTTCGCGGTGTTATCGGTAGAACCATCATCAATGATTACAATTTCTTTATTGCCATAAACATCGGCTAAAATACTATCAAGGCAACATTGAACGTATTGGTCATGATTGTAAGCAGGTACGATGTAAGATACTAAAGGTACCAATACGTCCTCCGGACATTGTTGCGACCGAAATAAGGCCTAATTGAATAATCGTATTTTATATACTATGGCTTGCAGAGAGTCAACCGAAGGGTCCCCCTTTGAAACAATTGTCTGCATCAGGTTCAGTCCATCCAGGCTTCTTATGCGAGCGCCTTTTGCCTCTGTGAGGGCTGCGGAAAGCTGATCTTTTAGTCGTTTCGCGGTGCCTTGCGAGTCTCCCGCACTGAGATATTTCATGGTTTTCCGTGTAGGCAACCTTACAGGAGTACTTGAGGTCAGCGCCAAGGGTCAGATTCCCGACCTACAGCTGGGTCAAGACCGCAATGGTCTACAGACAGCAATCGTATTTGTGGCTAAGCCAGTACAGGAGCCGTACGCAGAGTTGATTAAGGGTTCGAAGCGCTACTTTCTTGAAAACAGAGGCATCACGAGTATCAATCCTGATGATCAGAGTGTCGATGAATCGGTGGGAATCATCGAACGTCTGCAAGGTGCCGGAGTCCTTGGTCGCTCGCAAATTGATGAGGCAGTTACACGAATACGACGTCGATTGAAACTTGAAGCTGTCGCTTTTTACGGCGCGACAGCCCAAGCAATAACTCACGAGGATTGTTTTTGAACAAGCAGTTGATGCTAGTAATAATGCCCGTAAATTTGCGACAAGCTTCACCTAGCCGCATCACTATATCTACATGATGCATGTCTATGTTTGTCGACAAAAACTTATCTTAGCAATCCGTTAAATCTTACCACCACCGAGGCCGTCGGCATTTTCCAATTCACCAGCGTGAAATTTCACCGCCAGAATTATTAAAGGAAAGTAGGCAAAAATCAGACCGAACACACCGTCCATTCCTAGCAAAACCACACTTAGGGCAATTGGGAGCAGCCAAAACGCATTGATAGCTGCGACCGCCAGTATTACCGGTAAATGCTTACCAAAGCGTCGAGATGCAAACTGATAGGCATGACTGCGATGTGCTTCATAGACTTTGTCACCACGCACACAACGACGCATTAAAGTAAAAGTAGCATCTACGATGAACACGCCAAGCAAAATCAACATTGCCCAAAACAATTGTGAAGAAGCCCAGGCAGAATTAATGGAAATCACTCCCAATACAACCCCTAAAAACCCGCTTCCGGCATCGCCCATAAAAATTCGCGCAGGCGGGAAATTCCAAAACAAAAAACCTGCAGTAGCGCTAGCGAGTGAAAGGGGAAGCCAAACCATGCTATCAAAACCACTTACCCAATAAAGCAAACAGACCCCCATACATACGCAGATCGTTTCGATACTGGCGATGCCATCGATCCCATCCATAAAATTGTACAAATTTAGCATCCATACCAAGTAAAGCGCAGATAGAACGTACCCAAACCATCCCAGGTCAATAGTCAAGCCGAAAATGACGATCGCAGGTAAACCACCCAGCCAAAACAATGCCCAGGCAGCGGCAGCGAAATGTCCTAATAAGCGCCATCTAGCGGCGACATGACCATGATCATCAATAAATCCGATCACTGCGATCAATGCTCCAGCTCCGCCTACCGCGACCAACGTAGTGACCGGCACCAACTGCATCCATGCCAAAAATGGCAGGCACGAGAGAAAAACCAAAACAATCGCTACCCCCCCACCACGAGGCGTTGGAACCGAATGAGAACTTCGAGCATTTGGAATATCAATAATGCTGCGCGCAAGGGCATAACGCCTCAACAGCTCAGTCAGCGTTAAAGACAGGAGAATAACGAAAGGAAGGAACAGCCACTGAATCATTATTTTTTATGCTCCATTTATTGCTCCGCAGCAGATTTCAGCCGCTTCCCCAGCTGATACAAGTGAACTCGATTGCACAAGAGCGTAAGTTATTAACATGCGAAATCTCATTGATTCGCAAAGATTTCGATAGGATTATACATCCCAAAAAATTCTACTCAAGATTTCAACGCCCTGCTGAAAATTCAAAACGACCCGCCTGCGCGCCAATATTTTGATCGATATATAATTGACTTTCTGCCAGAAGAGCGGGATAGCTCTTCCAACATTCAAAAACCTTAATGTCAAACACTCAATACCGCTTAACCTAAGAGCATAGGGGTGAAAGTCACAAAAAGTCAGGCCACTGCACAACTCATACCTAATAAATCCCCAGAACAACCATTACCAACAAAAAAACTCGATCGCGAAATCGACGACGCAAGCTAGCCCAGTTGCGAATCAAAAAAGAGGAAGGAATCTTACCCTGCTTGAGCAAGGAAGCCGGTAATCCTTGGGCCTTATCTGCCAATAAACCTGAAATTTTACTGACCTCGCCACGATACCACCCGCTTCGCAATAAAGACAAACGGGCCACGAGAGCTTTAATACCAGTATTAGCGCCGAATTGATTGTTTGAATGCTGACGATAGAGCATATGAGAGACCGGGTCTATGTACCAACTCAGACCACTTGACCTAAACCAGGCATACACCAACCAGTCATGCAAAGATACTTCACATACACGCGACCAATTCGCTATTACAAATCGCTTGAACTCAAGCGCATCAGACACTTTAAGAACATAGCTGCAGCCAGGCCCAGCTGCCTCGAACAAAAAATCATACTTACGTTGCCGCTGTGCTTTATCAAGCAAGACTTTCCGCCCATCAGACCAAAATGCAGTTACATTACTGGAATAACCCGAAGCGCACGATTCCGAAATCCTCTCGTGAGCAGCGCTCAACTTATCGGCTAACCAAATATCATCTTGATCAGCTAAAGCTATATAATCAAATTCAGAAAAATCTACGTCACGGATAAGCCTATAAAAATTTCTACCCGCCCCACCAAAATGTTCGCCGTGAGGAAGAACTTTGACCTGGGTATTATTTAACGCCAGTTCGCTAACCCATGCCTCTGTTGCGTCGCTAGAAGAGTCGACGCTAATAAAAATATTTACATCAACATTTTTTTGCTGAAGAATTGATTCAACCTGTGCAGGCAACCATTTAACGCCATTATAGGCAGCTAATAGTACAGCAATTTTAACCATATCCAACAAGACCTCCCTTCTCGATCACCGATCGCTCAATAACATCCCTAGCCAACAGGTATTCAAACGGCTGAGGCATTAGCCTCACCACTACCAAGAGCAGGAAATCGGAATAATTCTAAATCCCACATTGAGAGATGCTAACTCCGCCTAAACAATGATCACTGCTAAAAAACACTTTACAATAATACATACTAGTAATCATCATAAAATCAATTATCTCGGCCGAGCAATAATCTTCGACCTAAATGCCATTACCACAATGACCTTCCTCACCTCATACTCACTATAAACCGACGAGCAACCACAAAACTGAATACAAAATAAATCGCGTAATTCACAACAAAAGCGTACATCGCACCAACCAGTCCGAAGTGCTCCGTCAAAAAATACACCCAGGCCACATAGGTCAGACTGAAAAACACCTCAGAGAATATGAATAATTTCGTCATGGCTTTAGCGAGCATTATAAAAGATAGTATAAAAGACATTACCTTAATGACATCGCCGAGCAGTTGCGGAGCGTAAAGATAAAGCGCATTCGAAAATTCGGAAGAAAACAGCACCTGAGTAATGAAATCACGAAAAAAATATATACCCAACGCTGACACAATAACAATTGGGATCAAGTATTGATAAGCAGTTCTAATTTCAGAAATGAACAACTTTTTATCTATAATTGCAGACAACCTGGGAAGATAATAAACACTGATCGCCATGGTTATGAACAGCAAATAGGCTTCCGATACTTTGCTAACCGCCTGCCAATACCCGACTTGCTCCCAGGAAAATTTTTCAGCTAAAATATTTCGAGTAGCAATTTGGACTGCTGGAGCGAGAAGGGCTGAAGTTAACGTCATCACCGAGAAATGTGACAACTTTTTAACCATCTCAACATCCCAGACTAGAGCAAAATAACTCCAGTTGAAATAGTCACTTTTCTTATAAAACATAAAACTAACAAACAACAGACTCGCTTGAGCCAACAAAAAAGCCAGAAGCACACCGTACAACTGATAATAATAGCCCAATACCAATGGGGCGAGCACCCCAAGAGCGGCCCCTCCTACGTGTATCGCAGCAAGACGCTTCACATCCATCATGCCATTGACGATTGCGATAATTAAATTATGCAGTGCTACAAAAATCTGTGCGAACGCTAGTACGATAATCAGACTTTTATAGCGCAGATCACCAAGCAACCAAATCGACAAATGCTCGCTAAAAGCGAGCACCACTATACACATCACTAACGACGAGGCGAGGGAAAAACAAAATGCTGAGTTTAGTAGTATTTGTAGAGAGATATTTTGCTCACGGTATTCCGCCAAATACTTGACTACACCTGCGCCAACTCCTCCTCCCGAAAATACAACCAGTAAGGCTGTGAGACTCATAAACTGGCCGAGTTGTGCAACGCCTTCAGGCCCAGCTAAAATCGCTACAAACTTCATCACCAAGAAACCCGACAGTAATCGAGCAACTGTAGCGATAGAGGTTAGCAAACCAGTTTTTAGTATATTCAAAATCAAAACCATTTAACGCAGCATTGTAAAAATATTAGCTTTAGCCCCTTCTAAAGCTAACTTATTCCCCGGCCAAGCTAAAACACAACGATTTTAAGAAAAGGCGTTCAAATGGTCGATTACCATACTGACTTCAGCAGCAGAAGTGACTGGGCTTAACGGCAAGCTTAGTACTGTCCGGTGTATAGCTTCCGTTACTGGATGATGTTCCGAAGCCAAGGCTCTATAAGCGTTTTGTTTGTGTGGCGGGATAGGATAGTGGATCAGCGTTTCAATACCATGGCCGTACAGATAGCTTTTCAACTCATCACGCCTTTCGCTACGCACAACAAACAAATGCCATACATGCTGTTCTTGAAGAGCAAGTGATGGAACCTGAATCAGAGCGTTATCAATATTGGCTATATATTGATTAGCCAATGTTTTCCTCACCATTATTTCACGATCCAGATGACGTAATTTAACTCTCAACATTGCCGCTTGAATTTCGTCCAAACGACTGTTCACACCCCTATATTGGTTTTCATATTTTTTATAACTTCCATAGTTGCCTAGTGCACGGACAACAGACGCCAGTTCAACATCGTCGGTTGTGACTGCCCCTGCGTCACCGAGAGCCCCTAGGTTTTTACCTGGATAAAAGCTGAACCCTGAAGCGTCTCCCCAAGTACCTGCCTTGCGGCCATTAATGCTCGCACCGTGAGCTTGAGCGGAATCTTCTAGCACCAATAGGTTGTATTTTTTTGCCAGCGCGCACAGTGACGGCATCTCTGCCAGTTGACCATACAAGTGCACCGCCAAAATGACTTTAGTCCGATTGGTTATCGCGCGCTCTGCACGTTGAGGTGACAAATTGAAGCTATGCTCATCGGGCTCAACGAGAACTGGCACCAAGCCATTTTCTGTGATCGCCAGAATACTGGCAATATAAGTATTGGCGGGAACAATTACCTCGTCGCCGTCTTCCAGCTTACCCATTTCCTTCCAGGCTCTGAGGGTCAAACTCAAAGCATCTAACCCATTAGCAACACCAACACAGTGCTGAGAACCACAATAGGTTGCAAATTCTTGCTCAAATTTTGATAGTTCTTGACCACCAATATACCAACCAGAGTCAATAACTCTTGCGCAGGCTTCTTTCAATTCAACAGCGTAGGCCTGATTTACTTTTTTCAAGTCAAGAAAATTAATCATTTAGTTTAATCTCATAAAAATCAATTGCCATACCACGGGCACCGAAACTTTCTTTTTGAGCAAGCAGACCTGAGTTGATGTATTTTCCACCATTCTCAGTAGACACCCCGAAACTAAAATACTTAAATCCGCTGTCTAGGCTCTCTTGAATACAGGCTTCAATAAGATAATCTAACGCCCCCACCTCTTTGCCTTCGGAGTTTGTCGCTAAATACTGAGTATGGACGACAGTACCAAATTTAAAAAGCAAGGTCGCAGCCAGCAACTTTCCTTCAGACTTGACGATTCTGAGAGATATGTTTTCAGGAAAAAGAGATGACAATAACTCAAGTTCTTGTGGCGTATGAACTGCTACAGCCCCATGTTTCTCTAACACACCATTCAGCAAACCAATAAATTCACCCCAGTCATTGGAGTCAGTCACAACTAAATTATTCTTTTTTGCCCGAGCAATAAGCCACTTTCTGCCTTTGGAAAGCTTCAATCGCCGATCTAGGAAAATAATGCTCGACAGATCCCTACGAACAATTTCAGCTCCGACTCTAAACAATGAATACAGGTCTTCTTGTGCACCATGAATTGAAAATATGTAAGGAGTAGCCTTGTATAAAATCTTATTAAATTTGTGAGATCTAGCAAAAAGCATCATAGCTTCAACGCTTTCTAGAACAGTTTCAGCCTTTACCTTTTGAGACAGAATCAAGCCGCCGTATGTCAAACCACCGTGGCTGACCAAAACATCCTCGTTACGAGACGCAGGCAACACAGCGACCAGTACTTCTTCCTCATAAATCATCAATGAGGCGTCAATAAATCGATCCGAGTGGTACTCCATAAAGTCTCTTTTAAATAGAAACAATGGAGTCTTGGAGTCTACAACAAAACTATCCCACTCGTTTTTTCTGGTGGCTGAATAAAACTCGCAAACTACCATTCCAACAACTCCGCCACACCAAACCCCTCTGCCCCCATATTATTTCCGTTATAAAAACAGAACGTCTTTTCTGCTGCAGTGACTAATCTTGGATAACAAAGATGCACAGAGTCGAAGCCACTTTCAGAAAGTGTCAAACCAAGGCTCGAATCACGACGTTCCCAATGCTTCCCATCGCTGGATACGGCCACACCTGGAAAATAGTCACTACCGGATGTGCCGCCCTTAGTATAAAACATATAATATTTGTCTTTTACTTTGTATACTGAGGGCCGCCCTATCCGATACTCATCTCCTTCCACATCTATACATAACAACTCTTGCTGGTTAAATATTCGGCCGTCGACAGACTCTGTGTACCAAATATTGTAGTCAGGGTAGTGATTGCCATTGATTAATGTCCAAGAGTCACCCACCGCATACCATACTTTCCAGACATCGTCCTCGAACAGAACAGAATGGATCGCACGAATCGTTGTTCCGGCTTCAGCCCTGTCCATGACAGGCACTTCAGAAACACGCGAAAATGTCTCGCCACCATCAGTGCTTTCCGCCAATCCTGTGAATGCTAAAAATTTTGCACGCTTAACTATTTGAAAACCAACATAGTACATCCGCAGGACGTTACCACATCTAACAATGTCACCTAGAATAACGCCATTGTCATCGAAGCACCCGTCTCGCCCCCGATCCAAAACTGGAACCTCAGAAACCTTGAGGACTTTAGTAGGGTCTTGCGCATCGACGTCCACATAACCAATCCTACTAACACCCTCTTCATCCCTGAACCCTGCATATACACGGATTACATTATCGTTCAGTAGAATCGGTGTAGGCGTCAGCGCAGAATTTTTCTTCCAATCGTTAGTTCCGGTTGGAGAAAAGACATGACCTAGCTTGTTCCACTTCATGACGCCTTCCTCTACAATTTAACGCTGAGTGAACTTTTCTTAGGTAGTTCTTTTGCTGGAGAACCATAATAAATACGCTCAGGCTCTTTCAGGTCTTTCGATACTAACGAACCGGAAGCCACAATACAGTCCCGTGCGACCGTCACATGATCATTAAGCGTAGAGTTCACCCCTAAAAAACAAGACTCCCCGATTCTACAATAGCCCGAAACAACCACATGCGAGGAAATAAAGCAGTTATCCTCAATCACCGAGCGGTGACCGATATGATTACCGCTCCAAAGAATTACGTTATTCCCAATCTCAACAAAAGGTTGCACGGTATTATTTTCGAATATAAAACAATTCTCCCCTATTTTCGCATTCCGCCATACAAATGCGCGAGAACTGATATAGGTGGCACAGGTGTAGCCTTTCTCTTTAACGCTCTGATACAAACGCGTTCTCAAGCGATTGAGTTGTGACGCGGGAATCGCCACAAACACTTCAAACTCGGAAGGGGGAAATTGTTGCTGCATATCCTCAAAGGGAACGATAGGCAACTCATAAAGTGTATCACTTTCGATATAGTCTCGCTCAACGGCGAATCCACAAACTTCGTAAGCAGAGTCATACGTAAAATATTCATAGGCGATCATTGCTAACTCGCCCGCCCCAGCGATTACTAGCTTTTTATTTTTTTCCACAACTCACCTCCTTAATGAATTGATCATAATCCCGAATATAGTCGGACTCATCATAGGGTTCACTGGCCAACACAAGAAGGACGCAATCATTACTAAACTCATGCATCTCACGCCATATCATATTGCGTATGATCAAGGCTTTACTCGCTGAATCCAAGCCTATCTGCTGCCTGGTGACTCCATCATCGGTTACTATTTTACAACTTCCAGATACACAAATTGCCATTTGCTCTAAACGCCGATGCGCGTGAAAACCACGACCAACATCAGAGAGAGTATCGTATATATAATAAACCCGCTTTATCGCAAAGGGAATATTTAGGCCTTGCTCGAGAGCGATCAAACTTCCGCGCTTATCACCAATTACCTTTAGATCCATTAACTCGGTAGTGCCTTGAAGAAACTCAGAGTGTGGCTCGCTGTTCTTTAAGAGAGGAGCAACTTCATCTTTAGTGCTAATGGATATTTCCGTAAATTTAGGCCAATCTATACCTATACTCGGGTCATTCCACCTGACGTTTCGCTCCGATTCCTTATGGTGATCATTGGTTGTCTTATAGAAAAAATGCGTATTATCCTCTAAGGCAACGAAGCCGTGTGCGAAGCCCTCGGGAACCCACAACATGCGCTGACTAACAGCATCTAGCTCAACGCCAACCCATTTTCCGAATGTCAGAGAATCGCGACGTACATCGACGACCACAACATAACCTGAACCATTTACTACCCTGATCAAATTGCCTTGGGCATGGGGAGGAAGCTGATAATGCAAGCCTCGGATCACACCCTTCTTTGAACAGAAATGGTTATCCTGAATTAGAGGCCGCGGCACCGAAAAACCGGCCTTTTTAAGTACCTTGTGAAATGCAGGTTCATTAAAACTCTGCATAGACCAACCCTGCGAATCTTCATAAATCACAGGCTCTAGAACAACTACATCAGGTAAAGAAGTTTGAAGGAGCTTCACGAGTGACGTCCCTCATCTAGAATTTTTTGTAAATACTGCCCATATCCAGTTTTTATTAATTTATCAGCTTGAGTCTGTAGTTGCTCTGGGCATATCCAACCATTATTGAATGCAATTTCCTCCAGGCAAGCCACTTTCAGGCCTTGGCGCTGTTCGATGGTGTGAACGAAATGGCTGGCTTCCAAGAGGGAGTTATGCGTGCCTGTGTCGAGCCAGGCAAAACCGCGTCCAAGCATTTCCACGCTGAGTGTCTTGCGTTCCAGATAAGCCCGATTGACATCGGTGATTTCCAGTTCACCCCGCTCTGAAGGTTTAATGCTCTTAGCGATTTCAACTACATCGTTATCGTAGAAATACAGTCCGGTGACCGCGTAATTGGATTTAGGCTTTACTGGCTTTTCTTCAATGCTCAAAGCACGACCCGAGGCATCGAATTCAACTACACCGAATCGCTCAGGGTCAGAAACGTGATAACCGAATACAGTTGCGCCCTCCTTTCTGGCCGTTGCGGAACGCAAGTTGTCTGAGAAGTGCTGGCCGTAGAAAATGTTGTCACCCAGAATCAGACAGCAAGGGTCTTTGCCGATGAACTCTTCACCGATGATGAAAGCCTGTGCCAAGCCATCCGGACTAGGTTGCTCCGCATATGTCAACTTAATGCCGTACAGACTACCGTCACCCAGCAATTTGCGAAAACAAGGCAAGTCTTCGGGAGTGGAAATGATCAAAATCTCTCGCATACCTGCGAGCATCAGCACTGATAGCGGATAAAAGATCATCGGTTTGTCGTAGATCGGCAGCATCTGCTTGGACACGCCGAGGGTCAACGGATGCAGACGAGTGCCCGAACCGCCAGCGAGGATGATGCCTTTACGATTTGTCGTGGTCATTTATTCAGGACTTCCATAAGCATTCGGGTGACACCACTTTGCCAATCCGGCAAGTGTAGAGAAAAATTGTCGCGCAGCTTCTGAGTATTCAACCGTGAGTTCAGAGGGCGACGCGCCGGTGTTGGGTAGGCCATTGTATCTATTGGATTGATTGCCGTGACGGCGAGCTCTTCACCGTTGACCTTGGCAAAACCGATCACATGGCTGGCGTAGCCGTGCCAGGACACTTCGCCGGTGGCCGCCAAGTGATACAAGCCCGCCAGTTCAGGACGCTGCAAGACTTGCCGAATGGCGAGCGCCGTCACGTCAGCGATCAGATCTGCGCCGGTGGGGGCGCCGATCTGGTCGGCGATGACACTCAGGATGTCGCGATCCTTAGCCAGGCGCAGCATGGTCTTGGCAAAGTTGTTGCCGCGCGCGCCATAGACCCAGCTGGTGCGGAAGATCAGATGCTTGCAGCCCGAGGCAGTAATTGCTTGCTCGCCGGCCAGTTTGCTGGAGCCGTAGTGATTAACCGGAGCGACGGCATCTGTCTCTTGCCATGGCGTCAGGCCTTCACCACTGAAAACATAGTCGGTCGAATAGTGAATCAGCCAGGCACCCAAGGATGCGGCTTCTTCAGCCATGACCTGACTTGCCTGACCGTTCACAAGGTCGGCCAGCTCCGTCTCGGACTCGGCTTTATCCACGGCGTTGTAAGCGGCAGCATTGACGATAACGTCGGGCCTGACCTGACGGATCGTCGCACGCAATGCATCAAGATCAGACAGGTCGCCGCTCAAACCATCCACCGGGTGACGATCCAGGGCGATCAACTCGCCAAGCGGTGCAAGGGAACGTTGCAGCTCCCAGCCGACCTGGCCGTTTTTTCCCAACAGGAGGATTTTCATACCTTGTCCGAACGATCCGTATAGTTCTGGTCGATCCATTGCTGGTAGCTGCCGCTCTTCACGTGAGCTACCCACTCAGTGTTGCTGAGGTACCACTCGACGGTTTTGCGGATGCCGGTTTCAAAGGTCTCTTCCGGTGTCCAACCCAGTTCGCGCTGGATTTTGCTGGCATCGATCGCGTAACGCTGGTCGTGACCTGGGCGATCCTGAACGTAGGTGATCAGGCTGGCGTGTGGACGATGAGCGGAGTCCGGACGCAGTTCGTCGAGCAGTGCGCACAGGGTATGCACCACTTCGATGTTTTGCTTCTCGTTATGGCCGCCGATGTTGTAGGTCTCGCCGATTACGCCTTCGGTCACGACTTTGTAAAGTGCGCGGGCGTGGTCTTCGACGTAGAGCCAGTCACGGACCTGGTTGCCTTTGCCATAGACCGGCAGCGGCTTGCCTTCCAGTGCATTGAGGATGATCAGCGGGATCAACTTCTCAGGGAAGTGACAAGGACCGTAGTTGTTCGAACAGTTGGTAACCAGAGTCGGCAAGCCGTAGGTACGGCTCCAGGCGCGAACCAGGTGATCGGAACTGGCCTTGCTGGCCGAGTACGGCGAGCTTGGCTGATACGGCGTGGTTTCGGTGAAGAGGTCTTCCGGACCTTCGAGGTCTCCGTAGACTTCGTCGGTGGAAATATGGTGGAAGCGGAAGTTGGCTTTCCGCGCTTCATTCAGTGCCGCCCAATAGTGGCGTGCAGCTTCCAGCAAGGTGTAAGTGCCAATAATGTTGGTCTGGATGAATTCAGACGGACCGGAGATGGAGCGGTCAACGTGAGACTCTGCGGCCAGGTGCATGATGGCATCCGGTTGGTGTTCACGCAGGACACGGTCCACTTGATCACGGTCGCAGATGTCGACGCGTTCGAACACGTAACGCGAGTTCTGGCTGGCTTCGGCCAGCGACTCAAGGTTACCGGCATAAGTCAGTTTATCAACGTTAACGACGGAGTCGGTAGTGTTGGAGATGATATGACGAATGACTGCCGAGCCGATAAACCCGGCGCCGCCGGTTACTAGAATTTTCACGCGAAACCATACCCTTAAGTTGCTGACAGGGCCGCCAATCGCGCACTGTCTAATCCATGAATGCAAAAGCCATCAAGTCAGCCGTGGCTTCTGACAGAGTCAGTCTGAACCGATGCGGGAACACCTCAATCGGTCAAGCGCAGCATTTTACAGCTTAATGAAGGTTTTACTAATGGATATGGACAAGCCGGGATGCAAGTTCAACGCGTACCGCAGGTTTGTCTCGATCAGACAAGGCGCTTGCGAGAGGCTCTGGACGTACGTCCCAGAAACCAGCCAAGAATCGGCCCGATTACCATACCGATCAGCAGCGCAATCACCATGACCAGCGAAACTGGCAACTGCGGGCCCGCCCAGCCCAGGAACAGCAGTGACACACCTTGCTGGTTCTCAAGTACGAACGCCAGGATCGCGAGAACGAGCAACAGGACAAATACAGCGAGAAGTACGCGCTTGAGGTTACGCATCAGTGGTTCCTTGAAGTGCAGCTGTCAAAACCCCTCCTCCTCTTCCTCGTTCACGCGATCGCGCAGTTCTTTGCCTGGCTTGAAATGCGGAACGAACTTGCCGTCGAGGCTGACGGACTGACCGGTTTTCGGATTGCGGCCTACGCGCGGCGCGCGATAGTGCAGGGAGAAGCTGCCAAAACCACGGATCTCGATTCGATCACCGGTGGCCAGACATTGGGACATTTGCTCAAGCATGGTCTTGATGGCCAGCTCCACATCCTTGGATGAGAGCAGCCCTTGATGGGTGACAATTCGTTCGATCAACTCCGACTTCGTCATATTTTTCCCTTCTTTTTCAAGCAGCTAGGAAAAGCGCTTCAAAGGTTTTAGCATGCCCGGAGAAATTTGAACAGCCCGAGTTTTGACATATCTTTCCTTGCAATGAGGTGCCCGATTTCAGAACATCGGAACATTGCTCAAACCCGGTATTCATCTACAGATAACCAGCATGGTGCGCGTCAGATAACCCGCGGGATTGAAGCCAAAAGGGAACTCATCGTCCTCCTTCGCGTCATCGGACCTTACGACGACTTTATAACCTGCACCCTTGCACTCCTTGGCAGCTCTCTTGTGACACTTCTCCCATCCGGAGCCCAATCCTGAACAATCGATCTCTATACCACTGACTCCACGTACCGCATGAGTCTTGGCGCTCGTGGTACAGCCCGCCAATGTCAGTACTGCTATCACGACAATGAGCTTGTTCATTCACTTCCTTATGCCAGGCGCATTACCCAGCGGTCGTTCACTTCAGACTAAGCCTAGCCTTGAATAGACGATTGACCTGTATGAAGTTACAGACAGCTTATGTAGATCATTGGTTTCACGAAAGAAATAAAGCGCCCCCTAGGATTCACCAAATCGCAGACACAAAAAAGGGCGACTAAAGTCGCCCTTTTTCTATGGTCTGACAGAACTTAGTTCTGTTTTTCCATTTGTGCACGCAACAGGTCGCCCAGAGTGGTAGGACCAGCAGCGATGCTATCCGAAGGCTTGTCTTTCAAGCTTTGGATGGCTTCTTTCTCGTCTTCAACGTCTTTCGACTTGATCGAGAGCTGGATTACGCGGCTCTTGCGGTCAACGCTGATGATCTTGGCTTCTACTTCTTCGCCTTCTTTCAGAACGTTGCGCGCGTCTTCAACGCGGTCACGGCTGATTTCGGAGGCTTTCAGAGTCGCTTCGATATCGTCGGCCAGAGTGATGATGGCGCCTTTAGCGTCAACTTCTTTCACGATGCCTTTAACGATGGCGCCTTTGTCGTTCTCTTGAACGTACTCGGAGAACGGATCGCTTTCCAGTTGCTTGATACCCAGGGAGATGCGCTCGCGCTCTGGGTCAACCGACAGGATAACGGTGTCCAGCTCGTCGCCCTTCTTGAAGCGGCGAACGGCTTCTTCGCCCACTTCGTTCCAGGAGATGTCGGACAGGTGAACCAGACCGTCGATGCCGCCGTCCAGACCAATGAAGATACCGAAATCGGTGATCGACTTGATGGTGCCGGAGATTTTATCGCCCTTGTTGAACTGGCCAGAGAAATCTTCCCATGGGTTAGATTTGCACTGCTTGATGCCGAGGGAGATACGACGACGCTCTTCGTCGATGTCCAGAACCATAACTTCCACTTCGTCGCCGACTTGTACGACTTTCGAAGGGTGGATGTTCTTGTTGGTCCAGTCCATTTCGGAAACGTGTACCAGGCCTTCAACGCCTTCTTCCAGCTCAGCGAAGCAGCCGTAGTCGGTCAGGTTGGTTACACGAGCGGTAACGCGAGTGCTTTCTGGGTAACGGGCTTTGATAGCAACCCATGGATCTTCGCCCAGTTGCTTGAGGCCCAGGGAAACACGATTGCGTTCGCGATCGTACTTCAGAACCTTGACATCGATCTCGTCGCCAACATTGACGATTTCGGAAGGATGCTTGATACGCTTCCAAGCCATGTCGGTAATGTGCAGCAGGCCATCGACGCCACCCAGATCGACGAATGCGCCGTAATCGGTGAGGTTCTTGACGATACCTTTGACTTGTTGGCCTTCCTGCAGGGATTCCAGCAGAGCTTCACGCTCGGCGGAGTTCTCGGCTTCGAGGACGCTGCGACGGGAAACGACAACGTTGTTGCGTTTCTGGTCGAGTTTGATGACCTTGAATTCCAGCTCTTTGCCTTCCAGGTGCGTGGTGTCGCGCACTGGACGGACGTCAACCAGAGAACCTGGCAGGAACGCACGGATGCCGTTAACGTCGACAGTGAAGCCGCCTTTAACCTTACCGTTGATAACGCCCTTGACCACTTCTTCGGCTGCGAAGGCTGCTTCCAGAACAATCCAGCATTCAGCGCGCTTGGCTTTTTCACGGGACAGCTTGGTTTCACCAAAGCCGTCTTCAACCGAGTCCAGAGCAACGTGAACTTCGTCACCGACGTTGATAGTCAGTTCGCCAGCATCGTTGTAGAACTGCTCAAGCGGGATGAGTGCTTCAGACTTCAGGCCAGCGTGAACGGTTACCCAGCGAGCTTGGTAATCGATATCAACGATAACACCGGTGATGATGGAGCCTGCCTGAAGGTTCAGGGTTTTTAGGCTTTCTTCAAAGAGTTCCGCAAAGCTTTCGCTCATTTTAATTCCTGTTGAATAAGGGCGAAGGATACGCCCATCTCCACATCCCAGACGATGTGGGTTACGTTCATTTAAAGAAACGGCACAGGACTATGACTGGTCCCCTGGGTCGTTTCTTGGTCACCCGGCAATATCGCGAATGGCGATTTCACTCATGATGCGTTCCAGCACCTGATCGATGGATAATTCCGTGGAATCCAGCTGTATGGCGTCAGCCGCCGGTTTGAGCGGGGCTACCGCTCGCTGGGTGTCACGCTCATCGCGCGCACGTATCTCATCTAGCAGACTCGACAGACTAACACCATCGACTTTTCCCTTCAACTGCAAGTATCGACGTCGCGCACGCTCCTCGGCACTGGCGGTCAGGAAAATCTTCAACGGTGCGTCGGGAAATACCACCGTGCCCATGTCGCGGCCATCGGCCACCAGACCCGGTGATTCCTGAAAGGCCCGCTGGCGCTGAAGCAGCGCCTCACGAACGGCGGGCAACGCAGCGACCTGCGAGGCGCCCGAGCCGATACTTTCGGTGCGAATGATATCGCTGACTTCGTCGCCTTCCAGAATAATGCGCTGCAGCTGACCGTCGGTCGCTGCGATGAATTGCACATCCAGATGAGCGGCAAGTTTTTTCAGCAGCTCTTCATTCGTCAGATCGACGCCATGGTTATACGCCGCGAACGCCAGCAATCGATACAGCGCACCGGAATCCAGCAAGTTCCAGCCCAGACGCTTGGCCAGCATCCCGGCGACAGTACCTTTGCCAGAGCCGCTTGGCCCATCAATGGTGATGACCGGTGCGATGATTTTCACGACTGAGCCTCTTGTGCAACGCGGATACCGACCTGCGCGCACAGCGCGAGGAAGTTCGGGAACGAGGTCGCGACGTTGGCGCAATCATGGATGCGGATCGGTGCGCTAGCGCGCAAAGAAGCCACGCTGAAGGCCATGGCAATCCGGTGATCGCCGTGACCGTGCACTTCGCCGCCGCCGATCTGGCCGCCGTCGATGATGAGACCGTCCGGGGTTGGCTCGCACTTGACGCCCAGCGCCAGCAGACCATCCGCCATCACCTGGATCCGGTCCGACTCCTTCACGCGCAGCTCTTCGGCGCCACGCAGCACGGTGCGCCCTTCGGCACATGCAGCAGCCACGAACAGCACCGGGAACTCGTCGATAGCCAGTGGAACCAGCGCCTCAGGGATCTCGATACCTTTGAGTTTAGCTGCCCGCACGCGCAGATCCGCTACCGGTTCGCCGCCAACTTCACGCTGGTTTTCCAGGGTGATGTCAGCGCCCATCAGGCGTAGGATGTCGATCACGCCGGTACGGGTCGGGTTGATGCCGACGTGTTCAAGCACCAGCTCCGAACCTTCGGCAATCGACGCTGCCACCAGGAAGAATGCCGAGGACGAGATATCGCCCGGCACTTCAATGTGGGTCGCGGTCAACTTGTGGCCGGACTCGACCGAGGCAGTCGCGCCGTTGACGGTCACCGGGTAGCCGAAGCCGCGCAGCATGCGCTCGGTGTGGTCGCGAGTCGGTGCCGGCTCGGTGACGGTGGTCTTGCCTTCGGCATATAGACCCGCCAGCAACAGGCAGGATTTAACCTGGGCGCTGGCCATTGGCATGGTGTAAGTCAGGCCCTTGAGCTTGTTGCCGCCACGAATGGTCATCGGTGGACGACCTTCAGCAGCGGTCTCGATCACGGCGCCCATTTCGCGCAGCGGATTGGCCACGCGATTCATCGGACGCTTGGACAGAGAAGCGTCGCCGGTCAGGGTGCTATCGAAGCTCTGCGCAGCCAAAAGGCCAGACAGCAGACGCATCGAGGTACCGGAGTTGCCCAGATAGATCGGGCCCGGCGCAGGCTTCAGGCCATGCAGACCGACGCCGTGGATGGTCACGCGACCGTGGTGCGGACCTTCGATGACGACACCCATGTCGCGGAAAGCTTGCAGGGTCGCCAGAGCGTCTTCGCCCTCGAGGAAACCTTCCACTTCGGTGACGCCTTCGGCCAGGGAACCGAGCATGATCGAACGGTGGGAAATCGATTTGTCGCCCGGTACACGAATCCGCCCAGTCAGGCGGCCACCAGGTTGTGCCAGGAAAATCAGATCGTTGGAATTCATAGCGTCCACATAGGCCCGGCGGGCCAGGATTTTACTGAAATGCTCGCGGGCAACCCGGGCGCGAGTGAACACGCCCAACAATTGGTGCCCATCCCCTGCATCGACCGCGTCGCGCAAGGCGTCGAGGTCGCTGCGAAATGTATCGAGTGTGCGCAAGACAGCTTCGCGGTTGGCGAGGAAGATGTCGTGCCACATGACCGGGTCGCTACCGGCGATTCTTGTGAAATCGCGGAAACCGCCCGCAGCGTAACGGAAGATCTCAAGATTTTCATTGCGTTTGGCCAACGAATCGACCAAACCGAATGCCAGCAAGTGCGGCAAATGGCTGGTCGCCGCCAACACTTCGTCGTGACGCTCGACCTGCATGTGCTCGACGTCGGCACCCAATTCGCGCCACAACCGGTCGACCACCGCCAACGCGGCCGGATCGGTCTGATCCAGCGGCGTCAGAATCACTTTATGGCGGCGGAACAGTTCGGCATTGGAGGCTTCCACCCCGCTCTGCTCGGATCCGGCAATCGGATGCCCCGGCACGAAACGCGCCGGCATGCCGCCAAACGCTTCGGTCGCCGCGCGCACCACATTGCCCTTGGCGCTACCGACGTCGGTCAGAATCGCTTGCCCCAGATCCATGCCCGCCAACTTGGCCAGCAACTTCTCCATGGCCAGGATCGGCACCGCCAGCTGAATCACGTCAGCGCCCTGGCAAGCTGCCGCCAGGTCTTCTTCGCAGCGATCCACCACGCCCAACTCGACCGCCAGCTTGCGCGACTGTGGGTCGAGATCGACCCCGACCACTTCGCGGCACAGACCGCTTTCACGCAAGCCTTTGGCAAACGAACCGCCGATCAACCCCAGGCCGACCACCACCAGGCGACCGATCATAGGTTGAGCAGATTGCAGTGCAGTGACGTCAACCACGAGCCATAACCTTGGTCAGCGCCTCGAGGAAGCGGCTGTTTTCAGCCGGCAAACCGATGGTGATACGCAGGTGGTTCGGCATGCCGTAGTTGGCCACCGGACGCACGATCACGCCTTCGCGCAGCAACCCCTCGAACACTGGAGCCGCAACGCGCCCCAGATCGACACAGATGAAGTTGCCTTTGGATGGAATCCAGCTCAGACCCAGCTCGCGGAAACCCGCTTGCAGCTGCTGCATGCCGGACTCGTTCAGGCGACGGCTTTCGGCCAGGTACTCGAAGTCTTGCAACGCGGCACAAGCGGCAGCCAGCGCGAGGCTGTTGACGTTGAATGGCTGACGCACGCGATTCAGTACATCGGCGACGATGGCCGAGGACAAGCCGTAACCAACCCGCAGCGACGCCAGACCATAGGCCTTGGAGAAGGTGCGCGAGACCAGCAGATTCGGATAGGCCGCCAGATACTCCAGGCCGTCGGGCAAGTCGCTGCCTTCGGCGTATTCGATGTAGGCCTCGTCCAGCACCACCAGCACATGGGCCGGTACGTCCTGCAGGAAATCATCCAGCGCTTCGGCGTCGAACCAGGTCCCGGTCGGGTTGTTCGGGTTGGCGATGAACACCACGCGAGTATCGGCATCGATTGCGGCCAGCATGGCCGACAGATCATGACCCCAGTCTTTGGCCGGGATCACTTTTGCCTGGGCACCGACGGCCTGGGTGACGATCGGATAGACCGCAAACGCATGCGCGCTGAACACCGCGTTCAGGCCTGGCGCCAGATAAGCACGCGCCACCAGCTCCAGAATGTCGTTGGAGCCGTTGCCCAACGTCACCTGGTTCAGCTCGACGCGACACTGATCGGCCAGCAGGGTCTTGAGTGCAAAACCGTTGCCGTCCGGATAGCGGGTCAGCTCGGTCAGCGCTTCGCGAATCGCGGCCAGCGCCTTGGGGCTGGCGCCCAACGGGTTTTCGTTGCTCGCCAGTTTGACGATATTGGCCGGATCGAGGTTCAGCTCACGGGCCAGTTCGTCCACGGGCTTGCCCGGAACGTAAGGCGAAAGTTGTTGCACGCCCGGCTGTGCCAGAGCGAGGAAGTTGCCACTCATTTGCTACCGCCCTTAGAGAACTGCTTTCGGGTAGGAACCCAGCACTTTGAGTGCTACTGCTTCCTGACTGATCTTTTCCAGTACACCTTTGACCAGCGGGTCGCGGTGGTGGCCGACGAAGTCGATGAAGAACACGTAGGTCCATTTACCGCTGCGCGACGGACGGGTCTCGATGCGCGTCAGGTCGATGCCGTTGTCGTGGAACGGCACCAGCAGCTCGTGGAGCGCGCCGGGTTTGTTGCTCATGGAAACGATGATCGAGGTCTTGTCGTCGCCGGTCGGCGGCACTTCCTGGCTGCCGATCATCAGGAATCGCGTGGAGTTGTCCGGACGATCCTCGATTTTTTCGGCCAGTCGAGTCAACCCGTACAGACCAGCGGCCATGTCGCCGGCGATCGCCGCCGAGTTCCACTCACCCTTGACCCGCTTGGCCGCTTCGGCGTTGCTCGAAACCGCCACGCGCTCGACATTCGGGTAATGGGCGTCCAGCCACTTGCGGCACTGGGCCAGGGACTGGGCGTGGGAATAGATGCGGCTGATGCTGTCGGTCTTGGTGTTTTCACCGACCAACAGGTGATGGTGAATACGCAACTCGACTTCGCCACAGATCACCATGTCGTGTTCGAGGAAGCTGTCGAGGGTGTGGTTGACCGCGCCCTCGGTGGAGTTTTCCACCGGGACCACGCCAAAGTTCACCGCACCGGCCGCGACTTCACGGAACACTTCGTCGATCGCTGCCATCGGCTTGCTGATCACCGCATGACCGAAGTGCTTCATGGCCGCAGCTTGGGTGAATGTACCTTCAGGGCCAAGGTAAGCCACTTTCAGCGGCTGCTCGAGGGCCAGGCACGAGGACATGATTTCGCGGAACAGCCGCGCCATCTCTTCGTTGCCCAGCGGCCCCTGGTTACGCTCCATCACACGCTTGAGCACCTGAGCTTCACGCTCAGGACGATAGAACACCGGCACTTCGCCTTCGGCCAGCGAGGCCATCTTTACTCGCGCAACTTCCTGGGCGCAACGTGCGCGCTCACTGATCAGCTCCAGGACTTTTTCGTCCAGAGCATCAATGCGCAGGCGCAGTGCCTTGAGTTCTTGCTCAGACATTAACCGTGTTCCTTCTCGAACTCTGCCATGTACGAAACCAGTGCATTGACTGCAACGATATCGACGGCGTTATAGATGGAGGCACGCATGCCGCCCACGGAACGGTGGCCCTTGAGGTTCAGCAGGCCGCGTTCGTCGGCGCCAGCCAGGAACGGCTTGTCGAGACGATCGTCGGCCAGACGGAACGGCACGTTCATCCACGAGCGGTCCGACTTGTTGATCGGGTTGCTGTACAAGCCGCTGGCGTCGATGAAGTCGTACAGCGTGCGCTGCTTCACTTCATTGAGCTTGCCGATGGCTTCGACACCACCCTGCTCTTTCAGCCACTCGAACACCAGACCGGACAAGTACCAGGCCAGGGTTGGCGGGGTGTTGTACATCGAGCCGTTATCGGCCGCGACCTTGTAGTTGAGCATGGTCGGGCAAATGGAACGGGCGTGACCCAGCAGGTCTTCGCGAACGATGTTCACGACGACGCCGCTCGGGCCGATGTTTTTCTGGGCGCCGGCGTAGATCATGCCGAAGCGCGAAACATCCACCGGACGCGAGAGAATGTCCGAGGACATGTCGGCAACCAGCGGCACATCACCGGTTTCCGGAATCCATTGGAATTCCAGGCCGCCAATGGTTTCGTTCGGTGCGTAGTGAACGTAGGCCGCGTCTTTCGACAGGCTCCACTCGTTCTGACCGGGGATAGCAAAATAGTCGTAAGGCTTGGCGGTGGCGGCAACGTTGACGTGGCCGTAGCGCGAGGCTTCTTCGATAGCTTTCTGCGACCAGATACCGGTGTCGATATAGTCGGCGGTGCCGCTTTCCGGCAACAGGTTCAGAGGAATCTGAGCAAATTGCTGGCTCGCGCCACCTTGCAGAAACAGCACTTTATAGTTCGAGGGGATATTCAGCAGATCACGCAGATCCTGCTCGGCCTTGGTGGCAATGGACACGAACTCATCGCTGCGATGGCTCATTTCCATGACCGACAGGCCCTTGCCGTGCCAATCAAGGAGTTCACCCTGGGCGCGCTTCAGGACAGCTTCGGGAAGCGCCGCAGGACCGGCACAGAAGTTATAGGCTCTCTTGCTCACATCCAATCTCGCTCTGATTTGGTGGTATCACGCAATAAATCTGTGAATCTGTAGGTGGATCTGTAGGAGCTGTCGAGCGGAGCGAGGCTGCGATTTCTTGATCTTGCTGTCGCTCTTGCCTTGGTGGGCAGAACGAAAAGATCGCAGCCTCGCTCCGCTCGACAGCTCCTACAGGTTTACAGTCCTACATTAAAAACAATTCCATAGTTCCTGAGGGACAAACAACAAGGGGGCGAATCTTCATCCGCCCCCTGCTTGCCCGCTTACTCTTGCGGCTCTTCGTCAGCGGCGGCGTCGAGTTGCTGGTCTTCGGCAACGTCGTCGATCACGACCTCACCGTCGAACACTGCACCCTCTTCACCTTCGAGCCCTTCGCCTTCCAGCTCTTCGCCTTCGACTTCCGACGGCTCTTGAACCCGCTCCAGGCCCACCAGCGTTTCATCGCTGGCCAGCTTGATCAGGGTCACTCCCTGGGTATTACGACCCAGGCTGGACACTTCGTCGACACGGGTACGAACCAAAGTACCCTGGTCGGAAATCAGCATGATTTCCTCGCCGTCGAGCACCTGGACTGCGCCGACCAGACGGCCGTTACGCTCGTTGCTGACCATGGCGATAACGCCCTGACCGCCACGCTTGTACTCAGGGAACTCGGTGATCGCGGTGCGCTTGCCGAAACCACGCGCCGAAGCGGTGAGGATCTGGCTGCCTTCTTCCGGGATCAGCATGGAAATCAGCTTCTGGCCTTCCGGCAGACGCATGCCGCGGACACCGCGAGCGGTACGGCCCATGGCGCGGACATCGGTTTCCTTGAAGCGAGTCACCTTGCCACCGTCGGAGAACAGCATGACTTCGCGCTCGCCATCGGTGATGGCAGCAGAGATCAGTACGTCACCTTCGTCCAGCTCCAGCGCGATCAGACCGACGCTGCGTTGACGGCTGAAGGATTCCAGCGGGGTCTTCTTCACGGTGCCTTTAGCAGTGGCCATGAAGATGAAGTGACCTTCGGTGTATTCCTCGACCGGCAGCATGGTGGTGATGTATTCATCACTGTCCAGCGGCAGCAGGTTGACCAGCGGACGACCACGGGCAGCGCGGGACGCTTCCGGAATTTCGTAGGTTTTCAGCCAGTACACTTTGCCTTTGCTGGAGAACAGCAGCAGCGTGGTGTGGCTGTTGGCGACCAGCAGGTGAGCGATGTAGTCCTCATCCTTGACACCGGTAGCCGATTTGCCTTTACCGCCACGACGCTGAGCCTGATACGCAGCCAATGGCTGGGTCTTGGCGTAGCCACCGTGGGAAATGGTCACGACGCGCTCTTCTTCCGGGATCATGTCACCCAGGGTCAGGTCGAGACGGGCATCGAGAATCTCGGTGCGACGCACGTCGCCGTATTCGGCGCGGATCACTTCCAGTTCTTCGCGGATCACTTCCATCAGGCGCGTGGCGCTGCTGAGGATGCGGATCAGCTCGCCGATCTGGTTGAGGATCTCTTGATACTCGGCCAGCAGCTTTTCGTGTTCCAGACCGGTCAGACGGTGCAGACGCAATTCCAGAATGGCTTGTGCCTGCTCTGGCGACAGGAAGTACTTGCCCTCGCGCAGACCGTATTGCGGGTCCAGGGTCTCTGGACGGCACGAATCGGCACCGGCACGCTCAACCATCGCAACTACAGCGGAAGATTCCCACGCAGTCTTGATCAGCGCTTCCTTGGCTTCCGACGGCGTTGGCGAAGCCTTGATCAGGGCGATGACCGGGTCGATGTTCGACAGGGCAACCGCTTGACCTTCCAGAATGTGGCCACGCTCACGTGCTTTGCGCAGTTCGAACACGGTACGACGGGTAACCACTTCGCGACGGTGACGAACGAACGCTTCCAGCAGGTCCTTGAGGTTCAGGATCCGCGGACGGCCGTCGATCAGCGCGACGATGTTGATACCGAACACCGCTTGCAGCTGGGTCTGGGCGTAGAGGTTGTTGAGGATCACCTCAGGCACTTCACCGCGACGCAATTCGATCACGACGCGCATACCGTCCTTGTCGGACTCGTCGCGCAGCTCGGTGATGCCTTCGAGCTTCTTCTCTTTTACCAGCTCGGCGATCTTCTCGATCAGACGGGCCTTGTTCAGCTGGTAAGGGAGTTCGGTGATGACGATCTGCTGACGACCACCGACCTTGTCGATGTCTTCGATCATCGAGCGGGCACGCATGTAAATGCGCCCGCGACCGGTGCGGTAGGCTTCAATGATGCCGGCGCGACCGTTGATGATCGCGGCGGTCGGGAAGTCCGGACCGGGGATGTATTGCATCAGCTCATCGACGGTCAGTTCCGGGTTGTCGATGAGTGCCAGGCAACCGTCGATGACTTCACCGAGGTTGTGCGGCGGGATGTTGGTCGCCATGCCCACCGCGATACCGCTGGAGCCGTTGACCAGCAGGTTGGGAATACGGGTCGGCATGACCGCCGGGATCATTTCGGTGCCGTCGTAGTTCGGCACCCAGTCCACGGTTTCTTTGTGCAGGTCAGCCAGCAGCTCGTGCGCCAGCTTGGTCATGCGCACTTCGGTGTATCGCATGGCCGCGGCGTTGTCGCCGTCCACCGAACCGAAGTTGCCCTGACCGTCTACCAACAGGTAACGCAGCGAGAATGGCTGCGCCATCCGAACGATGGTGTCGTACACCGCGGTATCACCGTGAGGGTGATACTTACCGATCACGTCACCGACAACACGGGCAGATTTCTTGTACGGCTTGTTGAAGTCGTTGCCCAGCTCGCTCATCGCGAACAGCACACGCCGGTGCACGGGCTTCAAGCCATCGCGCGCATCCGGCAGTGCCCGCCCGACAATTACGCTCATCGCGTAGTCGAGGTAGGACTGCTTCAGCTCGTCTTCGATATTGACCGGGAGGATTTCTTTGGCCAGTTCGCCCATGAGAAGCCTGATTCCTTTTTCTGGTGAAACTTCGTCACATCCATATGGGACGAACGAAGCTCGCCGATGCAGACTGAGTGCCATGCACCGACTTACGACAAATCAACGAGTTATGCCATGGATCTGCGCAGTAAAGGCAGCCACATCAGGCTACCCTGGAAACCGCCGGATGTTATCACAAGAGCCGCCACGCACCTATCCCCCAGATGCGCATGGAGCATAGTTAGTTGACCGGTGACAGGCTTGAAAGGGACGAGAGGGGCTTAGAGCCGTGTTGAATGGAGAATTCAGGGCAGATTCGGCTTGTTTCATTGACATTCAGGGCCTAATCGCGGGCAAGCCCGCTCCCACAGAGTTTTGCAGCGCTCACAAAACCTGTGGGAGCGGGCTTGCCCGCGATGGCGATTGATCAGGCGCCAGATATCTTTAATGCAACCGCTTGCGGCACATCAACTGCGCCATTTTCGCCGTATCCGGCCGTTCGACGATGCCTTTTTCGGTCACAATCGCATCGATCAAATCCGCAGGCGTCACGTCGAACACCGGGTTGAACGCATCGACATCCGCCCCTACCCGCTTGCCGCCGACTTCCAGCAATTCGCGGCCGTCGCGCTCTTCGATGGGGATCTCGTCACCGCTGGCCAGGTTCATGTCGATGGTCGAACTCGGCGCCACCACCATGAAACGCACGCCGTGGTGCATGGCGTTGACCGCCAGTTGGTAGGTGCCGATCTTGTTCGCCACATCGCCATTGGCGGTGATGCGGTCAGCGCCGACGATCACCCAGGTCACACCCTTGGTTTTCATGATATGCGCAGCGGCGGAATCGGCATTGAGGGTCACGGGAATGCCTTCATTGGCCAATTCCCATGCGGTCAATCGTGAACCTTGCAGCCATGGCCGGGTTTCATCAGCGTAAACGCGTTCGACCATGCCCTCGATGAAAGCCCCGCGAATCACCCCCAGCGCCGTGCCGAAGCCGCCGGTGGCCAGCGCGCCAGTGTTGCAGTGCGTGAGGATCGCCTGGGCATTACCCTGATGTTTGCGAATCAGGTCGACGCCCAATTGGGCCATGGTCAGGTTGGCTTCGCGATCGCTTTCATGGATGGCGATGGCTTCAGCTTCCAGCACCGCCAGCGGATCGGCGTGCTCCTTCAAGCGTTCAAGCCGTTCGCGCATGCGACCCAGAGCCCAGAACAGGTTGACCGCGGTTGGACGAGAATCGGCGAGCAGCGCGAAATCCTCTTCCAGCGCCGCCTGCCAGTCGCCGCCTTCGGCAAAGCGAGTGCGGGCCGCCAGCACTACGCCATAAGCGGCACTGATACCAATGGCTGGGGCGCCGCGCACCACCATCGAGCGAATGGCCTCAGCCACACCCGCAGCGCTGGTGTAGGCGATCCAGGTTTCCTCGAACGGCAAAATACGCTGATCCAGCAGATACAGGGCGCCATCACGCCAATCGATGGCCTTCACCTTCTCCGCAGCCAACAGTCGATCGCGCATCCACTTACCCCGCACTCATGAACAAAAGCCGCCGATTATAGCGATCCCCCCGCGAAGACGCTCGGGTATACTTCGCCATCCTTTACAAAAGCACTGGAACCGACTTTCGATGCCGACCCCCACCGCTGCGCTCGACCTGTTATTGCTGCCGACCTGGCTGGTACCCGTCGAACCGGCTGGCGTGGTCCTTAAAGAGCATGCCCTGGGCATCCGCGACGGTCGTATCGTATTTATCGGCCCGCGCGCAGCAGCCTTGAAGTTTAACGCAACCGAAGTCCGCGAATTGCCGGACATGTTGCTCGCCCCTGGGCTGATCAACGCCCACGGGCATGCGGCAATGACGCTGTTCCGTGGGCTGGCCGACGATCTGCCGCTGATGACCTGGCTGGAAAACCACATCTGGCCGGCCGAAGCCAAGTGGGTCGACGAGGCTTTCGTACGTGATGGCACTGATTTGGCCATTGCCGAGCAGATCAAAGGCGGCATCACCTGTTTCTCCGACATGTATTTCTTCCCGAAGGTCGCCAGCGAACGCGTACATAACAGCGGCATTCGCGCCCAGATCGCCATTCCGATCCTCGATTTCCCGATTCCAGGCGCCGCCACGGCGGATGAAGCCATTCGTCAGGGCGTTGAATTATTTGGCGATCTCAAGCATCACGAGCGGATCAAAATCACCTTTGGGCCCCATGCACCCTACACCGTGGGCGACGAAACCCTGGAAAAAATCCGGGTGATCGCCGAAGAACTGGACGCCTCGATTCACATGCACGTCCATGAAACCGCTTTCGAAGTGCAGCAGTCGGTCGAGCAATGCGGCGAACGCCCGCTGGCCCGCCTCGGTCGCCTGGGCCTGCTCGGGCCGCGCCTCCAGGCCGTTCACATGACCCAGATCAGCGATGAAGACCTGGTGCTGCTGGTAGAAAGTAACACCAATGTGATTCATTGCCCGGAGTCGAACCTGAAGCTGGCCAGCGGTTTCTGTCCGGTCGAGCGCTTGTGGCAGGCCGGGGTCAACGTGGCGGTCGGCACCGATGGCTCGGCCAGCAATAATGACCTCGACCTGCTCGGTGAAACCCGCACCGCTGCGTTGTTGGCCAAGGCCGTCGCCGGTTCCGCCACGGCGCTGGACGCCCATCGCGCCCTGCGCATGGCCACGCTCAATGGCGCCCGTGCACTGGGAATCGAAGCTGAGACGGGTTCGCTGGAAGTCGGCAAAGCGGCGGACATCGTTGCGTTCGACCTGTCGGGCCTGGCACAGCAACCGGTCTACGACCCGGTTTCGCAGCTTATCTATGCCACTGGCCGCGATTGCGTTAAACACCTTTGGGTCGCCGGCAAGCAACTGCTCGACGATCGCCGCCTGACCCGCCTGGATGAGGCGCAACTGTGTGCCACTGCCAAGGCCTGGGGCCAGCGCATCAGCGGCCATACCGAATCGTAAGCACCGAATTGTAAGCACCCTGGACCAAAACCGGGGCAACAGGATTTTTCAAGTTTTAGAGGACTGACACCATGAGCAACGTCGACTACGCCGAAATCGCCAAATTCGAAGCCCTGGCCCATCGCTGGTGGGACCGCGAAAGCGAGTTCAAACCGCTGCACGACATCAACCCGCTGCGGGTCAACTGGATCGACGAGCGCGTCCATCTGGCCGGCAAGAAAGTCCTCGACGTCGGTTGCGGCGGCGGCATCCTCAGCGAAGCCATGGCCCAGCGCGGCGCGACCGTGATGGGCATCGACATGGGCGAAGCGCCCCTGGCGGTCGCTCAACTGCATCAGCTGGAATCCGGCGTGAGCGTCGAGTACCGGCAGATCACCGCCGAAGCCCTGGCCGAAGAAATGCCCGAGCAGTTCGACGTGGTGACATGCCTGGAAATGCTTGAACACGTGCCAGATCCGTCGTCGGTGATCCGCGCCTGTTTCAAAATGGTCAAACCGGGCGGCCAGGTGTTCTTCTCCACCATCAACCGCAACCCGAAGGCCTATCTGTTCGCCATCGTCGGCGCCGAATACATCATGAAGTTGCTGCCGCGCGGCACCCACGACTTCAAGAAATTCATCCGCCCTTCGGAGCTTGGCGCCTGGAGCCGCATGGCCGGCCTGACCGTCAAGGACATCATCGGCCTGACCTACAATCCGCTGACCAAGCACTACAAACTGGCGGCCGATGTCGACGTCAATTACATGATCCAGACCCTGCGCGAGGAGTAAGCCGATGCGTATCAGAGCAGTCCTTTTCGACATGGACGGCACCCTGCTCGACACCGCGCCGGATTTCATCGCCATCTGCCAGGCGATGCGCGCTGATCGTGGTTTGCCGCCGATGAACGACAAACACATCCGTGACGAGATCTCCGGCGGTGCCAAGGCGATGGTCGCGGTGACCTTCTCCATGGACCCGGAATCGCCGGGTTTCGAGGAGCTGCGCCTGGAGTTTCTGGAGCGCTATGTCAAAGGTTGCGCGGTTCACAGCAAGCTCTTCGACGGCATGGGCGAATTGCTGGCCGACATCGAGAAGGCCAACCTGATCTGGGGCGTGGTCACCAACAAGCCGCTGCGCTTCGCCGAGCCGATCATGCAGCAACTGGGGCTGGCTGAACGTTCGGCGCTGCTAATCTGCCCGGATCATGTGAAGAACAGCAAACCGGACCCGGAGCCGTTGATCCTGGCGTGCAAGATGCTCGACCTGGACCCGGCCAGTGTACTGTTTGTGGGCGATGACCTGCGGGACATCGAGTCCGGCCGCGATGCGGGCACCAAAACGGCTGCCGTGACCTACGGCTATATTCATCCAGACGATAACCCGCGGCATTGGGGCGCGGATGTGGTGGTCGATCATCCGCTGGAGTTGCGCCAGGTGCTGGATAGCGCCCTCTGTAGCTGCTGAGACCCGGTTTCAAGCTCCGGGGATGTGGCGTGAATGATGACGCCTTCGCGGGCAAGCCCGCTCCCACAAGGACCGAGAGTGTTCACACATTCTTTGCCCGACAACGGGATCCTGTGGGAGCGGGCTTGCCCGCGATTGGCCGCGCCGCGATCTGTCTTCTGTTTTTGTGAGGTTTTTTATGTTTGATTATTCCGCCCGCCCTGAATTGCTCAAGGACCGGGTCATCCTGGTCACCGGCGCTGGCCGTGGCATCGGTGCTGCCGCTGCAAAAACCTACGCCGCCCATGGCGCCACCGTGCTGTTGCTGGGCAAGACCGAAGCCAATCTGACTCAGGTCTACGACGAGATCGAAGCGGCCGGGCATCCACAACCCGCCGTGATCCCGTTCAATCTGGAAACCGCACTGCCTCATCAATACGATGAACTGGCAGCCATGATCGAGACCGAGTTCGGCCATCTCGACGGCTTGCTGCACAACGCCTCGATCATCGGGCCGCGTACACCGATCGAGCAGTTGTCCGGCGAGAACTTCATGCGCGTCATGCACGTCAACGTCAACGCCATGTTCATGCTCACCAGCACCCTGCTGCCTCTGCTCAAGCTGTCTCAGGACGCCTCGGTGGTATTCACCTCCAGCAGCGTCGGTCGCAAGGGTCGTGCGTACTGGGGCGCGTACGGCGTTTCCAAATTCGCGACCGAAGGCCTGATGCAAACCCTGGCCGACGAAGTAGACACAGTCGCACCGGTGCGCTCCAACAGCATCAACCCCGGCGCTACCCGCACCAGCATGCGCGCTCAGGCCTACCCCGGTGAAAACCCGCTGAACAACCCGACACCCGAGGAGATCATGCCGGTCTACCTCTACCTGATGGGTCCGGACAGTACCGGCATCAATGGTCAGGCGTTCAACGCTCAGTAACGCCCGTGCGTCGCTTTTCTGCCGCGACGGCTTCCCGCCGCGGCACTCAAACTCGGTGGTAACTACCCCTGCTTCAAGTCAAATAAATGTCATCTCCCTCCGCAACTCCTCTCGCATGACCTTCCAGCATTTTGATTTTTAAAGCTTTTTATTCGACTGAACCGAATGGCACGACTTTCGCTCTAATTTTGTTCAGACACGCCGTGTGAAAGCAGAAGAAGCGGAGCTTCGGCCGAGAGGTTACTAATCTTCGGCAAAGCGGACTAAACTCGTGCCAAATGTCCTACGGGACTGATGGACCAGTATGACGCGCAGCCCAAAGCCGCTCTCACCCAGCCTGTAAGACAGCCTTACTGCTTAGGGGCTCACGCCATATGAAATCACCTTCCCAGACCAACGCAATTGACTTCGACAGTGCCAAATTGCAACGCCTGGGCTTTGGTCAGCAGCCTCCCCTCCTGGAGCGGCCCGTCAGTCTTGCGCAGTTGCGCCAAGCGCTGGGCCTGCAACTGCAAACCAGTCTTGAGCCGCAACGCATTCTCGGACTTTTCTTCCGTGAAATTCAGCGCATTGTGCCGCTGGATGCCTTGAGTTACGAACATCAGCCCAGCGACTTGCGCCTGCAATTCGGTGCACGGGGTCATCATTCAATCAGCTACAGCCTCAGCCATGAAGGCGAGCAATTGGGTGAGCTGGTATTCCGTCGCAATCAGCGTTTCAGCGAAGAAGAACAGGGCAACCTGGAGTCACTGCTGTCGACCCTGCTCTTCCCCATGCGAAACGCCCTGCTCTACCGAGCGGCAACCCAAAGTGCATTGCGTGATCCGCTGACCGATACCGGCAACCGCATCGCTATGGATCAGACACTGCAACGGGAAATCGAGATGTCGCGGCGACACTCGCAACCCCTGTCGCTGTTGATGCTGGACATCGATCACTTCAAACACATCAACGATACCTACGGGCACAGCGCCGGCGACGAAGTGCTGAAGGCCGTCGCAACCTCAATCAAAAACCAGCTGCGCAACGTCGACATGGTGTTCCGGTTTGGTGGCGAAGAATTCCTGATCCTGCTTTCCAACACCAGTCGGGAAGCTGCGGCCATGATCGGTGAACGACTGCGGTTTGCGACGCAGGCTCAGGACTACGAGGCCGAGGGCAAGATGATCGAGCTGACGGTGAGCATCGGTTGCTCGACACTGCTACCCGGCGAGTCTGCCGAGAGTTTGTTGCGACGGGCCGACAGTGCGTTGTATGTGGCCAAGCGTGAGGGGCGTAACCGCCTTGCGATGGCGGGCTGAGTCCGGGCAACACCGAATAACAATGTGGGAGCGAGCCTGTGTGGCGAGGGGGCTTGCCCCCGTTCGACTGCGAAGCAGTCGTAAAACCGGTCACCGCTTTCTAAACTCAAGATCGCGGTGACTGGTTTTAGGGGGTGCTTCGCGCCCCAACGGGGGCAAGCCCCCTCGCCACACGCTCGCTCCCACAGTTGTGTTGCGTAGTCTTCAGATCAGCTTTCAGCCAACTCCATCCGCTCACGGACTACCGGGGTTTTCACTGCCAGCTCCAACTGCATGCAACGTTCCAGGAACAGATACATGTAGTCGTAACTTTTGCAGACAGCCTGGCGCAATTCCACTTGCAGCGCTTTGCTCGGGTTCATGCCCGCCAGGGTGCAGATGATTTCCAGCGCTTCCCATGGATGGGCATCGTCATACTGGGCGTGCATCTTCAACCACTTCATGGCCCGCTTGCGATCTTCCTCGGGGAACGCAGCCGCGTAGACACCATTGGAGCAAACCAGGGCCGACCACTCCCCCGTCGCCCCTTCGATGGCGTAGTTGGTGGCGGCGATGGCCACGATCAGCGAATCCGACGAACTGGTGTGCCAGCACCAGTGGCTCAAGGCGTGAAGCTCAGGGGCCACATGTTGGGCTTGCAGATCTTCCAGGCTGACACCGTGAGCACGGCTCCAATGCACCCAGTAATCGGCATGGTTCAATTCGACGCGAATGTTGCGCATCAGCCAGCGACGCGCCATGTCTTCGCCAGGGTGGCGCGCAAAACGGGTCTTGGTCAGGTTCTGTGCCATGTATAAAGCGAACTGTTCGACCACCGGCCAGCCACCAATAAGGTACTGACGCATGGTTTTTGCGCTGAGTTTGTTATCTCGCATGCGTTGATACAGTTCGTGTCCGACAACCCGGCGCTTGCTCTCGCTGCAATCCTGGATCAGTTGCTGAGCCCAGGCGGGATAACTTGCAGCTTCCATGAGTGGTCCGGTTCTGTTGAATGTGTCGATCACTGTCGCGCTCCTTTTGATTGTGATTTTTTAGATCAGCAAGAGTTTCAACGGAACGTGCCCGGCGCCTTGAACAACAAAGGTCGGGGCCGGGCAGGACGACTTTGCAAACTATCCCAGGTAAACAGATGCGGGCGTTCAATCACATACCCTTGAGCGTAATCCACCCCGATCTCCAGCAATGCCTGCTCGATCTGAGGTGTTTCAACGAACTCGGCAATCGTGCGCTTACCCATGACATGACCGATGTGATTGATCACTTCGACCATGGCGCGGTTAATCGGGTCGTCCAGCATATCCTTTACGAAACTCCCGTCGATCTTCAGGAAGTCTACAGGTAAATGTTTCAAGTAAGCGAATGAGGACATACCGGCGCAAAAGTCATCCAGCGAAAAATGACAACCTAAGCCTTTGAGTTCATTAATAAATCTAATTGCACTACCCAGATTTGAAATCGCGCTGGTTTCTGTAATTTCAAAACAAATCATTTCGGGCGGAATTGAATATGCAACAAACTGTTCACGAAGGAAGTCCAGAAACGCCTCATCTCCGATAGTAGTACCTGACAGATTTATCGCACACATGGCCAACGGTCCTTCGCGCTCTTCAGCGATGCACTGGGCAATGACTTTGAAAACGTTCTCCACTACCCAACGGTCAATCGACGTCATCAAACCGTAACGCTCGGCGGCCGGGATGAAACTGTCCGGCAGAATCATGCGCCCCGCTTCGTCATGCAGGCGCAGCAGGATTTCGATATGCCCGCGGCCCTGTTCGTCAGCGCCAAGGGGCGCGATTTCCTGGGCGTACAGGCAGAAGCGGTCTTCTTCCAACGCTACATGCAGGCGCTGCACCCAGGCCATCTCACCAAAGCGCAGGGACAGCTCCGAGTCGTCGGCGTGATAGACCTGAACCCGGTTGCGGCCCTTTTCCTTGGCCATATAACAAGCCATGTCAGCGGCCCGCAGCGAAGCTTCGAGGGTGACCGGGCTCTGGGCCACATGCACCAGACCGATACTCACGGTGGTCACGAACGGCCGGCCTTTCCAGACAAAGTGCAGGTTCTGCACGGTCTGGCGCAGGACTTCGGCGATTTTTTCGGCCGCTTCCGGCGCGCAGTTTTCCAACAGAATGCCGAACTCGTCGCCACCCAATCGAGCCAGGGTGTCGCCTTCGCGCAAGCCCGATTGCAACAACGCACAGATATGCCGCAACAGCTCGTCACCCGCCGCATGACCGCAGGTGTCGTTGACCAGTTTGAATTGATCCAGATCGAGAAACATCAAGGCATGACGCCCCGCCTGGCGCGTCAGGTTATGCAGGGCCTGTTCGAGGCGATATTCGAATTCGCGGCGATTGGCCAGCCCGGTCAGGGCGTCATGGGTCGCCTGCCAGGACAGATTGGCGATGTACTGCCGCTCCTGAGTCATGTCGTGCAGCACCAGCACGGTGCCACTGACCTTGCCCGTATTGCGGATTGGCGCGCCGACCAGAGTGACCGACACCGTGCTGCCATCCAGACGCTGGATCAGTTTGGAATGCTCGCTGCCACCGCTGAGCTGACCGCTCAAAATGTGCTCGATCAAGGTAAAGCCGTCGGCCTGAGCGTCCTCGTCCAACAGATTGAACAGCGCCGCCAATGGCAACCCCGCCGCCTGTTCGGCCTTCCAGTGAGTCATGGCCTCGGCGGCCGGATTCATATAGGCGATCGCACCCTCGACATCCGTGGTGATCACCCCGTCGCCAATTGATTGCAGAGTGATCTGTGCCCGGTCTTTCTCCAACTGCAAGGCATCGGCGAAGGCATGGCGTTGCTTGAGCAGTTTATGAGTGCGCAGCAAGGCCAACACAATCAGACCCAGCGCAGTGGCGAGGTTCGTCACCAACAGCAGCCGGAGAATCACCCGCGAGCCTTCGCCCAAGGCATCGCTGAACGCTTTGGCGGCGGGCGTCACGCCATCGTTGATGGCGAAAATCTGGTCTTTCCAGCGTTTGACGTCGGCATCGGTGGCCTGGCTATCGGCAATGCGCTGGTGCATCTCCCGTGCGACATCATCGAGTCGCACCAGATACGCGTCACCGACCGTCCAGAGGTCGATGGCTTTTTCAAGGTAGCTGAAGTGCCGAAAATTGAGGTACAGCCAAATCACGCTGGAGACATCGTCCGGGTGGTTGCCGCCCTTGAGGATCGCGATCCGCGCTGCCTCGATATTCGGTGGCTGATGATCCAGCGCCAGACGCAATTCATGGCCACCCTGAGGTACCGCAATCGCGTTCTGGTATTTGAGAAAAATCGTTTCGTCGCGACTGTCGGCGTAGAGATTGAGGTAATAGATGGCGTCTTTCTGGCCCTTGGACCACAGGCTTTCACCACCGACGTAGCTGCGAACCGCCGAAAGAACGTAAAGACTGACGCCCCCCAACAATGCCTGAAATAACACGACGGCGATAAAAGGCCAGACGATGCCCAACAACCGAGGGGTTCCGAGAGTCCTTTTTTGCTTCATGAGGTCCCTTGTCTTGACACTGCTCGATCGTCGTCCGGACGAAAACGCTACCGCTAGACTAGGATGGGTTCTCACTCTAGGCAAGCCGGGGAAGCTCATGCTCAACAGCAGCATAGTCCCAGCGCTTCGGGGCTGGGCTTCATCCTCATGTGCTCATCCTTGCCGGGGAAAACGCCCTGAGCGTCCTGTGGCCCTCATCTAGTGCTGCTGCAAATGCCCATAAAGCTTGGCGTACAACCCACCATCAGCAATCAATTGCTGATGGTCGCCATCCTCGGCAACTTGCCCACCATCGAACACCAGCACCCGGTCGGCCTGCTTCACCGCAGACAACCGGTGCGCAATGATCAGCGTGGTGCGGTTGCTCAAGAACCGCGCCAGTGCCTGGTGCAGGTTGTATTCGGTGGCTGCGTCCAGGGCGGACGTGGCCTCGTCGAGGATCACCACCTTGGGTTCGGCCAACACCATTCGCGCAATCGCCAGGCGTTGACGCTGCCCGCCGGATAAACGCACACCGGAGCGCCCGACAATACTGTCCAGGCCATTGGGCAATTCACGTACCGTGTTGTGCAGTTGAGCAATTTCCAATGCCTGCCAGCAGGCTTCGTCGCTGCGTTCGCGGCCCATGGTCAGGTTGGCGCGCACGGTGTCGTTGAACAGTGCCGGATGCTGCAAGACCACGGCGACATTTTCGCGCACGGTTTCCAGACCGATCTCTTCCTGAGTCGAACCACCGAAACGGATGGTGCCGGCCAGCGGCGTGTACAAACCGAGCAGCAACTGCACCAAGGTGCTTTTCCCTCCCCCGCTGGCGCCGACAATCGCGACTTTTTCACCGGGGGCAATCGACAGGTTCATTTGGTTCAACACCAACTCGTCGCCGTAGCCGAAACTCAGCCCCTGAACTTCGATGCCCACCGTGTCGCGCCCCTGGAACGGGTCGACACTGCCGGTGTATTGCGGCTCGTCAGCGCGGGCCAGCAACTCGTTGATCCGCGACAGCGCACCGCCAGCGGCGTAAAAGGCGTACTGCAAGTTGAGCAGCTGTTCCACCGGACCGATCATGAACCACAGGTAGCTGAACACGGCCAGCATCTGGCCGATGGACAGGTCGGAAAACAGCACAGTGAGCATGGCCGCGGCACGGAAAATATCGATACCGAACTGGAACAGCAAGCCGCTGGCACGGTTCGATGCATCGGTTTTCCATTGCGAGTTCACTGCGTAATCGCGTACTTCCCGCGCTCGCTGCCCCAACCGTCCAAGGAAAAAGCCCTGTCGATTACCGGCGCGCACCTCCTGGATGGCATCCAGGGTTTCGGTCAAGGCCTGGGTGAAGCGCGAGGTGCTGTCGTTCTCGAGTTTCTTCAGGTGTTTGACCCGCTTGCCCAACTGCACCGTGGCATAGATCACCAGCGGGTTGAACAGCAGGATCAGCAGCGCGAGTTTCCAGTGCATCCACATCAGGATGGAGGCGGTGCCCACCAGCGTCAGCATGGCCACGAGGAAACGACTGAGGGTTTCGCCGACGAATTTGTCCAGCGTGTCCAGGTCGGTCACCAGGTGCGTGGTCACCGTGCCGCTGCCCAGGCTTTCGTATTCCCCCAGCGAGATGCACTTGAGCCGCTCGATCAACCGCACCCGGATCCGATACACGATGTCTTTGGCCAGCGCCGCAAACAATTTCGCCTGCACAACGTTGAACAACAACGCCGCACAGCGTAGTGCCAGAGTCACCAGCAGCATCAGGCCAATGTAACCCGCGGCTTTCTGCCAGACGTCAGGCAGCGCGAGGTTCATGATTTTCAGCGCGGCGTCGCCGTGGCCCAGCAGCACTTCGTCGACCAGCAACGGCAACAGCAAGGGGATCGGCACGCTGCACAGCGTTGCCAATACAGCGACGCCGTTAGCGATCCACAAGGATTTTTTATGGTGAAGGGCCAGACGACGGATTTCCGCCCAGCTCAGACGGTCGACACGTGCAGGGGCTGGAACGTCGTCGGGCAGATCATGCACAGGCAGCGCGCTCCAGCCAGCGGCCGAGCAACGGTGACAACACACTCAGAGGCTGATACCCATTGGTCAGCAACGCCAATTGACCATCACGCTCTGCCAGCAAGGTTGGGAAACCGGCAATGCCCAGGTCCTGGACCCAGGTGAAATCAGCAGCGGTGGCTGCGTGCTGATCGGCACGGTCGAAGGCTGCAGCGAACTCGATGCGCGGCAAACCAGCCTGCTCTGCCAGCTCGACCAACACGCTGGCGTGGGTAACGTCGCGACCTTCTGCGTAGAACGCATGCTGGATCAACCCGAGCAGTTTCCACGCGCAATCCGGTGCCAGGCTGCGCGCCGTCACCAGCGCCCGACATGCAGGCTCGGTGTCGTAGACAAACCCGTCGGGCAACGCGCCTTCAAACTTGAACGGTTGGCCGGTGGCCTCGTGGACCGCCTGCCAGTGCTCAAGGATGTAGCGCCGGGTAGTCGGCTCCAGCGCTGAGCCGCTGCCGGTGCGCAAACCGCCGACTACCAGATGCACGTCCACTCCCGCTGCCTGCGCCTGCTCGACCAGCGCGTTGGCCACTGGCGCAAAACCCCAGCACCAGGAACACATCGGGTCCATCACATAGAGCAGGCGACGTGCAGACATGGTTCAAGCCTCGGAAGGAGTTTGCTTGTAGTTGTAACCGATCGGGTGCGGCATGTTGCGCGCCTTGGCCAGTTCGATCTGCTTCTGCCGGTCGATGGCACTGCGACGGGTTTTCTCGCTCAGCTTATCCCAGCAATGCGGGCAACTGATGCCAGCCACGTAATGCTCGGATGCACGGTCTTCCACACTGACGGGCGTACGACAGGCATGACATTGATCGTAGTCGCCTTCGCTGAGATCGTGACGAACGGTCACGCGGTTATCGAACACGAAGCAGTCGCCCTGCCATTTGGTTTCTTCCTGCGGCACCTCTTCGAGGTACTTCAGAATGCCGCCCTTGAGGTGATAAACCTCGTCGAAACCCTGGTTGAGCATGTAGCTCGAGGCCTTTTCGCAGCGAATGCCGCCGGTGCAGAACATCGCGACTTTCTTGTGCACGGCCGGGTCGAAATTGGCTTTGATGTAGTCAGGGAATTCGCGAAAACTGGTGGTCTTCGGATCGATGGCGCCTTCGAAGGTGCCGATCGAGACTTCATAGTCGTTACGGGTGTCGATCAACAGCACTTCAGGATCGCTGATCAGCGCGTTCCAGTTCTGCGGATCCACATAGGTGCCGACCTTTTTGTTCGGGTCCACGCCTTCGACGCCGAGGGTGACGATTTCTTTCTTGAGTTTGACCTTGGTGCGATAGAACGGCTGCTCGTCGCAGTACGACTCTTTGTGGTCGATGTCGTCCATGCGTGGGTCGTTCTTGAGCCACGCCATCAGCCCGTCAATGCCTTCGCGGCTACCGGACACGGTGCCGTTGATGCCTTCTTCGGCGATCAGCAGGGTGCCTTTGATGCCGTTGTCGACCATTGCTTGCAGCAACGGCTCGCGCAAGGCGACGTAATCTTCCAGGGTGACGAACTTATACAGTGCCGCCACGACAATCTGTTGTGTCATGGGTAATTCTCCAGGTGGCTACCCTCGTAAGGGGTGAACCGGATGCGAAAAAAAACGCGCCGGGTGAGCGGCGCGTTGCGGATTCTAGCAAAAAACAGCAGCGATTGGCTTTAGATGGCCAAGATCGCAGCCTTCGGCAGCTCCTACAAAAGCACGGCCTTGCGCAACCCTGTAGGAGCTGCCGCAGGCTGCGATCTTTTGATCTGCTTAATGTTTGCTGCCGCCAGCACAGGTCGGCGAGGCCGGAGCCGCGTCGATCTGTGCCCATTCTTCCGGCGTGTAGGTATGCAGCGCCAACGCATGGAACTCGCCCATCAGTTCGCCCAAAGTGCCGTACACCTTCTGGTGACGCTTGACGCGATTGAGGCCTTCGAACTGCTGGCTGACCACCACCGCCTTGAAGTGGGTCTGTAACCCACGGCTGTGCATGTGGCTTTCATCCAGCACTTGCAGATGCTCGGGCTGTAGCAGTCCGAGTGTCGATTCGATGCGTTGTTGCATGGTCATCCCGAACTCCGCTTAAGGCTTTTTCTTGGCAGGAGCAGCGGCGCCTTTAGGCTCCAGCTCGGCCGTCATGTCAGCCAGCAGTTTGTTGACTACAGGCACCGCGCTTTCCAGCTTGGCTTGAGTCATCTGGGCCGATTGCTGAGTCAGCTGCGGCATTTTTTCCAGGACTTTCTTGCCCAGTGGAGACTGGTAGAACGCAACCAGATCCTTGAGCTCGGATTCGCTGAAATTGGTGGTGTAAAGCTTGACCATGTCTGGTTTCAGCTTGTTCCAGCCAATGGCTGCGTCCAGAGCGGCGTTGGCCTTGGCTTGATAGGTTTCCAGCAGGGCTTTTTTCGATTCAGGGGCTTTGGTCTGTTCAAAGCGCTGAGCGAACATTTGCTGCACTTGCATGTACACCGGAGTGCCCAATTTGTCAGCGTGCGCCAGGGTCAGGAAAGCTTCGGCACTGGCGTTGTGGCTGGCGGTATCGGCAAAAACCTGGCCGCTGGCGCAAACCAGTGCAACCGCGGTACAGATGGCACGAAGACGAGTCATCGAGTTTCCTTTTCTAGCAGGCGAGGCAAAACCTCAAGGGCGTCCATTCTGCACCTAAAAAAGTGTGTCACTCAACCCCAAGCCTTGTCGCGCCTGATTTAGAGGGGGTGAACGGTCAAATTCCAGACTGATGGAACCACGGCCGACGATCACGGCCTAAACTGCGCTATCAGACCTACGGGAGTGTGCATGATGAGCCGTATCGAAACCGACAGCCTGGGCCAGGTGGAAGTCCCGGATGACGCTTACTGGGGCGCTCAGACGCAACGCTCGCTGATCAACTTCGCCATCGGCAACGAGCGCATGCCGCTGGCGGTGCTGCACGCCCTGGCCCTGATCAAGAAAGCCGCGGCGCGGGTCAATGATCGCAATGGCGACCTGCCCGCTGACATCGCCCGGCTGATCGAACAAGCCGCTGACGAAGTGCTCGACGGCGATCACGACGAGCAGTTCCCGTTAGTGGTCTGGCAGACTGGCAGCGGCACCCAGAGCAACATGAACGTCAACGAAGTTATCGCCGGCCGCGCCAACGAACTGGCCGGCAACCCGCGCGGCGGCAAGAGTCCGGTGCACCCCAACGATCACGTCAACCGTTCCCAGAGTTCCAACGATTGCTTCCCCACGGCTATGCACATCGCGACGGCCAAGGCGGTGCAGCAGCATTTGCTGCCGGCGATCAGCGAGTTGTCTGGCGGGTTGGCGGAGTTGTCCGCACGGCACATGAAACTGGTCAAGACCGGTCGTACCCATATGATGGACGCCACGCCGATTACCTTCGGCCAGGAACTCTCGGCGTTCATCGCACAACTGGATTACGCCGAGCGGGCGATCCGCAGCGCGTTGCCGGCCGTCTGTGAGCTGGCTCAGGGCGGCACTGCGGTCGGCACCGGATTGAACTCGCCCCACGGTTTTGGCGAAGCGATCGCTGCTGAACTGGCCGCCCTTTCAGGCCTGCCGTTCGTCACCGCCCACAACAAATTCGCCGCCCTGGCCGGTCACGAACCGTTGGTCACCCTCTCCGGCGCCCTGAAAACCCTTGCCGTGACCCTGATGAAAATCGCCAACGACCTGCGTCTGTTGGGCTCCGGGCCGCGAGCAGGGTTTGCCGAAGTGAAACTGCCGGCCAATGAGCCCGGCAGCTCGATCATGCCCGGCAAGGTCAACCCGACTCAGTGCGAAGCGCTGTCGATGCTGGCCTGTCAGGTATTGGGCAACGACGTTGCCATCGGTTTTGCGGCCAGTCAGGGCCACCTGCAATTGAATGTGTTCAAACCGGTGATCATCCACAACCTGCTGCAATCGATCCGATTGCTGGGCGATGGTTGCAGTAACTTCCAGCAGCATTGCATCGCCGGGCTGGAACCGGATGCCGAGAAAATGGCTGAGCATCTGGAGCGAGGTTTGATGCTGGTGACGGCGCTGAATCCGCATATTGGCTACGACAAATCGGCCGAGATTGCCAAGAAGGCTTACAGCGAGGGGCTGACCTTGCGCGAGGCGGCGTTGCAGCTGGGGTATCTAACGGATGAAGAGTTTGATACCTGGGTAAGGCCGGAGGACATGTTGGAGGCTGGCAAACAGGGGTGAATCTGAAAGTGATTTAGTGCCTGACAGTCAGTCTTCGCGGGCAAGCCACGCTCCCACAGGTTTTGTGTCGATCCCGAATATTGTGATCGACGCAAAACCTGTGGGAGCGTGGCTTGCCCGCGAAGAACGATAACGCGGTCTAACTGGCCGCCATCCGCACCCGCCGGGCACGAAGCCCCGCCATCAACGATGGCCCCAACGCCACCAGCGCCGACCCAAGCACCACCAACACCGCCCCGCCATAACCCAGGCCATTGATCTGCTCGGCATGCACATACTCCGGCCATAACCACGCGGCAACGGCCACGGCGGCAAAGGTCACCAGCGGTGTGATCGCCAGCGTCGCACTGACCCGCGAAGCCTCCCAATGGGCCAACGCTTCGGCAAAGGCGCCATAAGCGATCAACGTGTTCAAACAGCACGCCAGTAGAAGCCAGCCTTGCAGCGGGCTCAGTTGCAGCGCCTCCAGCGGATGCACCCATGGCGTCAGCAACAGCGCGCAAAACAGGTAAATCACCATCATCACCTGCAACGAATTCCACACCGTGAGCAACTGCTTCTGGCCCAAGGCATAGAAGGTCCAGACCGTGGACGCCAACAGCACCATCAGCACACCGGCGGTGTAATCGGTCAGGGAGGTGAGCAACTCACTCAAGCGCTGATTGAAAAAGAGCGCAAAGCCGATCAGCAGCACCAACAGGCCAATCCCCTGCCCCACGCTGAACCGTTCCTTGAACACGAACAGACTGGCGATCAGCAACATGATCGGGCCCATTTGCACCACCAGCTGCGCGGTACCGGGGCTGAGCAGGTTCAGGCCCATCAGGTACAGCACGTAGTTGCCGACCAGTCCGAGTACCGCCATCAACACCAGCCAGCCACCGCGCGGGCCGAGAACTTTGCGACTCGGCAGGCGTTTGGTCGCTGCCAGATAAATGAACAGGCAACCGCCGGACACCAGCAGGCGAAACCAGGTCACCGTCACCGGGTCCATCACCAGCAGTACTTGCTTGAGCTTGATCGGCAGGATTCCCCACAGCAACGCAGTCAGCAAGGCCAGGCACAGACCATAAACCCAGCGACCCGATGAAATATGCATGCTGACCCCAAAGCCGATTGGCGAAATCGGTCATTCTAGGCTCAGACCGGGGCGCGACACAGGGACAGTTGCCAACGGGCCGCGAATGAAACTGTGCAGGTCGCAGCATAAAGTTGACGATATGCCGTCGATCAGGTGGCCAGGCGGGGCAAGTGGTTCATGCATAAGCTCATTGAAACCGTCACCCGCAGGAGATCGCCCATGTACGGCATGCGCGCCCAAGACAACGCCCCCGCCACCCACTTTCGCTGTGACCGCTTGTGTCGTGTGAATGGAGAGCTGTATTTCACCACGCGGGAGCACACGCTGGAGGGGCCGTTTGAAAACCGGGAGGCAGCGATGCGTGAAATTCAGGCGTATGTCGAGCGGATGCAGTTCTTGTGCATGAGCCGGTAAACCGTGGCGCCTGCATCGCGGGCAAGCCCGCTCCCACAGGGTTTGTGGCGTTCGCTGTATTTGTGATCGCCGCCAATTACTGTGGGAGCGGGCTTGCCCGCGATAGCAATGCAACAGTCTCTACATAATCAGGGTACTTACCGCACCGCCTCAAACAACCCGGTAGCCCCCATCCCGCCCCCCACGCACATGGTGACGATGCCGTACCGCAGGTTACGCCGCTGCAACTCTCGCACGATGTGCCCGACCTGACGCGAACCGGTCATGCCGAACGGATGGCCGATGGCAATCGAACCGCCATTGACGTTGTATTTGTCGTTGTCGATTTCCAGCCGATTGCGGCTGTACAGGCATTGCGAGGCGAACGCTTCGTTGAGCTCCCACAGATCAATGTCGGCAACCTGCAACCCCTTGGCCTTGAGCAACTTCGGCACCGAGAACACCGGGCCGATGCCCATTTCGTCCGGCTGGCACCCGGCCACGGCAAAACCGCGGAAGAAGGCTTTGGGCTTGAGCCCCAGCGCCAGGGCTTTCTCCAGGCTCATCACCAGGGTCATCGAAGCGCCATCGGACAGTTGCGACGAGTTGCCGGCGGTCACCGAGCCGTCTTCGGCAAACACCGGTTTCAACCCGGCCAGGCTTTGCAGCGTAGTGTCCGGGCGGTTGCAGTCGTCGTGATCGACGATGCCGTCGAGTATCTGCACCTGGCCGGTGACCTTGTCCTCAACGCGATACTTCACCGCCATTGGTACGATTTCATCGTTGAACAACCCGGTGGCCTGCGCCAGGGCGGTACGCTGCTGACTTTGCAGAGCGTATAAATCCTGCTCTTGGCGACTGACATCGTAACGACGCGCGACGATCTCGGCGGTCTGGCCCATGGGGAAATAAATTCCCGGCACCTGTTCTTTCAACAGCGGGTTGATCAGGTTGTCGGTGTTGACGCTTTTCATGGTCAGACTGATCGACTCGACGCCGCCAGCGACAATAATGTCGCTGCACCCCGAGGCAATCTGATTGGCGGCAATGGCGATGGCCTGCAAGCCCGACGAACAGAAGCGGTTAAGCGTCATGCCGCCCGTGCCGATGCCCAGGTGCGACAGCACCGCGACGTTGCGGCCAATGTTGAAGCCCTGGGCGCCTTCGTTGGAGCCGGCGCCGACGATGCAATCTTCGACGCTGGCCGGGTCGACGTCATTGCGCGTGAGCAGCGCGTTGACACAGTGGGCCGCCATATCGTCCGGACGGGTCATGTTGAACTTGCCGCGAAAGGATTTGGCCAGGCCGGTCCGTACGCTGTCGACGATCACCACTTCACGCATGGCATACACCTCATTGTTGTTGTGAGTCAGGAGTTGGACCGAGCATAAGTCCACCCTATGACTGACCGCGACAATCATTCACCCCGCGTATGCGTAGCCATCGGTTCAGCGCTTGCGCTTTTGCAGTTTTTTCTCGCGTTTGTCGGACTTTTCGAAGGCCTCTTCCAGCGCCTGGTTAATGGTGCGCAGAACCTTGACCCGCGCCCAGCGCTTGTCGTTGGCTTCCACCAGAGTCCACGGCGATATCTCGGTGCTGGTGCGATCGACCATATCGCCGACGGCGGCGCGGTAATCGTCCCATTTGTCGCGATTGCGCCAGTCGTCTTCAGTGATTTTGAAGCGCTTGAAGGGGATCTCTTTGCGCTCCTGGAAGCGCTCCATCTGAGTCTGTTTGTCGATGGCCAGCCAGAACTTGACCACGATCACTCCGGCATCGGCGATCTGCTCTTCGAAGTCGTTGATCTCGCCATAGGCGCGCATCCAGTCCGCCTTGCTGCAAAAGCCTTCGATGCGTTCCACCAACACCCGGCCATACCAGGAACGGTCGAACACGGTGAATTTTCCCCGGGCCGGAATATGCCGCCAGAACCGCCAGAGATACGGTTGCGCCCGTTCGTCCTCGGTCGGCGCGGCGATCGGAATGATGTCGTACTGGCGTGGATCGAGCGCCGCGGCCACCCGACGGATTGCCCCGCCCTTGCCTGCCGCGTCGTTGCCTTCGAACACCGCGATCAACGCGTGGCGACGCATGCGTTTGTCGCGCATCAGCCCGGAAAAGCGTGCTTGCTCGGTAATCAGTTGCTCTTCGTAATCGTCCTTGTCCAGCTGCTGGGTCAGGTCCAGGCTATCGAGCAGATTGACTTGATCGACACTGGGGAACAAGGGCGCTGCGCTGACTTTGTGCGGGTGAATCCTGGGCCTCTTCAGCGCAGTCTGCAGGCCTTCGAGCAGGATCTTGCCGACCGTCAGACTGCGATAGTGCGCGTCCACGCCGGCGATCACATGCCACGGCGCATAGTCGCGGCTGGTGCGGCGCAATATACGTTCGCCGTACTTCACAAACCTGTCGTACGTTTGGGACTGTTGCCAGTCCAGCGGGCTGATGCGCCAACTGTGCAGCGGATCGTCAGCCAGCGCCTTGAGCCGCGCTTTCATTTGTTTTTTGGAGAGGTGAAACCAGAACTTGAAGATCAGCGCGCCTTCGTCGCAGAGCATCTTCTCCAACCGCTCGGCCCCGTTGATGCTTTGATCGAGTCGCGGATCCTTGAACAGGCCATGAACCCGTCCCTGCAGCATCTGGCTGTACCAGTTGCCGAAGAAAATCCCCATGCGGCCCTTGGCCGGAAGCATCCGCCAGTATCGCCAGGCTGGCGGGCGTGCCAGCTCTTCGTCGGTCTGCTGGTCGAAGGTGCGGACCTCGATCAAGCGCGGGTCCATCCATTCGTTGAGCAACTTGACCGTCTCGCCCTTGCCGGCCCCTTCGATGCCGTTGATCAGAACGATGACGGGAAAGCGGTGTTGCTGGCGAAGTTCGAACTGCGCTTCGAGCAAGGCTTCTCGCAGAGCGGGCACTTCGGCGTCATAGGTTTCTTTGTCGATGGCATGACCGATTTCGGCGGATTCGAACATAGAGCAGCTCCTTCCAGGATTGAGCAAGACTAGCGGAAGATGGAGGTTTGCGGTGATGTAAAAAAGATCAAAAGATCGCAGCCTTCGGCAGCTCCTACATGGGACCGGTGTACACCTGTAGGAGCTGCCGAAGGCTGCGATCTTTTACGGTAACCACCATTCTGAGCAGGCGGTTGGCCCGGCGTCTTGCCATGGATCAAGCACCGCAGCAGCGATCGGCTAGAATGGCCACCTTGCCGTTGCCGAGCCTGCCATGAAACCTGTATTGCCCCACGCCCAGCTCGACTGGGACGACCAAGGTCGCCCGCGTTCGCGGGTGTTCGATGATGTGTATTTTTCCGACCTGTCGGGCCTTGAAGAAACCCGTTACGTGTTTCTGCAGCAAAACGATTTGCGTGACCGTTTCGCCGCCTTGCCGGTGGATGGTCGACTGGTGATTGGCGAGACCGGTTTCGGTACCGGGCTGAATTTTCTCTGTGCCTGGCAGTTGTTCGAACAGCACGCGGTGGCCGGTGCGCGGCTGCATTTTGTCAGTGTCGAAAAGTACCCGCTGAGCGCGCCCGATCTGCAACGAGCCTTGGCCTTATGGCCGGAGCTCAAGCCGTTTGCCGATCAATTGCTGGCGCAATACGTAGCGATCCATCAAGGCTTTCAGCGCCTGGTGTTGGACAACGGCCGCGTCACCCTGACCTTGCTGGTCGGCGATGCACTTGAGCAGTTGCCGCAACTGGATGCACAGATCGACGCCTGGTTTCTCGACGGTTTCGCCCCGGCGAAAAACCCTGACATGTGGACCGCCGAATTGTTTGCCGAACTGGCTCGCCTGGCGGCACCCGGCTCGACCATCAGTACCTTCACCAGCACCGGCTGGGTGCGCCGCCTGTTGAACGCGGCGGGCTTCAAGATGAAACGCACGCCCGGCATCGGCCACAAGTGGGAAATTCTACGGGGCACATTCCTCGGTTGGCCTGAAGAGGCCGCTAAACCAGCCGCGACAAAACCATGGTTCGCTCGCCCACAACCGCTGACCGGCGAACGCCGCGCCCTAGTGATCGGCGCCGGGCTGGCCGGTTGCGCCAGCGCCGCCAGCCTCGCCGCTCGGGGTTGGCAAGTCAGCCTGCTGGACCGCCACGAAGCACTGGCGCAGGAAGCCTCGGGCAATCCTCAGGGTGTGCTGTACCTCAAGCTTTCGGCCCATGGCACGGCGTTGTCGCAATTGATCGTCAGCGGTTTTGGCTACACCCGACGCCTGCTGGAACAGCTGCAACGTGGCGTCGACTGGGACGATTGCGGGGTCTTGCAACTGGCCTTCAATGCCAAGGAAGCCGAGCGTCAGGCGCAATTGGCTGCGGCCTTTTCACCGAGCCTGGTGCACCTGCTCGATCAACCCCAGGCCCAGGCCCGGGCCGGCATCGAGTTGGCGCACGGCGGCTTGTTCTACCCTGAGGGCGGCTGGGTTCATCCGCCCGCGTTGTGCCAGTGGCAAGCGGCCTCAACGAACATCCAGTGGCTGCCCCATCGCGACGTGCTGGAACTGCGCAAGGTCGATGATCAGTGGCAGGCCTGGGACGGCGATGCATTGCTGGCCAGTGCGCCCGTGGTGATTCTGGCCGGCGCCGCCGAGATCAAGCGTTTTCCATACAGCGCCGACCTCCCCCTCAAACGCATTCGCGGCCAGATCACCCGACTGGCGCAAACCCCTGAAAGCCAGAGCCTGGCGACCGTCGTCTGCGCCGAAGGCTATGTGGCGCCCGCACGCTTGGGCGAACACACACTCGGCGCCAGCTTCGATTTCAAAAGCGATGAGCTGACCCCGACCGTCGCCGAACACCTCGGCAACCTGGCGTTGCTCGAGGAAATTTCCACTGACCTGGTCGCCCGTCTGCATGTTCCAGACCTGGACCCGCAGCAACTGGAAGGACGCGCGGCATTCCGTTGTACCAGCCCGGATTACCTGCCGATCGTCGGACCGTTGGCCGAACAGGCCGCCTTCGCCGAGGCCTATGCCGCGCTGAGCAAAGATGCCCGACAAGTGCCCGATGTGCCCTGCCCATGGCTCGAGGGGTTTTACGTCAACAGCGGTCATGGCTCTCGCGGTTTGATCACCGCGCCGTTGTCTAGCGAGCTGTTAGCGGCATGGCTTGAAAACGAGCCGTTGCCGTTGCCAAAAACAGTGGCCGAGGCCTGCCATCCCAACCGTTTTGCCTTGCGCCAATTGATCCGCGGAAAAGTCTGACGCGCGCCTTATAACTTATCGGTCTAAAACTCCAGGGATTCACGTGGGTCAGTTTCTGAGTACCCGCCGTTTTTGGCGGGTATCGATTGACCCTCCCCAACGGAAAAACCGGTAAGGACTTATGTGCGGATTAGCTGGAGAATTACGTTTCGACCATCAACCTGCGGACCTCGCAGCCATAGAACGAATCACCCATCACCTGGCCCCTCGCGGCCCTGATGCGTGGGGCTTCCACAGCCAAGGGCCGATTGCCCTGGGCCATCGGCGCCTGAAAATCATGGACCTGTCGGACGGCTCGGCACAGCCGATGATCGACAACCAATTGGGCCTGTCCCTGGCCTTCAACGGCGCGATCTACAACTTCCCGGAACTGCGCACCGAACTGGAAAACCTCGGGTACGCCTTCTATTCCGGCGGCGACACCGAAGTGCTGCTCAAGGGTTATCACGCCTGGGGCGAAGCCTTGTTGCCCAAACTCAACGGCATGTTCGCCTTCGCTATTTGGGAGCGCGACGCCAAGCGTCTGTTCATCGCCCGCGACCGTCTCGGCGTGAAGCCGTTGTACCTGTCGCGCACCGGCCAGCGCCTGCGCTTTGCCTCGGCCCTGCCGGCATTGCTCAAGGGCGGCGACATCAACCCGATCCTCGATCCGGTGGCGCTCAATCATTATCTGAATTTCCACGCCGTGGTCCCGGCCCCGCGCACTTTGCTGGCGGGCATCGAAAAGCTGCCCCCGGCGAGCTGGATGCGCATCGACGCGGATGGCACCACCGAGCAGAAAACCTGGTGGACCCTGCCCTACGGCCCACACGCCGATGAGCTGAATCTGACCCTCGAAGACTGGCGCGATCGCGTGCTCGACAGCACCCGTGATGCAGTGGCGATCCGTCAACGGGCGGCGGTGGATGTTGGCGTGCTGCTTTCCGGTGGTGTCGATTCGAGCATGCTGGTCGGTCTGTTGCGTGAAGTCGGCGTTGAAAACCTGTCGACCTTTTCCATCGGTTTTCAGGATGCCGGCGGCGAGCGCGGTGACGAGTTTCAATATTCGGATCTGATCGCCAAGCACTACGGCACACAGCATCATCAGCTGCGCATCGACGAGAAAGAAATCATCGAGCAACTGCCCGCGGCGTTCCGCGCCATGAGCGAGCCAATGGTCAGCCATGACTGCATCGCGTTCTATCTGCTGTCTCGCGAAGTGGCCAAGCACTGCAAGGTGGTACAAAGCGGCCAAGGCGCGGACGAGTTGTTCGCCGGTTATCACTGGTATCCGCAGGTGGACGGTGCGAGCGATCCGTATGCCGCGTATCGCGATGCGTTTTTCGACCGCAGCTACGCCGACTACGCGGCCACGGTGCAGCCGAAATGGCTGACGGCCAACGACGCGGCCGGCGACTTCGTGAAAGAACATTTCGCTCAGCCCGGTGCCGACGCAGCCGTGGACAAAGCCCTGCGTCTGGACAGCACCGTGATGCTGGTGGATGACCCGGTCAAGCGGGTCGACAACATGACCATGGCCTGGGGCCTGGAAGCGCGCACGCCGTTTCTCGACTATCGCCTGGTGGAATTGTCGGCGCGGGTGCCGGGCAAATTCAAACTGCCGGATGGCGGCAAGCAAGTCTTGAAAGAAGCGGCGCGGCTGGTCATTCCGAGTGAAGTGATCGACCGCAAAAAGGGTTACTTCCCGGTCCCTGGCCTCAAGCATTTGCAGGGCGACACGCTGAACTGGGTACGTGAACTGCTGCTCGATCCGAGTCAGGATCGTGGTCTGTTCAACCCCGCCATGCTCGATCGCCTGCTGACCGATCCGCAAGGTCAACTGACCCCGTTGCGCGGCTCCAAGCTGTGGCAATTGGCAGCCCTGAACCTGTGGCTCAGTGAACAAGGAATCTGATCGATGAAACCTCACGCTACGGCTTATAGCCAACGCTTGTTGCGCGGTCAGGCGCCCTCCTACGAACGCTTGCAGGCGCGCCTGGCCGAAGACGGCAGTGAATTGGGCGCCGCGCCAATCGCGGTGCATTGCGGCTGGGGCCGGTTGCTGATCGGCCATACCTTTCCCGATGCCGCGAGCCTTGCCCTAGAGCTGCTCAATGAGCAGCCCGGTGAACGGGACATCGCCTTGTACGTTGCCGCGCCCCAGCAAGTGCTGGGGCTGGAGCCGGCCCAACTGTTCCTCGACCCGTCCGACACCTTGCGCCTGTGGTTCAGCGATTACCGCCAGGCCACCCGGGTGTTTCGCGGCTTCCGCATCCGTCGGGCGCAAAGCGAAGCGGATTGGCAGGCCGTCAATCAGCTGTATCAGGCGCGCGGCATGCTACCGATTGATGCGAGTTTGCTGACGCCTCATCACCAGGGCGGCCCGGTTTATTGGCTGGCCGAAGATGAGGACAGCGGCGCGATCATCGGCAGCGTCATGGGCCTGAATCATCACAAGGCCTTCAACGACCCGGAAAACGGCAGCAGCCTGTGGTGCCTGGCGGTCGATCCACAATGTTCCCGCCCAGGCGTCGGTGAAGTGCTGGTGCGGCACTTGATCGAACACTTCATGAGCCGTGGCCTGAGTTATCTGGACCTGTCTGTGCTGCACAACAACCGTCAGGCGAAAAGTCTTTACGCCAAGCTCGGTTTTCGCAACTTGTCGACCTTCGCCATCAAGCGCAAAAACGGCATCAACCAGCCGTTGTTTCTCGGCCCCGGCCCGGAAGCCGAGTTCAATCCGTATGCGCGAATCATCGTCGAGGAGGCTCATCGGCGCGGCATTGATGTGCAAGTGGATGACGCGCAAGCCGGTCTGTTCACCTTGATCCATGGCTGTCGTCGGGTACGTTGCCGCGAATCCTTGAGCGATCTGACCAGCGCCATCAGCATGACTTTGTGTCAGGACAAAAGCCTGACCCACAAGGTGCTGAAAAACGCCGGTCTTAAGCTGCCCGCCCAACAACTGGCGGGGAGCGCGGACGACAATCTGGCGTTTCTCGACGAGCACGAACGGGTGGTGGTCAAACCGCTGGACGGTGAACAGGGCCAAGGGGTGGCGGTTGATTTACGGACCATCGAAGAGGTCCAGCAAGCCATCGAAAACGCTCGTAAATTCGATAGTCGAGTGCTGCTGGAAAGTTTTCACGAAGGCCTCGACTTGCGGATTCTGGTGATCGGTTTCGAAGTGGTCGCGGCCGCCATTCGCCGGCCGGCGGAAGTGGTGGGCGATGGTCAGCATTCCATCGGTGCGCTGATCGAAGCCCAGAGCCGTCGCCGTCAGGCGGCGACCAGCGGTGAAAGCAAAATCCCGCAGGACCATGAGACCCAGCGCACGTTGCAGGCTGCGGGTTACGACTACAGCAGCATTTTGCCGGCCGGTGAGCATCTGTTCGTGCGGCGCACGGCGAATCTTCATACCGGCGGCATTCTTGAAGACGTTACGGCGATTCTGCATCCGACCTTGGTGGATGCGGCGGTGCGCGCGGCGCGGGCGCTGGATATTCCGATGGTCGGGCTCGACCTGATGGTGCCGGCCGCCGATCAGCCGGAGTATGTGTTTATCGAAGCCAACGAGCGCGCCGGGCTGGCCAACCACGAACCGCAGCCGACGGCCGAGCGGTTTGTGGATTTGTTGTTTCCGCATAGTCAGCCGGCGGTTTGACATTGATGTGTCGCCTGTTCCATCGCCATCGCGAGCAGGCTCGCTCCCACATTTGACCGCATTCCCCTGTGGGAGCGAGCCTGCTCGCGATGGGGCCCTGACAGGTCACACACTCTTTCCCTCATCGAAACCATCGATGCTCTCACTTCATCAGGAGTTTCCATGACCAGCAAAATTCCCGAACCGGACCTCAATTACCTGCAAAAAGTCCTGCTGGAAATGCTCGCCATTCCCAGCCCCACCGGGTTCACCGACACCATCGTGCGTTACGTCGCCGAGCGTCTCGAAGAGCTGGGCATTCCCTTTGAGATGACTCGTCGCGGCACCATCCGCGCCACCCTCAAAGGCAAGAAAAACAGCCCGGACCGCGCGGTCTCCGCTCACCTGGACACCATTGGCGCAGCAGTTCGCGCAATCAAGGACAACGGTCGCCTGACCCTGGCGCCGGTCGGTTGCTGGTCCAGCCGTTTTGCCGAAGGCAGCCGCGTCAGTCTGTTCACCGACAACGGTGTGATTCGCGGCAGCGTGTTACCGCTGATGGCTTCCGGGCACGCGTTCAATACTGCCGTGGATGAAATGCCGATCAGCTGGGATCACGTCGAATTGCGCCTGGACGCCTACTGCGCCACCCGCGCCGATTGCGATTCGCTGGGGATCAGCGTCGGTGATTTCGTCGCCTTCGATCCGTTGCCGGAGTTCACCGAAAGCGGCCACATCAGCGCCCGCCACCTCGATGACAAGGCCGGCGTTGCCGCCCTGCTGGCGGCGCTGAAAGCGATTGTCGACAGCGGCGAAGAGTTGATGATCGACTGCCATCCGCTGTTCACCATCACCGAAGAAACCGGCAGCGGTGCGGCGGCGGCCTTGCCTTGGGATGTCAGCGAATTCGTCGGCATCGACATCGCGCCGGTCGCGCCCGGCCAGCACTCCAGCGAACACGCGGTGAGTGTGGCAATGCAGGATTCCGGCGGGCCTTATGACTATCACCTGTCGCGCCACCTGCTGCGCCTGGCCAGCGACAACGAACTGCCGGCGCGCCGTGACCTGTTCCGCTATTACTTCAGCGATGCTCACTCGGCCGTCACTGCCGGTCACGACATTCGCACCGCTCTGCTGGCCTTCGGTTGCGACGCCACCCACGGTTATGAGCGCACGCACATCGACAGCCTCGCCGCCCTCAGCCGCCTGCTCGGCGCCTACATCCTCAGCCCGCCGGTGTTCGCCAGCGATGCACAACCGGCCAAGGGATCGCTGGACCGGTTCAGTCACCAGATCGAACACGAGACGCAGATGGAAAGCGATACGCGGGTGCCGTCGGTGGATAGTTTGATTGGGCAGCGTTCGGAGGGCTGAGTCAAATTCGAGATGTGTAGCGCATGAAATATCGCTATCGCGAGCAGGCTCGCTCCCACAGGAGTACACCGTTTACTGTGGGAGCGAGCCTGCTCGCGATAGCGCTGGATCAGACGCCACATGAGCCCCAGGCTAGCCGCAACCGCCCATTCGCCGTAGCATCGCGCCATTGTTTAGCCGAGGTGCCTTATGCTGATCCCCCACGACCAACTTGAAGTCGACACGCTGACCCGCCTGATCGAGGATTTTGTGACCCGCGACGGCACGGACAACGGCGATGACACTCCGCTGGAAACCCGCGTATTGCGTGTTCGTCAGGCATTGACCAAGGGCCAGGCGCTGATCGTCTTCGATCCGGAAAGCGAGCAATGCCAGTTGATGCTCAAGCACGACGTGCCCAAGCACCTGTTCGACTGAGGTTCTTAACGGGCTTTGGCTTTGGCCTGTTTGATCTGGATGCGCTCATAGACTTCAGCGCGATGTACGTTGACCTGCTGTGGCGCTTCAACACCGAAGCGCACGCTGCTTCCGTTAACGGCGAGAACCCGCACGGTGATGTTGTCACCAATGGAAATCAACTCGCCCACAACGCGACTGAGTACAAGCATGGCATTCATCCTTCAGGGTTACCGGCCCTTGAAGATGCCCGGTGCATGGCGGCTGTTCAATGCAGTGGCAGCAAAACAGTCCCGCCCTACAGCCCATGATTTATCACCCTGACGGACGCGTCCGACAAACCGGTTGAATGAAGGACCGATCCTTCAGGAAGCGGAGAGACGCGGGCCGAACAAGATGACCGTCGCGCCGATCACACACAGCGCCACGCCGATCCAGTCCGAGCCCAGGGGACGAATCCGCTCGACCACCGCCAGCCAACCGATCGACGCAATGATGTAGATGCCGCCGTAGGCGGCATAGGCGCGGCCGGCGTAGCTTGCTTCGACCCGGGTCAGCAGCACCGCGAACAAGATCAGGCTGAGCAACGCCGGGATGATCCACCAAGCGCTTTTACCTTGGCGCAACCACATCCAGAACGCGAAGCAGCCTGCGATTTCGAACAGTGCGGCGAGGAAAAACCACAGGTAATTGATCATTCAGATGTCTCGTGAGGATGGCCGGTTGCGGCCACCCTAACGACGGTATTGTGCACGGGCAAGTTCAGCCTGCGGATTGTTTGGCCTTGGCGCGCATTTTGTCGGCCATTACGGTCATTTCGTTGTAGAGCACTTGCGGGTCTTTTTGCTTGATCGCCCAGGCCATGCGGCCCTGTTCGTGAGGCAGGATCAAGAATTCGCCGGCGGCGACCTGCTGATAGATGTAGTCGGCAATGTCGGCAGCGCTGATCGGCGAACTTTCCAGCAATTTGCCGACCTGGGCTTTCATGGCCGGGGTCGGGCCGCGGAAGGAGTCCAGCAAGTTGGTCTGGAAGAACGACGGGCAAACGACATGCACGCTGACTTCCTCGTGGGCCAGTTCGATCAACAGACTCTCGGACAAAGCCACCACTCCCGCCTTGGCCACGTTGTAGTTGCTCATGGCCGGACCTTGCATCAGTGCGGCCATCGAGGCGATGTTGATGATCTTGCCTTTGCTTTTCTCCAGCAGCGGCAGGAAGGCCTTGCAGCCCTTGACCACGCCCATCAGGTTGATCGCGATCTGCCAGTCCCAGTCTTCCAGCGACAGTTCACTGAAGAACCCGCCCGAGGCCACGCCGGCGTTGTTGACGATGACATCGATGCCGCCGAACTTCTCTTCACAGGCTTGGGCAAAAGCCGTCAGCTGGCTGTAGTCGCGCACATCGCAACGCTGGATGAAACCGTCACCGCCGGCTTCGCGAACCAGTTTCAGGGTTTCTTGCAAACCGGGTTCACTGACATCCGACAAGGCCAGCTGCCAGCCTTCACGCGCCCAGCGCAGCGCGATTTCGCGACCCAGGCCTGAGCCCGCGCCAGTGATCATCATGCGATTTTGCATAGCAAACAGCCTTGTTGTTCCGGGGAAGATGCACCGAGTGTAGCGAAGGATAATGCGCGACCCACGCTCCATCAGATTGCTGAATGGCCAGCAATGAACCACGGCGCGGTCTGGTTGTTTCAACTTTGAGACGCAGTAAAAGAAATAAACATACTTTCCAAATACATTAAAAAAAACTGGAATTTTTCTTCATATCCATGAGTCGGATTTTGTAAGCAGCTAGGATTAATACAAGTCCAGCTGATGGCTAAACCCTAGGTCAATCCACAACGCTTCCAACAAGGAAACAGACATGGGCACAATTCTTATCGTTATTCTTATCCTGTTGTTGATAGGTGGCTTGCCGGTCTTCCCGCACTCCAGAAGTTGGGGTTACGGCCCGTCCGGTATCATCGGCGTGGTGTTGGTGGTGCTGTTGATCCTGCTGCTGCTTGGCAAGATATAAAGATTTTTCCGGCAAAAAAAAGAGGCCCTTGAAGGGGCCTCTTTTGTATTGCGCAAAAACTTAGTCCGGCTTGCCGTCAACCACACCGGCGGTGTTATCGATCAGGCTTTTGGTGGCCGTCTGGATGAACGACTCGAGCTTCTGCTTGAGCGCCGCTTCGTCAGCCGATGCCGGGATCACTTCACCTTTCGGGTTGGCGCCCAGTTCGTATTGATACAACTTCGGCGGCATCTCTTTGGGCAATACCAGTACGCGATCCGCAGTCAGCAACGCCACCGTCTGATCGCTGCCCGACGGTTTGATCATGCCAAAGCCCTTGTCGCCTTCCGGCAGGTTCAGCAAGTCACGACCCCAGCATTGATGAACCACGTCACCACCGATACGGCCCATGATAGTCGGCACGATGTCGATCTGGGTGCCCACTGTGTGGTCGAGCTGACCAAATTTTTCCTGGACGCCCGGCCCGATCATCAGCATCGGCACGTTGAAGCGGCCCAGGTCCATTTCGGTGATCTGCTGCTCGTTGCCAAAACCATGATCGCCGACGACCACGAACAGGGTTTCCTTGAAGTACGGCTCTTTGCGGGCCTGTTCAAAGAACTGACCCAACGCCCAGTCGGAGTAGCGCATGGCGGTCAAGTGTTCGTTGAGGTTGCCACGATCGGTCACAGGCTTCACCGGCAATGGCGTCGGCAAGGCGTACGGCGTGTGGTTGGACAGCGTTTGCAGCAAGGCATAGAACGGCTTTTTGTCCTTGCCATCGCGGGCCTTCAACTCCTCCAGACCACGGTTGAACATGTCCTGGTCGGACACGCCCCAGGTCGGATCGGAGAACACCGGGTTGACGAAGTCATTACGCCCGATGAAATTGGTCATGCCCTGGTTGCTGAAGAAACCCGACTGGTTGTCCCAGGCGAAGTCGCCGTTGTAAACGTACACATCATCGTAGTCACGGGCGCTGAGCAACTGCGGCAGACCGGACAGTTTATGGCTGCCTTCAGGCGTCTGCATCAGGTATTCGAAACCCGGCAAGTTCGGGAAGCAGGCCATGGTGGCGAACATACCCTGGTGGGTATGGGTGCCGTTGGAGAAGAAACGGTCGAACAACAGACCTTCTTTCGACAGTTTGTCGAAGTACGGTGTGATTTCACCCGGACGCCCCAGAGCACCCACCGAGTGACCGGCGAAGCTTTCCATCAGGATCACCACGACGTTCTTGATCGGCAGTGTCTTGTTGGTGTCGGGGCTGTAGTTGCGACGCACCGCGGCAGTCTCGGGATCGACCAGCTTGTCGCTCGGGGTCAGCAACAAATCGCGCAGGGTCTGCTGGGCCAAAGGCTGCGGCAGCGTTGCCTTCCAGACATTGTCGCGATGTTCGGACATCCGGCTCTTGGCCGCCGCGATCAGCGATAGTGTGCCGTTGAGGCCCAGCTGGTTGGCGAAATTCGAATCGGTGGTGTAAACGTCACCCCAACGCAGGGGTGGGCCCTGACGCAGGGTGCCACGAGCGGCGACCACGCAGACCAGCAGGCAGACCACGAACACCACACCGCGCGCATACCACGGAGCGACCTGCCGCGTACTAATGCTGCCACCGCTGAACGGCCCGCGAGGACGCGTGGCGCGGTCGGCGCCCTTGAACGCGAGGGTCAGAATCAACGTGCCCACGGCCCAGGCCAACAGGTAGCGAACCACCGGAAAACCGTACCAAAGCATGCTCATCACGGTTTTCGGGTCTTCTTTCACGTACTGGAAGACCAGGCCGTTGAGGCGCTGGTGGAACTCGCGGTAAAAGTCCATCTCCATCAGGCCGAGGAACAGCGCGATGCTCGAGGCAACGGTCAGCCATAGCCGGAAGAATCCGCGGGCAGCCATCGCCCGGGCGCTGAACAATGCCAGCAGCAGCGGAATGCTGAGGTAAACCACCAGACGCAAGTCGAAACGCAGGCCGTTGGCGAACGCTTCCAGAAAGGTCGAAGCAGGTGTATCGAGGATCATCGAGCGGTTGTAGACCAGCAGCGCCACGCGCAGCAGGCTGAACATGACCATCATGACCAGGGCACACAACAGTGTGTAGGCCAGATGCGATTTGACGGTCGGTTGCAGCAGGCGACTAGAAGCTCGCTGCTGACTCAGGGCGTCCGGGTTTGCCATGTCGTTTTAGGACCCATTGGAAGTTGAAGTTTCAAAAATACAGCGGTGCCTTGCCTGATGCCGGTCGGTTAAGCGAGCAGACCCTGTGGGAGCGGGCTTATGTGGCGAGGGGGCTTGCCCCCGTTCGAGTGCGCAGCGCTCGCAAATTTTTGGGTCCGCTGCGCGGCCCAACGGGGGCAAGCCCCCTCGCCACAAGCCCGCTCTCACATGAATTGCGCTTGACCAACCGGCATCAGCTGTCTCGCCCTCTGTTGGCCATCCTCGGCCCCGGGGCGTGCGCGGTGCGCAAATGTTGCACGATCAACCGCGGCATTACCATTGATTACTAACCCGCAGGCCGACTGTCGCTTGTAGCGCTCTGGGACAAGAGACGTGACGCAAAGTTGCGGAGACGGACTGGTTGGGCGCGGGTGAATTGTCTTGGAGACTTTGTGAAAATTTCGTTCAACGCATATCCAGAAACAAAATAAAGCCGTGATACTGAACCTGTGGCGAGGGAGCTTGCTCCCGCTGGACTGCCAAGCAGTCCCATTTTTGGGGCCACTTCGCGGCCCAGCGGGAGCAAGCTCTCTCGCCACAGGTTATTCATCGGGGTGTTTGTCGAACAGGCCATATCAAAAGAGTTGGGTGGTTATTTCTCGGCGCGTTCTTTCAGGGCTTTGAGGGTATTGAACGGCGCATCGACCACAAACTTGTTGGCCAGCCACGACGGCACGCTGCCGCCGGGTTCGGTATGGGCTTGATAAGTCACTTCGACTTGATCGCCCTTAGGAACGAGCTTCCAGAAACCTTTGACCTGGGCGACCCGTACAAAACCTTTTTCTTCCGGAAGGTACTTCGGCTGTCCTTCCAGCTCGCGGGTCAGGCTGCCATCAGCGCCTTCAACGGTGGTGACATGCAACACGGAGTCGCGAGGAGTGACCGGCCAAGGGGTATTGAACTGGGTGTAGGTCCAGCTCTGGTTACCTTCATGCTTGAGCAACTTCTGAGTCTTGCACTCGTGAATCCATGCACAGGCACCCGGCACGTCTTCCTGCAATGCACGCAGTTTGGCCATGGTGGTCTTCATGACGGTCACGCCACGGTAAGCCTTGTATTGGGAACCGGCCACTTCACTCAAGGACACCTTGATGCCCTCTTCTTCCTTGGCGGTTTTCCATTCTTCGGCCTGGGCCGTGGAGGCCAGCAAAACCGTCAAACCACACAGCACAGCGATACGATGCAGCGAACCCATAGTCTTATTCCTTATTGTTGAAGTTCCGTTCGTTGAACACATCACGCGGCCGTCATTTGCTCCCACCAGCCCAGCAACTTGATCGCTTCGTCGCTGCTGCTTCCACAGACCTCGACATCGGCTTCAAATGCCGAACACACCGCAGGACGTTCCGGCTTGCCGAAAATGCTGCACAGGTTATCGGCAGACAGCTGTACGCAACGTTCTCCGGCGGCTTTGCCATTGGGCATTCCGGGAATCGGCGAACTGATGGAAGGGGCAATGCAACAGGCGCCACAGCCTTCACGGCATCTCATGACGACAAGCTCCTCGCGACGGGTAAAGGGACGTGGCACAGAGTAACGGCTAAAACGACTGTTTTAAATTACCTGAGCCCAGGTTTTTTCGCTCAAACGAACGTGACTGACCAGTCTCCGACAAAGTGTCTGGTCCGCGGGTCACGAACGGGAGGGATTTACTGCTTGAACTCGAATTCCAGCGCCGCGCCTTCAACTTCCCGACGCTCTTCATTGCGCAGTTGCAGCTGCATTTCGTTGCTGAGCAAACGACCGTTGAGCTGGAACGGGCTGCTCTTGTCACCGAACATTTGCGGCAACAGCGCATCGTGTCGGGGCAACTGTACCGTGCCGACCGGCTTCAGTTCTTCGACCATGTCCTTGGGCAAGCTCAAATCGAGATTTGCCGAAGGGAGTTTGGTTTTCACGACTTCACTGGCCGGTTTCGACTTGGAAGCAATGGGGGAACGTTTTTTGACCGCTGCAGCTTTCTTTTTGACCGGTGTGGCCTTTTTGACCGGTGCTGCTTTTTTCGCGGTTGTGCTGGCTGACGGTTTTTCCTGAACGGAAGCCGCCATGACGCCTTCCGGGTGACAGGTCATTAACAGGCAGATCAACAACCAGGCGGCAGAAAAAATCGGCTTCATGGACCCAACGCGTGAACGACAGAAGGCTATATGCTCGCCTGTTGGAGACGACAAGACAAGCGGCCAGTTCAGAACTGCCCAGCTGCTCAAAAACCGCTCGCCGTCTCCTGACAAAGTTGCGTCGCCAGCAACCCCAACGTCATCAATGCACGCTCGGCCTCGCGGTTCCAAGGGATGCCACAGTTCAGGCGAATACAGTGATTGAACTGCTCGGTATTACTGAAAATCAGCCCCGGCGCAATGCTGATGCCCTGCTGCAACGCACGCACATGCAGTTCCTGCGTGTTGACCCGCCCCGGCAAGCTGACCCACAGAATGAAGCCACCGGTGGGCCGGGTCATCTGTGTGCCTTCCGGGAAGTACTGCTGCACCGCCAGCTGAAAAGCACTGAGGTTCTTGCGGTACTCCTGACGGATGTAGCGCAAATGCCGGTCGTAACCGCCGTTCTCCAGATAGGCCGCGATGCCCATTTGCGTGACGCTGCAGGCTGAATGGGTACTGAAGGTCTGCAAGCGCTGGATTTCCTGCTGGTACTTGCCGGCAATCATCCAGCCGATGCGCACACCGGGCGACAGGGTCTTGGAGAAGCTGGAGCAATAGATCACCCGATCCAGACGGTCATAGGCCTTGAGCGATTTGGTGCGGCCCTGCTCGAACATCAGCTCGCCGTAAATATCGTCTTCGACGACCTGGATATCGAAATCCGAGGCCAGGCGCAGCAATTGTTTCTGCCGCTCTTCGGGCATGGTGCCGCCCAGAGGATTGCTCAGGCGCGTGGTCAGCACCAGCGCCTTGATCGACCACTGGTTGGCCGCCAGCTGCAAGGCCTCGAGGCTCATGCCGGTGGCTGGATCGCTAGGGATCTCGATGACTTTCAGCCCCAGCAGGTCGGCCAGTTGCAGCAAACCGTAATAGGTCGGCGACTCGGCCGCGATCAGATCACCCGGCCGGGTCAACACGCGCAGAGACATCTGCAACGCATCGACGCAGCCGTGGGTGATCACCACTTCCGATGGATCGACCACCACGCCGGCATCGCGCATGCGGATCGCCACTTGCCGACGCAACGGCTCGAAACCGGGGCTGAACATGTAGCTGAACGCCCGCGGGCTATGGAAACGGGTGACTTTGGCCAGTTGCTGATGCAGCGCCCGCACCGGTAAGTAGTCGACGCTTGGTACGGCGGCGCCCAACGGGAAGACGCCTTCGCGGCGGGATTCAACCAGGACTTGCTGAATGATGCTGCTGCGGGTGACGAGGCCAGGTCGCTCAACCCGGGCAATGTCCGGGGTTGGCGCCGTGAGCGCTGGCGTCTGGTGCACGTAGTAACCGGATTGCGGCCGGGCACGGATCAGCCCCTGATCCTCAAGGTTGGCGTAGGCCTGCAACACCGTTGCATGGCTGACGTTGAGCTGCGAGCTCATCTTGCGCACCGAAGGCACGCGCTCCCCGGGTTGATAGACACCGCGGCGGATGTCTTCGGCCAGTTGCTGAGCAATTCGTTGATAGAGCAAGAGATTGGTCATGACGCAGCACTCGATTTCACGGGCATTTTATTCTTGTGTGAAACAATACCGGAACAGTTTGGAAGTGTACTGGGACAGTTGTCACAATAGTCGACCGTACAGTGCATTGTCAGCAAAAACTGTACTGTTTTTATGGAGAGTATTGCGCTGATTGGCAGGCACAAAAAAACCCGGCACTGCTGACAGGCCGGGTTGTAGGAGCTGTCGAGTGAAACGAGGCTGCGATCTTTCCAGGCCCACTTGAGTATCAAGAGCAAGATCAAAAGATCGCAGGCTCCGCCAGCTCCTACCTGGCGGCGCCGAGCTGGCCTTTTTCGTCGGAGAACACAATTTCCACTCGACGGTTCTGCGCACGCCCGCGCTCGGAAGCGTTCACGTCCACCGGGTATTCATCGCCGTAGCCTTCGACTTTGATACGTTTGTCGTCGATGCCCAGGTCCATCAGCACATCCGCCACCGATTGCGCACGGTCGCGGGACAGCTTGAGATTTTCCTGTTTACCGCCAGTGCTGTCGGTATAGCCCTCGATCCGCACCACGCGCTTGGGATTGAGCTGCAAGAACTGGACGATCTTCAGCACCACGCGGTTTGCCGAGCTTTTCAGCTCTGCTTCACCGGTATCGAACAGCACATCGCCCAAGGTCATCACCAGACCACGGTCGGTTTGGGTGGTCGCCAGCGCCACGATCTGCTCTTCGAGCCACTTGCCCTGTTGCTGCACGCTGAGCAGCTTGGACTCACGCAGGGCCAATTGCAGGCGCTGACGCTCGAGTTCGAGCTTCGCCGCGCGTTCTTCGTTGAGCACTTGATTAGTGTGTTCCCGGGCGATTTCGCTGTAGCGCTGGCTCAGGTAGGCGTAATGCACAACGTCCGAACCGCTGCCCCAGTAGCTGGACAGACGATCGGCGCGGGCCAGGGATTCGCCGGCACGGATCACGTCTTTGGGCGCAATGCGCAGCACGTTGGAGTCTTCCTTGACCTTCTGGAAGTCGGTGCCGGCCTGCTGCAATGCGGTTTCGCTGTGTTGACCGGCGCAGCCATAAAGGCTTGCGCAGCCAGCCAGGATCAAGCCGCCGAGTGCTTTGGTCTTCAGGCTCATTGGGCATCTCCCAGTTGCTTGCGCAGGCGAGTGATGCGGGTATTGAGCACGTTCAACTGCTCCTCGCTCTTGAGGGTCAGAACCCGGGCTTCGGCCAGACGCGCGTCCAGCTCGGCCTGTTCGGCCCGCATGCGCGCATTCTTGAAGGACTGGTCGGCCATGTTGCCCTTGGCACGCTTGAACTTGTCTTCAGCCAGTTTCAGTTCCGGCACTTCGTCGGCGGTAGCACCCACGGCCTTGGCTTGTTCGAGTGCCTGTTCGGTCAGGCGTATTTGTTCATTCGGCGCCGGATCGGCTGCACAACCCGCCAGAGCCAGAACGGCCAGGGCAGCGAAAAGAGGTCGAATACTCACTAAAAATCCCTACTGTTTTGGGGTACTGACAGGTTGTGGCTGCGGTTGTGAACGTTGCGTTTTCCAACGCTCGATATTGCGCAGCAGCGCAGCTTCCGTCAGTCCGGACGCGGGCAATTCTGTCATCTTTTTGGCCAGCTGTCCGCGCAACCAAGGATCGTTGCAGGCAGAGTTATGGGAAACCGCGAGATACAGGCCGGGTTTGTCGATGGGTTGTGGGTGAGCCATCAAGTCATCGGCCATGCCCAGCGTTTGCACCATGGCCATGCCCGAGTAGCGTCCGGCGAGGACAAATTCCACCTCGTTCAGCAGCAATTTCTGAAAGGCCTGGGTCAGATTGGGCGTGCGCACCAGGGTCAATTGCTGCTCGGCGAAAGTGCCGAACGAGGGGGTCACTCGAGCCTTTTCCGACAAGGCACCGGGATGACCGTGAAGGTCTTGCGCTTCGTTGTAGACCAGTAACGAGTCGTTGCGGGTCCAGACCAGATAATCGTTTTCCAGCAGCGGTGGATGGATGTAATCCAGATTTTCCAGCTCACTGACCATCAATGGTGCATCGGCCAGCATGTCCATGCGCCCGCTGCGCACTTCGTCCAGGGCCTGGGAGCGTTTGCCGGCATAAAGCAGCTCGACCTTGATGCCCAACTCCCCCGCCACTTGCTGCAACAGGTCGGCGCTCGCGCCTATCAGGTACTTGGGGTTATGCGGGTCTTGCCACAGGTACGGCGGCGCGTCCGGGCTGCCGGTCACCACCAGGCGCTCGCATTTGCCCGCGGCTATGGATAGCCCCGGCAACAACGTCAGCCCCAACAGTAATGACCAGCCACATACGCGGCGCAAATCCATGACGACACTCCCTACAACCCAATATTTTCGCAAAAAAAAGCCCGACCAAAAGGTCGGGCTCTTTATAAGTCAAGCTGCCGGATTAGACCAGCTTCTCGAACTCGGGGATAGCTTCGAACAGGTCTGCCACCAGGCCATAATCGGCCACCTGGAAGATCGGCGCTTCTTCGTCCTTGTTGATCGCAACGATCACTTTGGAGTCTTTCATGCCGGCCAGGTGCTGGATCGCGCCGGAAATACCGACGGCAATGTACAGCTGTGGAGCAACGATCTTGCCGGTCTGACCGACCTGCATGTCGTTGGGTACAAAACCTGCGTCGACCGCGGCGCGGGAAGCACCGACGGCAGCACCCAGCTTGTCGGCCAGGGCGTACAGGTGTTTGAAGTTGTCGCCATTCTGCATGCCGCGACCGCCGGAAACGACGATTTTGGCAGCGGTCAGTTCCGGCCGATCGGACTTGGCCAGTTCTTCACCAACGAAGCTCGAAGTGCCAGCGTCGTGAGCAGCCGCAACTGCTTCAACGGCAGCCGAACCACCTTCAGCAGCAACCGGGTCGAAACCGGTGGCACGCACGGTGATCACTTTCACGGCCGCCGACGATTGCACGGTAGCGATGGCGTTACCGGCGTAGATCGGACGCTTGAAGGTATCAGCGCTTTCGACCGAGATGATCTCGGAGATCTGGTCAACGTCCAGGGTCGCGGCAACGCGCGGCAGGATGTTTTTGCCGTTCGAAGTAGCGGCAGCCAGGATGTGGCTGTAAGCCTTACCCAACTCTGCAACCAGCGGAGCAACGTTTTCCGGCAGTTGATGAGCGTAAGCGGCGTTGTCGGCCACCAGCACTTTGGCCACACCAGCGATTTTCGCAGCGGCTTCAGCAACAGCACCCACATTCTGGCCAGCGACCAGAACGTGAATGTCGCCACCGATTTTGGCGGCAGCAGCAACGGTGTTCAGGGTGGCAGGAGCCACAACCTTGTTGTCGTGCTCAGCGATTACCAAGATAGTCATGATTAGATTACCTTCGCTTCGTTTTTCAGTTTCTCGACCAGTTCAGCCACCGACTTGACCTTGATACCCGCGCTGCGTGCAGCCGGCGCTTCAACTTTCAGGGTCTTGTTGGTGGAGGCGGTGGAAACGCCCAAAGCGTCCGGAGTCAGCACTTCGAGAGGCTTCTTCTTGGCTTTCATGATGTTTGGCAGAGACGCGTAGCGCGGCTCGTTCAAACGCAGGTCGGTGGTGACGATGGCCGGCAGTTTCAGGGAAACTGTCTGCGCGCCGCCGTCGATTTCACGGGTCACGGCAACGCTGTCGCCGGACACTTCGACTTTCGAAGCGAATGTGCCCTGACCGTAGCCGCTCAATGCAGCGAGCATCTGGCCAGTCTGGTTGTTATCGCTGTCGATGGCTTGTTTGCCGAGGATCACCAGCTGAGGCTGTTCCTTGTCGACAACAGCTTTCAACAACTTGGCAACGGCCAGGGAAGTCAGATCTTCAGCGGATTCGACGAGGATGGCGCGGTCGGCACCCAGAGCCAGCGCGGTGCGCAGTTGCTCTTGAGCGGTGGACGGGCCGATGGAGACGACGACGATTTCAGTCGCAACGCCTTTCTCTTTCAGACGTACGGCTTCTTCCACTGCGATTTCGCAGAACGGGTTCATCGACATCTTGACGTTAGCGAGGTCGACGCCGGAATTGTCCGCCTTGACACGAACCTTGACGTTGTAATCCACAACGCGTTTGACAGCTACAAGAACCTTCATGGATTCCTCGTTACTCTCCGGTGAAAAGAAAGTCGCCTAGGCGAACCTGGCGGTTGATGCTCATCGGCGCAAGGGCACCTCTAAAAACGCTGGCAGGTGTATCGGGTGAACGTTGCTCACGAAGCTGATAACCGTTCGTCAGTGGTGACCGACAAGTCATTCATAATCGCGGCGTGTAAACTGCGCGCCTGACCTGTGCTACGCATCACCTTGTACTGCCATCGCCCTGTCTTTAGAGGTGCTCTTGAAACCAACAGTCAGCCTACGGCGAGCGCAAAACCGCCCGTATCTTGACCGGAACACCTATTCCGGTCAATACGGCAAAATGGCCAGTCATAAGCCGCGTGACTTTGATTTCTCTGGCTTTGAGCCCATTCAAACAAACGTTTGTATTGGACGCTAGGAGTGGTGTAGATATAATGCGCCACCTAGAGAGAAAGGTGGGTCATCCATTGTCCCTTCCGGCAGTTACCGGAGGAAATAATGGATGCAACGCCAAACCTCCAATTAGAAAAAAAACTGTTGAGCCTTGAGTAGGAGATAGCCTGTGGAACGCGAATACATGGAATTCGACGTGGTCATCGTCGGTGCCGGCCCCGCTGGCCTGTCCGCCGCCTGCCGTTTGAAGCAGAAGGCCGCCGAAGCCGGTAAGGAAATCAGCGTCTGCGTGGTCGAAAAAGGCTCCGAAGTCGGCGCTCACATTCTGTCCGGTGCCGTGTTCGAACCACGTGCCCTGAACGAACTGTTCCCGGACTGGAAAGAACTCGGCGCGCCGCTGAATACGCCAGTTACACGCGATGACATCTTCGTTCTGAAAAACGCCGACAGCGCGCAGAAGATTCCTGACCTCTTTGTGCCCAAGACCATGCACAACGAAGGCAACTACATCATCTCCCTGGGCAACCTGTGCCGCTGGCTGGCCCAGCAGGCCGAGAACCTGGGCGTTGAAATCTACCCGGGCTTCGCCGCGCAGGAAGCACTGTTCGACGAGAACGGTGTAGTTCGCGGGATCATCACCGGCGATCTGGGCGTTGACCGCGAAGGCAATCCGAAAGAAGGCCTGTACACCCCAGGCATGGAACTGCGTGCAAAGTACACGCTGTTCGCCGAAGGTTGCCGCGGCCATATCGGCAAGCAGCTGATCAAGCGCTTCAACCTCGACAGCGAAGCCGACGCCCAGCACTACGGCATCGGCCTGAAAGAAATCTGGGAAATCGACCCGGCCAAGCACCAGCCAGGCCTGGTGGTCCATACCGCCGGTTGGCCGCTGGACATCATGGGCACCGAGAACACCGGCGGCTCGTTCCTCTATCACCTGGAAAACAACCAGGTGGTCGTCGGACTGATCGTCGATCTTTCCTACAGCAACACCTTCCTGTCGCCGTTCGACGAGTTCCAGCGCCTCAAGCATCACCCCGTGCTCAAGCAATACCTGGAAGGCGGCAAGCGCATCAGCTACGGCGCGCGTGCTATCTCCAAAGGCGGCCTGAACTCGCTGCCGAAAATGGTCTTCAAGGGCGGCGCGCTGATCGGTTGCGACCTCGGCACACTGAACTTCGCCAAGATCAAAGGCAGCCACACGGCGATGAAGTCCGGCATGCTCGCCGCTGACGCCGTGGCCGACGCGCTGTTCGCCGATCTGGACGGCACGCAAGAACTGACCACTTACGTCGACGCCTTCAAGAAAAGCTGGCTCTATGACGAACTGTTCGCCAGCCGCAACTTCGGCCCGGCGATCCACAAGTTCGGCGCCATCGTCGGCGGCGGTTTCAACTGGCTCGACCAGAACATCTTCGGCGGCAAACTGCCGTTCACCCTGCACGACACCAAGCCGGATTACGCTTGCCTGAAACTGGCGGCCGACTGCAAGAAGATCGACTACCCGAAACCGGACGGCAAGATCAGCTTCGACAAACTCAGCTCGGTGTTCATCTCGGGTACCAACCACGAAGAAGAGCAGCCGTGCCACTTGAAGCTGACCGATCCGAGCATTCCGATCGGCAAGAACCTGCCGATGTACGATGAGCCTGCCCAGCGTTACTGCCCGGCCGGCGTGTACGAAGTGGTGACCCAGGAAGACGGCGAGAAGCGCTTCCAGATCAACGCCCAGAACTGCGTTCACTGCAAGACCTGCGACATCAAGGACCCTGCACAGAACATCACCTGGGTGGCGCCGGAAGGCTCTGGTGGCCCGACTTACCCGAACATGTAAGTCAAATCGCTGAACATCAAGGCTCCCTAAATGGGGGCCTTTTTGTTGCCCGAAATCCAGGCATCAACACAAGACCCTGTGGGAGCGGGCTTGCCCGCGATGACGGTTTATCATCCAACATCAAAGTCGACTGACCCACCGCAATCGCGGGCAAGCCCGCTCCCACAGGGATTCGTGGCGTATCAGGCTGCCCGCTCATCCCCAGGATTGCGCTCAAAGTAACGCTTGTACTCACGACTGAACTGCGACGTGCTCTGATACCCCACCCGATGCGCCACCTGGGCCACGCCCAACCCCTCTCCCAGCAACAACTGCTGGGCCCTGAGCAAGCGCAAACGCTTCAAATACTGCACCGGCGACAACAAAGTGCTGCGTTTGAAATGCTCATGAAACGTCGACGCGCTCATGTTCGCGCAACTGGCCAGGGTCTCGACGTTCAGCGGCTCGGTGTAATGCGCATGCAGATGACTTAGGGACGCCGCGATCCGTGCGAACTGCCCCTGTTGCTCCACCAACGCTCGCAACACATCGGCTTGCGGACCGCGCAACGCCACGAACAACAATTCACGCAAGCGCGCCGTGCCCATGATCTGGCACTCCAGCGGATCGTGCAGGCAGCGCAACAACCGTTCCACACAACCGCGCATGGCATCGTCGAGCACCGCCGAGGTCATGGACTCGGGCGTCTGTGCGGGAACAGTGCGCCCCGGCGACAGCCCCATGGCCAGCACCAACTCACCGAGCATCACCCGGTCAATGGCGATGGAAACGCCCAGCATCGGGCCATCCGGAGCCGAAAACGTTTCGCACTCGAAGGGCACCGGCAACGCCTGAATCAGGTAATGCCCGGCACCATATTCCAGCGTACGCGGCCCCAGATACGCCAACTTGCTGCCTTGGGCGATGATGACCAGGCTTGGCTCGTAGATTTGCGGGCCACGGGCCATATCACAACTGGCGCGCAAAACCTGCACGCCCGGCAACGTGGTAGGAGCGAAACCGTCTCGGGTGGTCAGAGGCTTAATCAGCGAAACCAGCGTGGCATTGGCATCGAGATGACGGGTCAACAACATGAGGAGCTCTTCACAAAAAAAGTCGCGAAAAAAGGGATGAAAACATCATCGCAGGTCTGATGGCCAATGCACTCCATCAAACGCACATGCCGGAGGATTAGGCATGACACCCGGAGGAATCGCCATGGCCGGTAACCCGTGCGGCGCCCAGAATTGCTCGCCTCACCTGTCACCGCTTTTGCGAGGTTCACCATGTACACCGCCATCGGATACGCCGCTCAGTCAGCCACCACTCCCCTCGCCCCGATGAAATTCGAACGCCGCAGCCCTCGGGCCGACGACGTTGCGATCGACATTCTTTACTGCGGCGTCTGCCATTCCGACATCCATCAGGCACGCAACGAATGGGGCATTGCTGTTTACCCGCTGATGCCCGGCCATGAGATCGTCGGAAAAGTCACCGCGGTCGGTGCGAATGTTACCCAATACAAAGTCGGCGATCTGGTCGGCGTCGGCTGCATGGTCGACTCGTGCCGCCACTGCGAAGCCTGCAAGGCGGATCTGGAGCAATACTGCCTTGAAGGCCCGACCATGACGTATGCCACCCCGGACCGGGTCGATGGCAGTAACACTATGGGCGGTTACTCCGACAGCATCGTGGTCAGCGAGCACTTTGTCGTGCGTATCCCGGAGAAACTCGATCCGGCCAGCGCCGCGCCGATTCTGTGCGCCGGCATCACCACCTACTCGCCGCTCAAGCACTACGGCGTCAAGGCCGGCGACAAGGTCGGGATTCTCGGCATGGGTGGCCTCGGTCACATGGGCATCAAGTTCGCCAAGGCGATGGGCGCTGAAGTGACGTTGTTCACCCGCTCGGCGAGCAAGGCTGAAGAAGGTCGTCGTCAAGGCGCGGACCACGTGATCGTGTCCACAGATGCTGAACAGATGAAAGCCGCCGCAGGACATTTCGACTTCCTGCTGGACACCATTCCGGTGCAGCACGACCTCAATCCCTACCTCGATACGCTGCGTTTCGACGGCGTACACATTCTGGTGGGCTTGATCGAACCGATCGATCCACCGGTTCACGCTGCCAAACTGGTATTGGGTCGTCGCGTGTTGGCAGGCTCGCTGATCGGCGGCATCGCCGAAACCCAGGAAGTGCTGGATTTCTGCGCCGAGCACGGCATCACCTGCGACATCGAAATGCTCGACATCCGGCAGATCAACGAGGCTTACACCCGCATGATTGCCGGTGACGTGAAGTACCGCTTCGTCATCGACATGGCGACGCTGAAAGTCTGATCAGACCCGCTCGACTTATACCTTCAAGCCGAGCTCCGCCGACAGCCGGGCTGTGACCCCTTTGATCAGGGGAATCAGCTCGGCCATTTTTTCCAATGGCATGTACGGCACGGTGCTGGCGATGCTGATACCGGCGACGATGCGCTTGCTGGCATCGCGGATCGGCGCCGCCACGCAGCGGATCGACGGTTCGTTGTCTTCCAGATCGAACGCGTACCCGCCGGCCACGTACTCGATCATGCGCTGCTGAAACTGCTCCCAGGATTGCTCCGGGTGCTGTGGCCAGAACTGATTTTTCCCACCCACCGGCAAGCTGATTTCGTACAGCCGTTGCCATTCTTCCTGCGTGTCATCGAGCATCAACGCCTTACCGATCCCGGTACGCGCCAATGGCATGCGATGACCGACTCGCGAACGCATTTCCGGACCGTTGCGCCCGGGATTTTTATGCAGGTACAGCACCTCGTCGCCTTCACGAATCGCCAGATGAATGGTGTCGCCGGTCAACGCCGACAACTCATCCAGATACGGCCCCGCCAGCGTTACCAGCGGCAGCTCTTCACGAGCCTGGAAACCCAGCTCGATCAGTTTCGGCCCCAGCAGATAACCGACTTGCGGCACCACCCGCAGATAACGCTCATCCACCAGGCAACTGGCCAGACGATGAGTGGTGCTGCGCGTCGTGCCGATCAGCCGGGCGATTTCCTTGAGATCGCGGGCGCCACTGGCCACGGCCTGAACCACACCCAGGCCACGAAGCAGTGTCTGGGTGCCAGTCGGCGCAGCGTCCTTGGCGATTTTTGGGGCGTCTTCCTGCATATCCAGCCTTTACCGTTGAGCGAGTGAACGGGCGGCATTATGGTCGCCCGATGGCCGCGACTACAACTTGATACGCTCGACCTTGCCCACCAGCAACACGTAGGAAAGCGCACCCAACAACGCCAGAACCGAGATATAGGTAATCGCCGGGGCAAACGAATCACCGGAAGCGAGGAAGCCGATGACGATGGGCGTGGTGATCGCCGCCAGGTTGCCGATGAAATTGAACACCCCACCGGTCAATCCAAGCAAGCGCGCCGGGGCCAGTGTCGACACCAACGACCAGGTAATCGAAGCCAGGCCGTTGCCGAAAAAGGCCAACGCGAGGAAGGCAATCACCAGCGGCGTCGATTCAACAAAGTTGGCACCGATGATCGAAGTGGAGATCAGCAGGCCGCCAATGATCGGCAACTTGCGGGCGAAACCCACTGTGTAGCCGCGACGAATCAAAAAGTCCGAGAAGAACCCCGAACACAGCACGCCGACGAAGGCCGCCAGAAACGGTAGCGACGCCAGCAAGCCAGACTTGATGAAGTCCATGCCGCGATATTTCACCAGGTAGGTCGGGAACCACGTCAGGAAAAACCACAGGGTCGAGTTGAGGCAGAACTGACCGAGGTAGATACCCCAGAGTTTGCGTTTGGTCAGAACGATGCCGAGATCGGTCCAGCTGAATTTCGCCTTGGCCTTCGCGGTTTCTGCCTGGATATCCACTAAGCCGCCGCCTTCGCGGATCAATTCGATTTCAGCGTCGTTGGCGCCCTTGAAATCACGCGGTTCGCGATACACCGCGTACCAGATCACCGCCCAGATAATGCCCACCACGCCAGTGCTGACAAACACCATGTGCCAGCCATATTGGTGCTGCAGCCAGGCCAATACAGGCGTCAGGAACGCCAGACCAACGAATTGCCCGGACGTGTAGAAACCAATGGCCGTGGCACGTTCGCGCTCGGGGAACCAGGTCGTCACCACGCGGCTGTTGATCGGATACGCCGGCGCTTCCAGCGCACCGACGGCCATGCGCAGCACGAACAGTGCGATGAAACTGGCAGCGAAGCCAAGCATCACCGTGGCCAGTGACCACAGCAACAGCGCGACGCTGTACAGAATGCGCGGCGGTACCCGATCCACCAGCCAGCCACCGGGAATCTGCATGGCGGCGTAGGTCCAGCCAAAGGCTGAGAAGATCAGCCCGACGTGGATCGGATCGATGCCCAGATCGCTGGTCAGCGCCGGGGCGGCAATCGACAGGTTGCTGCGGTCCAGGTAGTTGATCACCACCGTGATGAACAACAGGACCATGATGAAAAACCGCTTGCGGCTCGGCGTCACCAACGACGCCTGCCCGGTGAGGGTTTGCGGTTGCATGGGGGGGTGCCTCTTCTTATGTTTATTGAGGTCAATTTGAAGACTTGCGGTGTACCCTGTGGGAGCGGGCTTGCCCGCGATGGCGGCGGTACATTCAGCATTGATGTGACTGACAAGACGCTATCGCGGGCAAGCCCGCTCCCACAGGGATTTGTGTTGAGTCAGGAGGAAATCACCACTCGGCAAAACTACCATCGGCATGGCGCCAGATCGGGTTGCGCCAGCGGTGGCCTACGGCGGCGCGTTCGATCACGTATTCCTCGTTGATCTCGATGCCCAGGCCAGGCCCGTTGGGTATTTTCACGAAGCCCTTGTCGTAGTCGAACACCCGCGGATCCTTCACATAATCGAGCAGGTCATTGCTCTCGTTGTAATGGATGCCCAGGCTCTGTTCCTGGATGAACGCGTTGTAGCAAACCGCGTCCAGTTGCAGGCATGCCGCCAGGGCAATCGGACCCAACGGGCAATGCAGCGCCAGTGCCACGTCGTAGGCTTCGGCCATGTTGGCGATCTTGCGGGTTTCGGTGATGCCACCTGCGTGGGAGGCATCGGGCTGGATGATGTCGACGTAGCCTTCGCTGAGCACCCGCTTGAAGTCCCAACGCGAGAACAACCGCTCGCCGAGGGCAATCGGTGTGCTGGTCAGCGGTGCCAGTTCTTTCAGCGCTTCGTAGTTTTCGCTGAGTACCGGCTCTTCGATGAACATCAGTTTGTACGGGTCGAGTTCCTTCATCAGCACCTTGGCCATGGGCTTGTGCACCCGACCATGGAAGTCCACGCCGATGCCGACATTCGGGCCGACGGCATCGCGTACGGCGGCGACGTTGGCCAAAGCCAGGTCGACCTTCTCGAAGGAATCGAGGAATTGCAGTTCTTCGGTGCCGTTCATTTTCACCGCCGTGAAACCACGGCTGACCGCTTCTTTCGCGGCGCGAGCGGTGTCCGCCGGGCGATCACCACCGATCCATGAATAAACGCGAATCTTGTCCCGCACCTGACCACCCAACAGATCGCTGACCGACACACCCAAAGCCTTGCCCTTGATGTCCCACAACGCCTGGTCGATGCCGGCCAGGGCACTCATGTGGATCGCGCCGCCACGGTAGAAGCCGCCACGGTAGAGCACGGTCCAGATGTCTTCGATGTTGCGTGGGTCTTTGCCGATCAGGTAGTCAGACAACTCCTCAACCGCAGCAGCGACAGTGTGCGCGCGGCCTTCGACCACGGGCTCACCCCAACCGGTCACGCCCTCGTCAGTTTCGACCTTGAGGAAGCACCAGCGCGGCGGAACGATGAAGGTAGTGAGTTTGGTGATTTTCATCTTTTATCTCTCTTATAGATGTAGCGCGCTCGGCGCCAAAAAGTCTTAATGCAGAGCGTTCCATGCAGCGACATACGCCTTGGCGTTTACTGCCACTTGCTCAGGTGTCATGCCCGGTTTGAACAACCCGGAGCCAAGGCCGAAACCTTTGACGCCGGCCTCGACAAACACCTGCATGTTGTCCGGCGTAATCCCGCCTACCGGCACCAGCACCGTCCCTGCCGGCAACACCGCCAGCCAGGCTTTCACAACAGCAGGGCCCATTTGTTCGGCCGGGAACATCTTCAGCACATCCGCCCCTTCGGCCAGCGCCGCAAAGGCTTCGGTCGGCGTCGCCACACCCGGCGACAGGAACAGCCCCGCTGCCTTCGCCGAACGCAACACCTTGGCATCGCTATGAGGCATGACGATCACCTGACCGCCCGCCGCTTTCACTTGCTCGACCTGTTCCGGCGTCAACACTGTGCCCGCACCGATCAGGCAATCGGCGGGCAAGGTACTGCGCAGGATGCGGATACTTTCGTACGGTTCGGGGGAATTAAGCGGCACTTCAATGACGCGAAATCCGGCCGAGTACAGGACTTCGCCGACGGCTGCCGCTTCTTGCGGACGCAGGCCACGCAAGATCGCGATCAGACCGTTTTGTGCCAGTGCTTGCTTGAGCATGTCAGACCTCCAGTCAGGTTTAACGGGATGGGGGTGTCGTGATCAGTCCGGCGGCGACCGCCAACTGCCACAACCCGCGTTCGGTGGCCTGCTCGGCCAGGGTCACCCGGGCAAAACCGCAGGCGTCGAGCGCCCGGCTGTAGCGGGCGCAGAGTTGGGTGTTGCCGATGAGGATGATCGAAGGCAGGTGCACGCTGTTGCGCCGGCGCCGCTGAACGTTGGCCAGGGCCGACAGTTCATGACCGATCAACAGGCCGGACAGATAGTCTGGCTGAGCGACGGCGGTGAGTTCACCGGTCAGCCCCAGACTGCGGGCACTGAACAACGTCGACAGCGGCCCGATTTCGCCGTCCGCCGACAGGGCCACCCGCACGCCACGATCGAACGCTTCGCCATCAAAAGACGCGCCGCGCTGCTGAGTGCGCCCCAGAATGCTGTGTTCACTGAGGACGGCGAAGACTTCGCCGGTCATGAAGGTATCGAAATGCACAATGCAGCCGTCGGCCACTTCCACCCATTTCGAATGGCTGCCCGGCAGACCGATCAACAGATCGTTGCCCGCCCCGCTCGGCAGATTCTGCAACACGCCGAGGACTTGGGTTTCTTCGCCGCGCATCACGTTCGGCAAGCGCGAACGCTGAATCACGCCCGGCACGATGTGCACATCGACACCGCGAAGACTGCGAACGGTTTGTAGGGAAGTTCCGAGATTGGCGACGTTCGCCGGCGTGTCGCAGTAGGCCGCTTCGCGCCAGCCCTGAGCACTGCCGACCATACCGCAAGCAATCACCGGCAAATCGGGCTGTGCGTCAAGCCAGTCACCGCACGCCTCATCGAAGGCCAATTCAAAACCGTCGGCGCATTCCTGGCCGGCGATGATTCGCGGCGTCTTTGGCAACTGCATGATCCCGGACGACAGCGAACGCTGTTCCAGCACCTGGCCGCCGAAGCCGAGTTTGTAAGCACGTAATGAGGTAGTCCCCCAATCGAGCGCGATCAATTGCGCCAGCATCGCTTCACCTGTTTTGTTTTTTGGCAGTGAGTGAGCTGGACTATAAACCTGGACGAAGGTAAATCTCAATATATAAATATCACTCCCATATTGTGGGATTTACAAGTGTGACAAGATTTTCTCCGACAACGCTCTAAAATGCCGCCCTGCGCCCATGCGGGTGCCAGCCTCCCCGAATATTCAAGGAAGAAACATGAAAACGGCTCTAAAGGTATTGTTGGTCTGCGGTGCGCTCTGGATCAACGCTGTGTTCAGCGCAGCACCAGCATTGAAGGAAGGTGACATCTGGGCCTACAAAACCCGCCCCGGTGAAGAGGCCTCTACGTTGACCATTCTGAAAATCGAAAACTATCCAAAATATGGCAAGGTCGTGCACATCAGGGTCGACGGCATCCGGATGATCAACCCGGTAGTCGGCAATGAATTCAATGAAATGCCTCACCTGCCCTTCCAGGCCAAAGCTCTGCAACGCAGCCTCACTCGCCGTGTGGGTGAGACCGCAGAGATTCCGGATTTCAGTCAGGGGTATACGTACTGGAAAGCGGCCTTCGATGAAGGGAAGGCCGGCGCTTTCAAGATCACCGTACGGCAGACACTTGATGGTTTGCTTAGTGGTAATTGGGAAATGACGGAGTGACAAGGCCGCTTACTCTTTGAAAATTCGGCGAGCCTCATCGGGGAAGTTTGTATTGTTATTTTTTAGCAGCGGCCTTCACCAACTCCCCGGCCGGTACATGCATGACATTTGAGAAATATGTTTTGTACGTAGTGGTATGAACTCTAAACACACAAGAAATATAATCACGACCTTCCAACAATGGGACTAACGTCTCGCCTTGCAAATACTTCTCTCCTCCCTTGCCGCTTTCAGACTCGCTAAAAATCACATCAGCTTTATAGGTTGCTTGTGGATTACCCACAACCTTTTCAACAAAACCGAAACCGGAGCGCCTAATGTGATGCGCCTGAGAGAAATCCATATCATCTTCCAGCGAACATACAAGCCCTTCGCCAATTCGCGACTTGAACAAATCAAGAATCGCTATATCAGACGTAAAATAAATCTGATAGATACTTGTATCTAGAAATTGTTCAGTTTTTGAGTACTGGAGCGTAGCGATAGGCTTTCCGTGATTTAAAGAACAGGCTGAACTCATTAAAATTACAAAAAAAAGAAATAGCTTACGCATCCAAACATCACTCCCTGAAATAGCTTAAAATCGACTCATTGAATATCTGACGAGCCGATTTTCCGGTTGGCAATACCTGCATGAACATTAGATTGGCATCCGCGTGGTTGATATCGACCCTGCCCATTACATTCGGACCTTGGGTGATTTCCCATTGTTCACCGAAGTCTGCAACCAGATCCGAAAAATTCCAATCGACAGCAGCAGCACGTATATTCACCCAGTACTCGGCTTTCGGCTTTGGCTCTCGCTTGTAAATATTTGAAATACCGTAAACAATTTCACCCTCACCTACAGGGTCCAAAGTCATCAGCATCTTTACTTTAAATCCTCTTTCGGTCAATACACTGGATAGATGAGCGCCATTCCACCCACCGAGACTATGACCAACAATGTAAACCGCCGTGGAGCAATTGGGTATCCGACTGATTACATTCTTCTCTAAGTCTTCATCACTAATGAATGCATTATAGCTGAGAGACCACGAAGGACAGCGACTTAATACATTCAACTTTTTTGCGTCCGCAACAGTTACATCACGAACATAACCAATATTATTATTTGGACCAGTAAGATAATAACTTTCTTGATCCCCCGCACCACCGATAAAAAATATAACCAGATCCCGCAATCCAACGGAAACCTGCTTGACGGACTGATCCGTCTTGCATGTGAGCGTATGCGTTTTCACCTCTCTTTTCGCCAAAGGTGCTTCTACTGTCGCGCTTTCATCAGGCATACCTGATCACTCCACAAACAATTTAATAGTTTCAGCCAAATGCGAACTGACGGTATGGGTGAATCCGGACGCATCCGTGATGCCATGCTCCTCACTGCCGTCACCACGCTGAATGGTGTAGGGGTGGTAGGGAACGGGCTCTCCGGTCGCTTCGTTAACCACCTGCAACCTGTCAGTAAAATGCACCGGCATCGGCAACAACCCACTAAACGCCGCCCCTCCGCCACTCTGGCCAATAATTACCGTGCCAGAGCCACCAATCACCACGTTGCCATGGCCGCCCGTGCTGTCGAGCGTTGCAGCATTAAGGCCGTTGATGAATACCGTGCCAGACACGGCGCCGGTGATCGGGCTGCCGCAAGCGGATTTGTCGGTCATGCGGGCAGCGCCGAGACCGTCGAAGAACACGTCCGGGGAGCCGGCCACGATCGGGTTGGTGCCATGGCCTGGCAACGGGCACGCGGTCGGGTCGGTGACGCGCGCAGCAGGTTTTCCACTCAAGTCAAAGCTCCTTGCTTCTGAGGTTCAGGGTGAGGCTGATAAATATCAATGTCGGTCGCGGCGAAGCACCAACGGTTCTCGACCGGGTCGAACAGCGCATGACAATCGTCATGGCTGTCGGGGGATGAAACGTTGTGAAGGGTTTGCCAAACCTCGGCAACTTGCCATTTCAGATCTGCATCCGAGACGCTATCGAGGTCATTGAGCACGGTGTTGTAGTCGCGCAGGCCGATCCGGTCATAGGACGTCCGCAACAGGCTGGCCATCTGCGGGCCGAAATCGATGTAATGCTCTGCGGTCCATTGGCCGATGTCGGAATAGACGTACCAGCCCATGGGCGACAGCGTGCCGTCGTTCAGTAGCGATTGATCCGCCGGAGCGACGAAGCCACAGCAGACGTGCAGCGTCAGCCAGCCCTGATGTTCCTGGATAAAAGGATTCGGATCGAACGTGCGAAGCGGTATGACACGGTACTCCTCGAGACCGCGACTGCGCGTCATCAACTCGGCGTCCAGACGCGAAACAAACGCCTGAATTGCCTTACCGCTCGCGCGGTTGAGGGTGCAAAGGATGTCCACCGGCTGGCGATGGCGGTCGTCCGTGGAGCCGAGGTTTTTCACCAGGCCATACAGACGCATAGTCGCCCGAAGTCCGCTCATCGCCGGTCACTCATTGACGCGGCGAAGGCTCCACGGGCGTGGAGAAAGAGTGCAAAAGGCATTGCAGGTGTCGTCCGTGAGCGCGCAAAGGGCGCACAGAATGCCGGACTAGAGTGGTGCGAACAACTGATTCATGTCAGATAGCCACCAGTAATCAACGTCCCTCGGCAAACTCGCGCAACACCGCCCCATCCATCCGATACCGCACCCACTCTTCCTGCGGCTGTGCGCCGAGGGATTTGTAGAATTCGATCGCCGGTTTGTTCCAGTCCAGCACGCTCCATTCGAAACGGCCGCAGTCATTGGCGCAGGCGACTTTCGCCAGATGGCGCAGCAAGGTTTTACCGGCGCCGCCGCCCCGTTGTTCAGGCGTGATGTAGAGGTCTTCGAGGTACAGGCAGTTGCTGCCCAACCAGGTGGAATAGCTGAAAAAGAACACCGCAAAGCCAATCGGCAAGCCATCGCGCAGGCAGATCAGGCCATGGGCGGTGGCGCCCTCGCTGAACAGGCTACGCTCGATGTCGGCGACGCTGGCGATGACTTCGTGGCGGGCACGTTCGAAGTCCGCCAGTTCAGTGATGAACGCGAGAATTTGCGGAGCATCGCTGGGGGTTGCCGGGCGGATTTCGATCGTCATGAACGTGCCTTGTCAAAAATTGAAAACGCCATACTAAGTCCGCGCGCGGCGCTCGTCACATTTGAAAGCAAAACGTCATGTAGCATTGATGTTTTGTGGCGCTTTGTATGAACGGGCCAGCCTGCGAAATCAGCGTGACTGTACTGACGTCTTCGCGGGCAAGCCCGCTCCCACAGGGTGCTCATTGATCACAAAAACCGAGTCGAATCCAAGGACTTTTATGACCACTGCCGCTTTCGCGCCGCTGCACACTCTGGCTTCTGAACTGCTGCCCCACGCGCTGGAACCTGGCGAGGACGGTGCCCATGATCTGTCGCACTTACAGCGGGTGTGGCACAACGTGCGCACGCTTCATGCAGAAGAAGGCGGTGATCTTGAGGTGCTGCTGGCAGCCGTGCTGTTGCACGATTGCGTGGCGGTAGAGAAGAACTCGCCGCTGCGCTCACAGGCATCACGACTGGCGGCGCAGAAAGCTTCGACAGTTCTGATAGCCATGGACTGGCCTGGCGCAAAAATCACTGCGGTCGTCCATGCCATCGAAGCCCATAGCTTCAGCGCCAACATCACGCCCATCACCCTCGAAGCGAAAATCATCCAGGACGCCGACCGCCTGGACTCCCTTGGCATGCTCGGCGTGGCGCGTACTTTCTACATCGCCGGACGCATTGGCAGTGCGTTGTACGATCCTTTGGACCCAGAGGCAAAAAAACGGGACTACGACGACAAACGTTTTTGCCTCGATCATTTCCAGACCAAGCTGCTGCACCTGGCGGACGGTTTCCAAACGACCACCGGTCAACGTCTGGCACAGATTCGTCACGAACGCCTGAAGGGTTTCATGGAGCAGTTCAAAGAAGAAATCGGTGTCGATTAATCAGCCAGAACGACACCACTCGTCGTTCATCAGGCACCAATCCAGGTCAGAAAGGACCAATATCGGGTAAGGACTCTAATCAACGGAGACGACACCATGATCACGTCCCGACTGACCACCTTCGCTCTCACCACATTGCTCACCTCTGTCGCGTTCGCCGCGACCAGCTCTTCCGGGACCGACCCGACCGATCCAATCGAAAGGCCCGAATCTGCGGCCACCCAAGGCATCGACAGCGGCCGGTCGCCTTCTCCGACGGCCACAGACCCACGGATTTATCACGACGACGCAGGCGCTCAGGGCGGGATGATTACACCCGGCACCCAGACTCCCGATAACGCCGGAACCGGCGTCGGCTCGAAAACCACCACCGGTGGCTCGGGCTCCGAAGGCCGTAGCGTCAATCAATAAGTTCGCCGATGCGAGGGAACATGCAATACCTACCCATCCTGACGAAGAGGTAACCATGAACGTTGATAAAAACCTGGAAAAAGAAGTCCTGACCCGCCTGCTGCACGCCCACCCAAATGGCTTGGGCAAGGAGGTTCTGGACAATTACCGGGGGGAGAGAGTCGTGGCCAGCACGCTCGCGACTCTGCAGGAACGCGGGCTGATCCAGCACGGTCATGTGGTCTGCAACGAAGCCGGCGAGCACTCGTTGAACCTGCCGATCAAACTCAGCGCCGCTGGGGTTGAGGAGGCGCGCAAGCTGGATGTCTAACCGATAGCGCTGCAACAGGTTGCGATCTTTTGCCTGTGAATGCTTGAAGCGCAAAAGATCGCAAGCTCCTACAACCAGGAGAAATCCCATGCCTCGTGGAAGTAAAGACAAATACACCGCCGAGCAAAAACGCAAGGCCGAACACATCGAAGAAAGCTACGAGCACAAAGGCGTGTCGAAAGATGAAGCCGAAGCTCGCGCCTGGGCCACGGTGAACAAGCAGTCGGGCGGAGGTGAACGCGCCGGCGGCTCGGGGCGCAAGAAGCCGGCCAGCGCCAAGTCTGCAGATCGCAAGGAATCGGCCCGACGTGCGGTGGCCACCCGTGAAGGCAAGCCGCGCAACAGTAAGGCTTCGCGCGATACGCAGACGGTGGACAGCCTGATGAAAGAAGCCCGGGCGAAGAAGATTCCAGGGCGCTCGAGCATGCGCAAGCAAGAGTTGATCGAGGCGTTGCGCAAGGCGGGTTGAAGATCTGAATTGATGGAGAGTTTGAGGGCCTCATCGCGGGCAAGCCCGCTCCCACAGGGGATTTGTTAACGACACAAACCCATGTGGGAGCGGGCTTGCCCGCGATAGCGGTGGATCAGACGCCGAAAGTCTCGCGAATCAACGCATCCACCTCAGCCGCCCCCGGCGAAGTCGCCGGCCCCCAGCGAGTGACCGCCAACGCCGCAGCCGCATTCGCCCGCCGCGCCGCTTCGACTGCCGATAATCCGTACGCCAACCCGGCGACAAAAACTCCCGCGTGAGCATCCCCGGCGCCATTGCTGTCCACTGCCACGACCTTGAATCCCGGCACATGCTGGTGATTGCCGCGCTGGCTGATCCAGCACCCTTGCGGCCCATCGCGTACCACCGTCAACACTTCGGTCGGCAGATGATTCGCCAGCCGATTCAATGCCCCGCCGATGTCCGTCGCCCCGGTAAACCGCTGCGCCTCGACACGGTTGCTGGTCCACAGATCGATGCGTGGCAACAAGGCCTTCATCAGCGGCGCGTCCGGTGAATCCGCCAATGGCCCCGGATCGAACACCACCTTGATCCCGTCCGGCAAATCCAGCACCCAATCCACCAGCGCCTGAGCCTTGCCGCCATGCAGCAGGCTATAGCCGCTGACATAGACAAAATCGCCCGCCTCGGCTGGCACACTCGCCAGGTCTTCGGCGGTCAATTCGCCTTCGGCACCGATGCAGGAAATGAACGTGCGCTCGGCCGAGGCTTCGGTCAGCGCGACGCACAGCCCGGTGTCGCGCTCGGTGCTCTGATCGATGCCGATCCGAATGCCTTCAGCCGTCATCGCCTCTCGGGCCATGTCGCCGAAACGGCCCTGGCCATGGCCACCGAGGTAGACCACCGGCAAGCCGTTTCGCCGGGCCGCAGCCATCACATTGAAGCCACCGCCAGCCTCGAAACGGGCGGTTTGCGCCAGCACGTCACCGCCCGACTGAGGCAACTTATCCACGGCCATGACCAGATCGATCATGACCTGGCCGGTGTGCAGCATTTTAGGCATGAGCCGGCTCGATCAACGCGGCGCGGCGGTCCTTGGCACCGCCGAGTACCCAGTAAATGCCACCGGCCACCAGGAACGTCACGATCCAGCCCAGGCCGTTGTGGCCCAGCCAGGAGTCGGACAAAAAGCCGCGGAACCAGACATCTTGTTCAGTGGTGCCAATGGTGGTGAAGCTGAAACCCAACACAATCGCCAGCGCCCATGCACCGAAGGCGCGCCACTCGACGCCGCCGCGATACCAGTAGGCGCTGCTCGGGCTGACGTCCAGCAGGTCTTTGGGGCTGTAGTAATGCCGGTGAATCAGGTCGATCACAAAAATTCCGACCCACGCCGTGATCGGCACGGCCAGCAAGGAAATGAAGGTGATGAACGGGCCGTAAAAACTCTCGGCGATCAGCATGAAGTAGATCGAACCGGCGAAGATCGCAATGATATCGAGCACCACCGCATACACGCGCTTGACCTTCAGGCCGAGGGTCAACGTGGTCAAACCGGCGGAGTACACCGACAGGTTGTTCGACAGCAGCAGCCCGCCGAATGCGGTGATCAGGTACGGCACGGCCATCCAGGTCGGCAGCATGTCGCGGATCGCGACAATCGGGTCAGTCGCCGAGGCCAGATCATTGTTGCCCACTGACAGCAAACCACCGAGGGTGATCAGCAGCACCAGCGGAATCCCCGCACCGAACGCCGCCGACGCCACCAGACGCACGGCTTTGACGCTGCGGTGCTGGTAGCGTGACATGTCGGCACCGGCGTTGGCCCAACCAATCCCGGTGCCAGCGGCCATGGTGCCGATGCCGATGATCATTGCGCTCAGGGGCGCTGGCGTCGCATTGAACACGGCGCTCCAGTCGATGGTCGCGCAGAGGAAACCGCCGACCAGGATGTTCAACGCACCGAACACGTAGGTCGCCCATCTCTGGATCACCAGCAACGTGGCGTGACCGAGGCCGGATACCGACAACGTCAACAGTACAAATATCGCGATGAACACCAGGGTCAGCAGCGGCGCGCTTTTGGCTTCCACCGGCGAGCCGAACAGAATCGAGCACAACGACAGCAAGACGAACGCGGCGGTGGTGGTATTGACGGTTTCCCAACCCAGACGCGACATCAGTGAGACCAGGGTCGGGCCGATATTGCCGCGCACACCGAAGATAGCTCGCGACAACGTCAGGCTCGGTGCGCGACCACGGCGACCGGCAATGGAGATGATCCCGACCACCGCGAAAGAGCCGGCGGCACCGAGGATGGCGACGATGATCGCCTGCCAGATCGCCAGGCCGCGGAAGGCCACCAGGGTGGCGCCCAACGGCAAACCAAGAATGGAAATGTTCGCTGCGAACCAGACCCAGAACAGTTGCAGTGGGTGACCGTTGCACTCCCCTTCCGGCACCGGCTCGATGCCACGGGTTTCCAATTGTCCGGCACTTTGTCCGGTGTTCGATGAACTCATGAAAACTGCTCCTGTTGCCATTGTTGTGATTGTGGGCAATTCGGAAGTCGACATAACTTTCCGGCGGTCCTGGCCATATCAGTGCGCTCCATTGCGGATGAAAAATTCAAATATGCGGTGCGCCTATCGCGGGCAAGCCCGCTCCCACAGGTACGGCGTGCATCTCAAGGTTAGTGCTATTCCTGTGGGAGCGGGCTTGCCCGCGATGACGTACGGCGTGCATCTCAAGGTTTGTACTATTCCTGTGGGAGCGGGCTTGCCCGCGATGGCTTTAGTACAGTCAACGCAAGGCCAGCAGCCCCTGCACCAACGGTTCCAGCTGCAAATCATTTACCGCTTTAACCTGCTCGATCATCGCCACCGGCCAACTCTCAAGCCCCAGACAAGCCCCAAGCATGGCGCCGAGAATTGCCGCGATGGTGTCGGTATCACCGCCCAGACTGGCAGCCATGCACAGCGCTTCGAAGGCACTCATCTCATTAATGGCTACTTGCTGAGCCAGCGCAAACGACACCACCACCGATTCCTGCGAGGCCACCGACGTGCCAATCACGTCGTACAGCAAGTCCGCCAGCAACGCCTTGTCGCTGTCGACGCTGACGCTCCGCGCCCAACTGATCCGCGAAGCGATACGTCCGCCAGCGACCCAGTGGCCATGGCTTTCGGCTTGCTGAGCGATCTGCTGGCCGAGGTTCAATGCCTCGCCCAGGTCCAAGCCGTTGATCCCGGCAGAAACCACCGCCGCCACCGCCGCCGCACTGGCAATTCCCAGCGTGGTGTTGTGGGTCACCTGACAGGCTTGCACCACGGCGCGGATGAAACGTTCGGGATCGGCAACATCGGCCGCAATCCCCACCGGCGTGATGCGCATCGCCGCGCCATTGGTGGTGCCGTGGCGGCCGGCCTCTTCTAGCGAGTGGCCGGCGAGGATCATCTCGATCGCGCGCTTGGTTGAGGGGCCGAGCAAATCCTGCGAGCCCTTGGCCTGCATCCCGGCTTCCCATTCGATCAAGCGCCGGGCCAGCACCGCCGGTTCGATCCAGCCCTCGCCTTCAATCAATAACTGACCTACCAGGATCGCCTGTTCGGTATCGTCAGTGATCGAGCCTTTGGGCATGTTTGCAGCGATCGGTTGATCCGGGCCAGCGTCTTGCAGATCGGTGATCTCGCCGAAGCGCGCCTTGATCTCGGCGCGGCTCAGGGATTGTGTCGGCATGCCCAACGCATCGCCCAGGGCCAGCCCATAGAAGGCGCCCAGCGCACGGTCGAGCGCGGTCATTTTGAAGTTCCAATTTGCAGGTGCAGACGAAAATGCACCGGATCGAGCAGGCTTTCGACCTGTTCCATGAAGCGGTTCTGACGATCGTAAGTGGTGCGCAGGGCCTTGAGGAACACCGTGCCCTCCGGGCGCCCGAGCAATTCGGCGTCTTCGGCATTCAAGGGTTCGGCGCCGATCCACTGATCCCCGTGATCGCCAATGTAGCCGTAGGCGGCCAATGTGATGGTCAGGGAGTCATCGATCAGACCGACTCGCGGCAGGCCTTCCAGGCCTCCGGTGGCGGGCATCAATGAACGTTCAAGGGACACCAGCGTGCCATCGGTGCCGCGACGACGACGGTCGAGGGTGATGAACTGATCGATGCCGAAACGTGGTAGCAGGTCAGGACGGCTGACCGCCTCCAGCCGCAGCACTTCGGTATTGATCAGCGCTCCATTGTCGGCCAGCGCCTGGGCCCAGCCGCTGCGCTGATCGAGCACCACACCGTCGAACGTGACGATGGACCCCACCCCGCTTTGCGTAGCGATGTAGTGGCGCCGTTTCAGTTCGGCCAGGGCTTCACGCAGCGTGCCTCGGCTGACCTTGAATTCTTGAGCCAACTGATGTTCGCCCGGCAATAGAACGCCGTCCTCCATGAGGCCGTTTTCAATGCGCCGGACGAGCTCGTCGAGCACCTGTTGTTTCTTGTCAATTCGTAGCGGTCTAATCATGTACACCTCGGGTGTACCGTCATAGCTGAAACGGGTTGGGGCGAGCAAGGGATATTTTGTGAAAGTGGGTGAAGGATCTTCCAAATGATCGTTCCCATGCTCCGCGTGGGAATGCCTCAATGGACGCTCTGCGTCTGCTGTTGGGACGCGAAGCGTCCCGGGCTGCATTCCCACGCAGAGCGTGGGAACGATCGGTGACACCCCACTCTCACAAAGGAAAATCAGCGTTGTTTCAACCGGTCGATCACCACCGCCAGCAGCAGGATCGAACCACGAATCACATACTGATAAAACGTATCGATATTCTTCAGGTTCATCGCATTCTCGATGATCGCCAGAATCAGCACCCCGGCAATCACATGCCGAATCATCCCGATCCCGCCACTCAGCGATACCCCGCCGAGCACGCAAGCCGAGATCACCGTCAGCTCGAAACCCTGGCCAATCATCGGCTGACCGGAGGTCATGCGCGACGCCAGAATCACCCCGGCCAATGCACCGATCACACCATGTACGGCGAAGATGATGATCTTGGTCCGGTCGACATTTACGCCGGCCAGCAACGCTGCTTCCTGGTTGCCGCCGATGGCCATGGTGTTGCGCCCGTAGGTGGTGTAATTCAGCAACCAGCCGAAAAACAGGAAGCAGACGATGGTGATCAAAATCGGCACCGGCACACCGAACAACTGACCGTTACCGAACACGAAGAACTGCTCCTGCGAAACGCCCACCGCTTTGCCGTTGGCAAAAATGTAAGCCAGGCCACGCACGATCTGCATCGTCGCCAGCGTGGTGATCAACGCATTGACCCGCAGCTTGGCGATCACGATTCCATTGATCAGCCCGACAATCAGCCCCATCACCAGCGCCGCACTCACGCCAAGGAACACGCTGTCGGTGTCGCGCATCACCACCGCCGCGACTACGCCGGCACAGGCAATCACCGAGCCCACCGACAAGTCGAAATGCCCGGACGCCAGGCAATACAACATGGTGCACGCGGCAATCCCGGTAGTGGAAATCGCCAGGCCCAGGCCACGCATGTTCAGTGGCGACAGGAAGTTGTCGATCAGCAAGGTGCAGAGCACAAAGATCCCCACGGCCGCCAGCAGCATCACCCAGTCATCGAGAAAGCGCCGCAAGTCCAGCGGTTTGCGCGGGGTTGGCAAAGCATTGTTTTGGATGGTCATAGTCACCTCTCAGTTCGCCACGTCGGCAGCGCGTTGGCGTGGCAACGCCAGTTGCAGCAGGTTGGATTCATTGGCTTGTTCGCGGGTCAGTTCGCCGCGCATCGCGCCTTCGCAGAGCACCAGGATGCGGTCGGAAATGCCCATGACTTCCATCAGGTCGCTGGACACCACAATCACCGCGATGCCGCTGGCCGCCAGGTTATGGATGATCTGGTAGATCTCGGCTTTTGCACCGATGTCGATGCCCCGGGTGGGCTCGTCGAGCAGCAGGACTTTCATTGGCATCGACAGCCAGCGACCGAGAATCGCCTTCTGCTGATTGCCGCCGGACAGGTACATGATTTTCTGCGCCGCGTTGGGCGTCTTCACCTTCAGCGCCTTGATCTGCTTGTCGGCATTGTCCTTTTCCCACAAGCCGCGCAGCAGGCAGCCGAAGGTGGAATGGGCGCCACGAGCGCTGATGTTGATGTTCTCGGCGACGCTTGCGAGCGGCAGGATGCCTTCCTTCTTGCGGTCCTCGGGACACAACAGAATCCCCGCCGCAATGGCATCGCGCGGCGAACGCAGTTTCAGTTCACGACCGCGCAACTCCAGGCGCCCGGCGGTGTTGCGCGTGAGCCCGCTGAGCATCCGGAACAGCTCGGTGCGCCCGGCCCCGACCAGGCCGAAAAGCCCGAGGACTTCGCCCTTGTGCACCTCGAAACTCACCGGCTCACGCAAGCCCGGCCCCAGTAATCCGTCGACCTTGAGCGCCACTGCGCCGCGCGGACGGCTGCGATAATCGTAGATATCCTGAATGTCGCGACCGACCATGCACGTCACCAACTGATCATGGGTCAGCGCGCTCATGTCCTCGAAGGTGCGCACGAAACGACCATCCTTGAACACCGTCACCGCGTTGCAGATACGGAACACTTCTTCCATGCGATGGGAGACGTAAAGCACCACTTTGCCTTCGTCGCGCAGGCGCCCGATGATCGCCATCAAGCGATCGATTTCCCGTGCCGACAGGCTGCTGGTGGGTTCGTCGAATGCAATCACATGCGCGCCACGGGACAACGCCTTGGCGATTTCCACCAGTTGTCGCTGGCCGAGGGATAGGCGCCCGACTTTCTCTTGCGGGTCGATTTCATCGGCCAGGCCTTTAAGGCAGGCCAATGCCTGTTGCCGCAAAACGCCGCGTTTGATCAGGCCGAAACTCGCCGGTAGATGGCCGAGAAACAGGTTCTCGGCGACGGTCATTTCCGGCACCAGGTGCAGCTCCTGATGGATCACCGCGACCCCGCTGCCAATGCTGTCGGCGGTGGACTTGAAGATCCTCTTCTGCTCGCCGATCTGCAGATCGCCGCTGCTCGGCGTGTAAGCACCACCAAGGATTTTCAGCAGCGTGGATTTACCGGCACCGTTCTCGCCCATCAAGGCGTGAACCTGCCCCGGATGGGCGACGAAGCTGATGCCGTCCAGCGCCTTCACCCCGGGAAAGGTTTTGCCGATCCCGTTGAAGCGCAGGCTGCCGCCAATGCTCTGTTGATCTGTCTGTACTTGTGCGTGCATAAACCCACCTCATCACACCGGTCAGGCAGCCCCGTCGCCAGGGCCGCCGATGAAATCAACCGCGCCTCAGTTCCACAGGCCGATCTTTTCCAGTTCCTGCTTGAAGTTGTCGCGCGTGATCAGCGTAACGTCGTCCATCGCGGTGTATTTCGGCGGTTCTTTGCCGGTGGTGACCCACTCGTACATCATGCTCGCGGTGTTGTAGCCCTCGATGTGCGGGCTCGGCAGCATCGAGCCGAAGAAGCCGCTGTTGGGCTTCTTCAGTTCGCCAATGGCATCGGTGCCGTTGATGCCGATGCCGATCACGTTGGCCGCGGCAAAACCGGCGCTTTCGGTGGCGCGCACGCCGCCCAGCACGGTGTTGTCGTTCATGCCGCCGATGATCAGGTTTTTCGCCGCCCCCGGAAGCTTCACCAAGGCCGAGTTGGTGGCGTCCATGCTGCCCGGTACGTCGAGGGTTTTCAGCGCCGAGAAGAGGATGTGGTCTTTCGGCATACCGGCGTCTTCCAGCGCTTTGACAGAACCGTCAGTGCGTTTCTTACCGGTGTCGAGTTCGTTGTAGGTGTTGATCACCGCGTAAGTGTCTTTCCAGTCCCAGCCGCGTTTTTTCGCTTCGGCGGCCATGGCGGCGCCCTGCTTCTGGCCGACTTCGAAGGCTGCCATGCCGAGGTACGGCACGTCCTCCATGAACTTGCCGCCGGCATCGACGAAACGGTCATCGACGGCAATAACTTTCAAACCGTTGAGCTTGGCCTTGGCCATGATTGCAGGGCCGAGGGAGACGTCCGGCGGGCAGATCACGAAGCCCTTGGCGCCGTTGGCCGCCAGGCTGTCGATGGCCGAGAGGGTTTTCTCGCCGTCAGGCACGGCGATCTTGATGACGGTGAAGCCCTTGTCCTTGCCGGCCTTTTCGGCGAAGGCCCATTCGGTCTGGAACCAGGGCTCTTCCGCTTGCTTGACCAGAAAACCGATCTTCACTTCTTCGGCCGCCAACAACGTACTGCTCAGGCTGACCGCGGTGACCGCCAAAGCGGCACAGCACAGGGAACGGATCCCACGACGACGTTTCATAAGCTGACTCCTTGTTATTTTTTTTGAGCGTTATTTGAAAGCCAATACAGCGGTCGAAGCATGCAGCCAATAGTCATATCGTATGATGATTGGATTTCAAACGTAGTTTCGCGCTTGAAACCCAGGTTATTCAGTCGTGATACATGACCGAGCGCCCACCATCGATGGTGATGCATGAAGCGTTAATGAATGGCGCTTCATCGCTGGCCAGGAACACAGCGGTCATCGCCACTTCAATCGGCTGGCCGATACGCCGCGGAGGATGAAGATCGAAGGCCCGCTGACGTTCGGCATGGGGGTCGGCAAAACCGTTCCAGTAATCGACGTTCAGTTGGGTTTCGATGTAGCCCGGCGCGATGGCGTTGACGCGAATGCCTTTGGGTGCGTATTCGATGCCCAAGGCGCGGGTCAGCCCGAGCAAACCATGCTTGGCCACCGGGTACGGGAAGCAGCCGGGAATGATGTGGGTGGAATGGGTCGAGGCGATGTTGATGATGCTGCCGATGCCTTGCTCGATCATTTGCGGCAACACCGCTTTGCAGCCATACCAGGCGCCGTCCAGGTCGATGGCGAAGCAACGACGCCAGTCTTCCTCGGTCATTTCCAGCGGATCACGGAACACGTTGACCCCGGCGCAGTTGACCAGCACGTCGATCCGGCCGTGAAGTTCGATGGCCAGTTTGGCCATGGCGTGCAGGTCGTGCTGGCGCGACACGTCGGCCTTGATCGCTACGACATCCGCGCCTTGTTCACGCCAGTGCACCGCGACTTTTTCAACTTTCTCAGCCTGGATATCACTGATGATCAGCTTGGCCTGCTGAGAGGCGAAGGTTGCGACAATCGCTTCGCCGATCCCCTGAGCGGCACCGGTCAGCAGCACGACCTTGTTCTTCAGGCGCTCACCCTTGGGCGGTTCGGGCACCGGTGGCAAGGAAAGAGGTTCAGCCATGGATCAACACTCCTGTTCGAAGGCACGACGAAAACCGGACATCTGTCGATGTCCGGTCAGAAAGCTGTTGGGAATAGGCAGGCAGGCGCGAAAACGCCCGAGCGCCGAGGCGGCCTGAAGCACTGACTCCGTAAGGGAGTGCGGTGGAATATCGCTGCATCACTTCACCTGTTTTGTTTTTTTAAGTGTGAGTGCGTGTAACTGATGGGGCCGACTATAAACCCGACCACCAAACAATCTCAATATATAATTTTACATCCCATATTTAGGGATCTATCCAGCAAACCGTTGACAGGCTTTTCCGGGCACATCCACTCGAATCGATAACAGCGCGCCGTCCAGTGGGTGATTGAGCGGACTTGCGGCGCTGGTGATGTACAGGGTTTTGAAGTCTTCGCCACCGAATACACAACTGGTGGGACGACTGACCGGCAGTTCGATCACCCGATCCACATGACCTTCGGGGTTCAATCTGAGTAGACAACTGCCATCCCAACGGGCATTCCATATATAGCCCTCGGCATCCATCGCCGAACCATCGGGGCCGCCGCGTTCGTGGGGGCCAAGCCAGACATAGGCGGTGTCCAGGTTGCCGTCGGTATGGATGAAATGCCGGTAAAGCGTGCTGTTGAGGCTGTCGGCGAAATACAGGGTTGTGCCGTCGTCGCTCCACAACAACGTGTTGGGGATGCCTAATCCTCGTAGCAGCGGCGTGACCCGAGCATCGCGGTCGATGCGAAACAGGCCACCGGACCGGCGCACGACGGGCAAATCTTCGCCCTGCTCACCGATGTTGTTTTGCATGGTGCCCAGCCAGAGCCGGCCCTGGGCATCGCAGCGGGCTTCGTTGGGGCGATTGCCGGGTTGCGGATCGGCGACGCAGAACAAGGTCAGCCGAGGTTCCAGGCCTGGAGAATCCAGATCCAGCCGATAAACCCCACTGCTCAATGTCACCAGGGCATCGCCGCTTTCGCAGGGGATGAACGCGGACACGTGCTCCGGCATCTGCCAGATTTCCACATTGGCGCCGATCAGCCTGAGCGCTTGTTTACCGGCGATATCTACCCAATACAGCGCTTGGGTGGGTGCATCCCAAAACGGGCCTTCGCCGAGTTGCGCACGGTGTCCGGTAACCGCAGTCCACGTCATGAAACCTCCTTTTTATTGCTTTTATGTGGGAGCGGGCTTGTGTGGCGAGGGGGCTTGCCCCCGTTGGGGTGCGAAGCCCCCCTAACAACAGTCACCACGATCTTGAATTTAGAAAGTGTTGACTGGTTTTACGACTGCTTCGCAGTCGAACGGGGGCAAGCCCCCTCGCCACACAGCCCGCTCCCACAGAGTTCGTCTGGTTAGCTGGCCTTTTTGTCGGCCATGACTTGTGGGTAGAAGCGCTTGATCGCCAAGTCCGCGTTATCGATCAGGGTCATGCAAGCCCATACCCCCCGCGCGGCATCCCGGGCGGCGATGGCGTCGGCCATGTCTTTGTGGATTGGCAAGGTTCGGCGCAGTTCGTCCGGGTCTGCGGCAGACACTTCGAAAGACACTGCCAGCAACGCGCCGAGGGCCGGGACCATTTGTTCGATGAATTGATTGTGACTGGCGGCGAGGATGCACTCGTGGAAGAACTGGTCGGCGCGGTTGTAATCGATGCCGCTGTCCACCGCCCGTTCCAGCGCGTTATAGGCCTGGAGTACGGCTTGCACTTGTTCCACCGTCGCCCGCTCGCAAGCCCAGCGCACCGCCATGGGTTCGATGGTGCGGCGCAGATCGAGCAAGTCGTCGACGAAGTTTTCCGGCAAGCCGCTGCGCGACAGCCAGCCAACGACTTGCGGGTCGAAGAGATTCCAGCGCCGCACCGGCAATACCCGTGTGCCAACCTTTGGCCCGACTTCGAGCATGCCTTTGGCCACCAGGGTTTTGATGGCTTCGCGGATGACCGTACGACTGACACCGAGTTGCTCACCCAAATCGGCTTCGACTTTGATGGTTTCGCCGGGTTTGACTTGGCCGGCAGCAATCCAGCACCCCAGCCAGTCGACCGTCGACGCATGAAAACTGCTGGACATGGGTACCTCGTCGACCGGTGATAAAAAACAAACGACACAAAGCCGTTCGCGATGGGTGTCCACGCTAATCATCATATGATTGGGTGTCAATTGGATTTTCAGCTGCCCCGCCAACATGGACATGGCTGTTCGTCCGAATCCTGCTCGAAGCGCTTTGATCCCATCCACTTTGTAAACTACGGTTAGCCGCAACAGATCAGGCAGTCAGCGATCTGCTCCCCTTCAAATCCGCTATTGATAGGTATGAACATGGACATGGATGCGTCTACGAAATACCCCATTGTGTTGGTTCACGGTCTTTTCGGCTTCGATAAAATCGCCGGTTATCCCTACTTCTTCGAAATCGAGGAAGCCCTGGAACGCGCCGGCGCCCAGGTGTTTGCCGTCAATATTCCAACCGTCAACGGTAATGAGGAACGCGGTGAAAAACTGCTCGAACACGTCAACCGCATTTTGCTGGAAACCGGAGCTGCCAAGGTCAATCTGATCGGCCATAGCCAAGGCCCCCTGGCCGCACGCTACGTAGCAGCGCTGCACCCGGAAAAAGTCGCGTCGGTCACCTCGGTCAGTTGCCCCAATCATGGCTCCGAGATTGCCGATCAACTGCATAAGGCACTGACGCCCGGTGAGTTACCCGAAGCGTTCGTACTGGCCCTGCTGGGCGCAGTCGGCACCTTCATTTCGCTGATCAGCGGCCATCCGGAAAACCCGATTGATGCTGAGGCGGCATTCGAATCGCTGACCAGCGCAGGGTTGGCGGCCTTCAATCGCAAGTACCCGCAAGGGATGCCAAAGGTTTGGGGCGGGGAAGGCAACGAAGTTGAAAACGGCGTGTATTACTACTCCTGGAGCGGGATCGTGCAGAACTTCCAAAGTCTGCAACCACTCGACCCGAGTCATTTGAATTGTATCGTGCTATCGAAGCTGTTTTATAAAGAGGAAAACGCCAACGATGGGCTGGTCGGCCGCTACAGCTCGCACTTGGGCAAAGTGATTCGCTCGGATTACCCGATGGACCACTTTGATGCAGTCAATCAGATAGCCGGAGTCGACAGCTGGAACGTGAGCCCGGTCAGGCTCTACCTGGAACATGCAGAGCGACTCAGGAGCAAAGGTTTGTAAGCGAAAAAAAACGGCCCGTTGAAATAACGGGCCGTTTTTTTTACAGCACAGAAGCACAGCGCGTTACGGCTCAAGTCCGATAGGGAAGAATTCGCCACCGCTCCACACGCCTAGCCAACGCTGCCCGTCGATTTCACGGCTCACCGCCAGTTCCACCAGTTGGTAGAACACATTGCGGTGAATCAGTGCTTCAAGGTTGGTGCGCACATGCACGTATGGCGCGGGCTCTTGAGTAACCGGATCGATCACCACGCGCATAGGGTGCTCGGCGCCGGCATCGGCCGTTTCATCAACGTTGGTGGTAAAGCGCAAGACCTGAGCTTCACCCTCGCCTTCGACCTCCACGGCAATCGCCACGAACGGCGCGTCGTCGACCTTGATGCCAACCTTTTCGACCGGGGTAATCAGAAAGTAATCATCGCCATCGCGGCGAATAATGGTGGAGAACAGCTTGACCATCGGCTTGCGCCCGATCGGCGTGCCCAGATAATACCAGGTGCCATCGCGGGCGATGCGCATGTCGATATCGCCGCAGAAGTCGGGGTTCCACAAGTGGACGGGCGGCAAGCCTTTGGTTTTGGGGATTTGCCCCAACAGGTCGTTGGCTTTTTGCGGGCCACTCATGGCGTTCTCCTATGAATTACTGGTCGCTGAGCCCCAGCAGGCTACGAGCGTATTGCTCCAGCGGCGGGCCCAGCAAGTCTTCTGGCTTGTTGTCGTGGAACGTCAGTAAACCGCCACGACTCTTGATACGTGCAGTATCAATCAAATACTGGGTGCTGGTCTCGATCAACATGATTTGAATCACGCCGTTGTCGATGCCGAGGCGATCCACGTGCTCCTGGTCGAGCCATTCGTCCGAGTTGCCGATGCGGTCGTCGGCCTTGGCGAAACGCGTGTAAAGCAGGTAATGGGCGCCGGCGGCACGGGCTTCGCCCATGGCAGCGTCGAGGCCTTCCGGCGCACGGGCGCGGCGGACCATCGGGAAATATTCGATAAAGCCGTTGAAGGCCTCTTCGGCCACCACGTTAGGGCGCGGGTAGGCATTGCCCGGCGGCACGAAAGCACCCTGGGCGATGTAGATAAACGAGTCCGGCTGAATGCGGAAGTTATTCACGCGACGGCTGTCGCTGTGGTCCAGCAGGCCCGCGTCGCTCATGTGGTAGCGAGTCCCTTCGGCCATATCGCTGACATTCATGCAGCCACCAAGCGCCAAAACGGCCAGCAGCAAAACCAGGCTACGCATCCTACCCTCCAGAGGCCGGTGACGGAAAACCGGCGAATGGCCATGGGATGCAGCTTCCGCGCCAGCTCAGGTCATGTGCATTTTCAGGCTGAGAATACAGACCTGTGGCGAGGGAGCTTGCTCCCGTTCGGCGGCGTAGCCGTCGTAGAGCGATGAATGCGCTAATTCTGACGAAACGGGGATTTTTTTTGGGGCCGCTTCGCGACCCAGCGGGAGCAAGCTCCCTCGCCACAGCAAGCTCCCCTCACCACAAGGCCCGATCAGCCGCCGATGATTTTCATGATGGTCGCGCCACCGGAGAACGCCACTTCCTGCTTGTCCCCCAACGCTTTAACCAGCAGTCGCTGCAACGCTGGTAGCGCCTGATGACGAGGCTTGTCCAGCAGGTCGCCGACATAGTGGCGATTGCTCGACGACAGGCAGCCATGCAGCCAACCAGTGGACGACAAGCGTAGACGCGAACAGGTGCGGCAGAACGGAACGCTTTCGTTGGCGATCACGCCGAAGTGGCCCAGCCCCGGAATCTGGTAACGCACCGCCGTAGCATCGACCGGCGCATCGGCCTGAAGGTACTCGTAGCGCTCGCCGATCAGGCTCAGCAACTGCTGAAGGCTGACGAACTGCTGCAGGAAGGCGTTGGAATCGCTGGCCAGATGGCCCATGCGCATCAACTCGATGAAACGCAACTCGTAGCCGCGCTCCAGGCAATAGTCGAGCAGTGGCATCACCTGATCGAGGTTCTGCCCACGCAACGGCACCATATTGACCTTGATCTTCATGCCGGCCGCGGCGGCCTGGCCCATGCCGTCGAGGACGGTCGCCAGATCACCACCGCGCGCAATGCTGCGAAAAGCGCTGGCATCCAGGGTATCGAGGGAAACGTTGATGCGCCGAATACCGGCATCCACCAGCAGTGGCAGCTTCTTCGCCAGTAACTGGCCATTGGTGGTCAGGCTGATATCCGCCAGGCCCATCTGCCCGACGGCGGTCATGAAGGCTTCGAGTTTGGGACTGACCAGTGGCTCGCCACCGGTAATGCGCAAACGCTCGATGCCCGCCGCCTCGATCAGATAGGCCACGCCGCGCGCCATGGCCTCCGCCGACAACTCATCCTGCGCAGCCACCAGCCGCTTGCCGTTGGGCACGCAGTAGGTACAAGCGTAATTGCAGGCTGAGGTCAGACTGATCCGCAAATTGCGAAAACGCCTGCCTTGACGGTCAACGATCATGGATCACTCCGGCGAAAGAAGATTCGAACGCGCAAAACTTGACTCACAAATCAAGTTTTAGCAAGCCCTATGCCTGAGTATATTCCTGCGGTACTGCGCCATGTAGCTAAATCATGGCGCAATAAGGCAACTGAATGGTTCAGCTGCTCGGCGTGTCGGTGTCGCGCTTGCGTTTGTTGCCCATGCGCACGCCGATGTCCATCAGGAACTGGAAGAAACCTTCCTGATCTTCCAGCACGTTGCTCCAGAACGGCGAGTGATACAGCGCCACGGCGCCGTGCACCAGCGCCCAGGCCGCGCAGTAATGGAAGTAAGGCGGCACGTCTTCGAGCTTGCCTTCGCTGATCCGGCCCTTGATCAGCAGGGTCAGGCGTTCGAAGTTCGAGGCGCGGATCTTGTGCAGTTCCTCGACCATCTCCGGCACCTGGTTGCCCTTGACCACCTTTTCTTCCAGGCGATCGAACAACCGATAGCGTTGCGGATCGCGCATGCGGAATTCGAAGTAGGCCCTGGACAGGGCTTCCTTGTCCTTATCGACATCGGCCGAATGCAACAGCTCGTTCAAATCGCGCTCGTAATCGAGCATCAGGCGCAGATAGATCTCCGCCTTGGATTTGAAGTGCTTGTAGATCGTGCCTTTGCCGATACCGACGGCATCAGCAATCATCTCGACGGTGACGCTGTCTTCACCTTGTTCGAGGAACAGCTTGAGCGCGGTATCGAGAATTTCTTGCTCGCGGCGACGAAACTCACGGACCTTACGAGGTTCTTTATGCATAAGAAAAGGTCTGTAGGGGTCAAAATTCGAAGCCGCGTATTATGCCTAACTTACGCCAAAATGCACGGATCATCCGACCATATATGTGTTTCTTGATGAATTCGAACACCCTCGTCGGTTGATGAGAACTCAACCGAAGCGCGCGTATTCCAAATTTGTTTAAAAACCCGACCAGCTAAACTGGACTCGGCGCAATACTGATCAATACTTCAACTGTCGGCGAGGCATCTCCCCCAAGTGTCGCGCCGATGAAGGTACCAAAGGATTGCGTGCCTTTGTTTTACTCCTAATGGTCTTAACCCGGATTCACCCCCCAGAACCCGGGTTTTTTTTGCCTGCGATTCAGCGGCCAAAAATCCCATAGGCTGCGAGCTTTTCTAACGTTACACCGATGCCCTGACGTGCGCCAACGGGAACAAACGCTTGAAATTCTCGGTGGTCTGCTCGGCAAATCGCTCGTAGGACTCACCTCGCAACATTGCCAGAAACTCCGCTACCTCACGTACGTATTGCGGCAGGTTCGGTTTGCCGCGATAAGGGATCGGCGCCAGGTACGGCGAGTCGGTTTCCACCAACAACCGGTCAGCCGGTACCTTGCTGGCCACATCCCGCAGGGCATCGGCATTGCGAAAAGTGACAATACCGGACAAGGAAATGTAATACCCCATGTCCAGCGCAGCCTTGGCCATCTCCCAGTCTTCGGTGAAGCAATGCAGCACGCCCGCCTGAGGCAGCGCCGCTTCGCGTAGCAGTTCAAGGGTATCGGCCCGCGCGCCACGGGTATGAATGATCACCGGTTTGCCGGTCTGCCCCGCCGCTTGCAGGTGCAGACGGAACGATTCCTGCTGCAACGCTGCCGCTTCCGGCTCGTAGTGATAATCCAGGCCGGTTTCACCGATCGCCACCACCCGCGGATGATTGAGCTCGCGCAACAGCCAATCCAGCGCCGGTGCGGCACCCGGCTGCACATCGAGTGGATGCACGCCGACCGAACAGTCGACATCGTCGTAACGTTCGGCCAGGGCTTTGACGTCGGCGGCGTTATCGGCGCTGACGCCAATACACAGAAAGTGCCCTACCCCGCGCGCACGTGCCGCATCGAGCGCGGCATCCAGGGAGCCGTCGTGGGCGGTAAGGTCGAGGCGATCAAGGTGACAATGGGAATCTACGAGCATAAAAGGGCTGCAACTTACATCGTATGAGTGGGACGGTCGGACTTCAGGGCTCCGGCCAGATGGGTTTCGATTCGACTGCGCGCGGTGTTGTCGCCTTCGTTGAATTGCACGCCAACCCCGGCGGCGCGATTGCCCTGGGCACCTTTGGGGGTGATCCAGGTGACCTTGCCGGCGACCGGAATCTTTTCCGGTTCGTCCATCAGGTGCAGCAACATGAAGACCTCATCGCCCAATTTGTAGCTTTTGTTGGTCGGAATAAACAGGCCACCGTTCTTGATGAACGGCATGTAGGCCGCGTAGAGCACGGCCCTGTCCTTGATGGTCAAGGACAAAATGCCATTGCGCGGCCCCGGACTGATGGGTTCGTTCATGTTGACCTCCACTGTCTGATGATCAGAGTCTAGTGTCAGACGGTCACTTCTGGGTAGGTAAGGATACCCATTGCACCAACAGCGCCTCCAGCAACAACGCAGGATTGAGGTTGGCTTTGCTCATCACTTTCTGCCGCTGGGCGAGAATCCAGTCCTGGATATTCAGGACTTTGTCCTGTGCGGATTTCTGCGCCAGGTATTGAATCACCTTGCGCATGTCTGCCAGGCCCAGCCCTGCTTCATCCTGAGTCAATTGATAACGCAGGATCAGGCTCGACCAGTCGCAGAACCAGTCGAACAGCAGCAACATGGGAATGGTTTTCCACTCCTCGGCCAGTTGCGTCGGCGATTGCTGCTGCTTGAGCAGTTTCTTCACGCCTTCAACCACCAGTGCCCGCTGCTCGCGCACGCCCTGTGCCTGCAATTTGACCGCGGCCAATGGCGAACCGGCGGCGAGGGTCAGCAGCTCGATGCGCTCTTCTTCCAAACAGTCCGGCAAAGCGCTGGCCAGCCAAGCCAGACTCATCGCTTCACTCGGCAACGGACAGGCCTGCTGCACGCAACGGCTCTTGATGGTCGGCAGCAGACGGCTGGTCTGGTGACTGACCAACAGCAAAACGGTATCGCCAGACGGCTCTTCAAGGCTTTTCAGCAAGGCGTTGGCGGCGTTGATGTTCATCGATTCGACTGGCTCGATCAGCACCACTTTGCGACCGCCCATCTGCGCGGTCTGAACCACGAAGCTGACCAGATCACGCACCTGATCGACCTTGATCGCCTTGTCTGCCTCTTCCGGCTCCAGGATGTAGTTGTCGGGGTGACTGCCGGCCTTCAGCAACAAGCAGGATTTGCACTCACCGCAGGCGTCTTGGGCGGTCGGGCGCTGACACAACAAATGGGCCATCAGACGCTCGGCCAGCGCACGCTTGCCGATCCCGGCCGGGCCATGCAGCAAATAGGCATGGGCGTGCTGGGCACGGCCGGCCAATTGCTGCCAGAGACTGTCCTGCCACGGATAGGCTTCAGCCACGGGTCAGCTCCAGCAGACGTGGCAACAAGGCATCCAGAGACTGCTGAACCTGCGCCAGCGGCTGAGCGGCATCCACCAGGACATAACGTGCAGGATCCGCTTTGGCACGCTCAAGGAAGGCTGTGCGCACCGCATCGAAAAACGCTCGGCCTTCGAGCTCGAAGCGGTCCAGGCGACCGCGGGCGCTGGCGCGGGCCAGGCCCACTTCTACCGGCAGATCGAAGATCAGCGTCAAGTCCGGACGCAGATCGCCCTGGACGAACGTTTCGAGGGTCGCGATGCGCTCCAGTGACAAACCACGACCACCGCCCTGGTAAGCATAGGTTGAATCGGTAAAGCGATCGCACAAAACCACCGCACCACGGGCCAGCGCCGGGCGGATCACCTCGGCCAGATGCTGGGCTCGCGCGGCGAACACCAACAGCAGCTCGGTGTCGGGATTCATGACCTCATCGACCGGCGCCAACAACACGTCACGAATCCGTTCAGCCAAGGGCGTGCCGCCGGGCTCCCGGGTCAACACCACCTCGATCCCGGCAGCGCGCAGACGTTCGGCCAGGTATTCGCGATTGGTGCTCTTGCCGGCGCCTTCCGGGCCTTCCAGGGTAATAAACAAGCCAGTCACAGGCAGTCCTTAGTCAGAGTCATTGCGGGCTTTGCGGCGCGGGCGCATCCGCTTCGGGTGCTGGCGCAGATTCTTGTGCGGGATCTTGCACAGAGTCTTGCGGCGCTACTGGCGGCATTTCTTCGGACGCCGTATTGGGCGAAGCCGCCGGGATTGGCGCCTGGCTATCTTCCGTCGACGGCGTAACAGTCGGCGCAGGGCTGGACCGGTAATCGGCACGTCGATTGATCTGGAACTCGCGCACCGCATTATTGTGGGCATCCAGATCATCGGAGAACACGTGGCTGCCATCACCACGCGCGACAAAATACAGGCTGTTGCCGTCCGCTGGATTCAGCGCCGCATGGATCGCTTCGCGGCCCACCATCGCAATCGGCGTCGGTGGCAGCCCAGCAATCATGTAAGTGTTATACGGCGTCGGCTCCTTGAGATGAGCGCGGGTCAACTTGCCGTTGTAACGATCACCCAGACCGTAAATCACGGTCGGATCAGTCTGCAACAGCATGCCCATCTCCATGCGCCGCACGAACACGCCGGCGATCTGGCGACGCTCCTGCGGCACACCGGTTTCCTTTTCCACCAGCGAGGCCATGATCAGCGCTTGATAGGGCTCGGTGTAAGGGACGTCGGCAGCGCGCTGGTTCCATTCCTTGAGGAGGACCTCATCGAGGCGGTCGTAAGCTTTCTTGAGCAGATCGGCGTCGGTCATGCCCCGCACGAAACGGTACGTATCGGGGAAGAATCGTCCCTCCGGAAAAATCCCGCTGTGCCCGAGCTTGTCCATCACTTCGCTGTCGCTCAGACCGTTGAGGGTCTGCTCGAGTTTTTCGTCCTTGGCCAGGGCCGCGCGAACCTGATGGAAATTCCAGCCTTCAACCAGTGTCAGGCTGTACTGCACCATTTCCCCACGCTTCCACAGGTCTATCAGCCCGTTGACTGTCATACCGGGCACCATGCGGTATTCGCCGCTGTGCAGCGGTTGCCTTGCCAGGTTAAAGCGCCAATACACGCGCAGCCAGAAAGCGTCCTTGATGACGCCATCAGCTTCAAGTCGCAGGAAAGTGCGGTTTGGCGTAGTGCCTTTGGGCACTTCCAGCAGCTCTTCCTGGGCGATGCTCAGCGGCTGTTCCAGCGCCGAATTGATTTTCCAGGCGCAAGCGCCCGCCAACAGCCCCGCCAGAACCAATCCGGTTTCCAGCAGCAGCAAGAATTTACGTCTCACGAATCAAGCATCCAGTAGCGCACGAGCAATGGTTTGGAGTTTACGGGTGAGCGGCCCAACCGGCCAGCTCAGTGCGGCATAGGCGCGCACCGGCCAAATGCCATACACGCTGTTGCAGACAAAGACCTCGTCAGCCCATTGCAGCTGCTCGAGGGTGATATCGGTGATTTGCGTGGGAATCCCCAATGACTTGGCTTGAAACAATAATTCGGCGCGCATCACGCCCGCCACGCCACAGCGTTTGAGATTGGCGGTCACCAGCACGCCATCGCGCACCAGGAACAGATTGCTGAACACGCCTTCGATCACCCGCCCGACCTGATCCAGCATCAAGCCTTCGGCATGCTCGGTATCCTGCCATTCGGCGCGGGCGATGACCTGCTCCAGACGATTCAAATGCTTGAGACCGGCGAGCAGTGGTTGTTTGGAAAGCCGTGTCGCACAAGGAAACAGACGAACACCCTGCTCCGCATGAACAGCCGGATAAGCCGCAGGAGGATTGCCTTGCAGAATGCGTCGAGCCTGAGCCGAGGGATCGACGGCGTAACCGCGCAGGCTGTCGCCGCGGGTGAGGATGAGTTTGAGCACGCCCTCGCCCAGCGCGGCGGCATAGGCCAGCAGCTCCGCGCGGATCAATTCATGATCGGCGGCAATCGCCAAGCGCGAACAACCCTCCGCCAGACGCGACAAATGTCGATCCAGCAGCAGCGGCTGCCCGCCCTTGACTGCGATGGTCTCGAACAGACCATCACCGTAAGCCAGGCCGCGATCCTTCAGCGACAAAGCGTCAGCCGGTTGACCGTCGACCCAGCTGTCCATCAGTCAGCGAACCGGCGGAACACCAGCGAGCCATTGGTACCGCCAAATCCGAAGGAGTTGGACAGCACCACGTCGATATCCATGCCACGCGCGGTGTGGGGTACGAAGTCGAGGTCGCAGCCTTCGTCCGGCTCATCGAGGTTGATGGTCGGCGGTGCTACCTGGCTGTTGATTGCCAGTACGCTGAAAATCGCCTCGACCGCGCCCGCCGCACCCAACAGGTGACCGGTCATGGACTTGGTCGAACTGACGGCCAGCTTGTAGGCGTGATCGCCGAACACGGATTTGATCGCACAGGCTTCGGCGAGGTCGCCCGCCGAGGTCGAAGTGCCGTGGGCGTTGATGTATTGAACCTGATCGCCATTGATCTTCGCATCGCGCAAGGCATTGGTGATGCAACGCGCAGCACCCGCGCCATCGGCCGGTGGCGAGGTCATGTGGTAAGCATCGCCACTGGTGCCGAAGCCGATCAGCTCGGCGTAGATGGTCGCGCCACGGGCCTTGGCGTGCTCCAGTTCTTCGAGAACCAGCGCGCCGGCGCCGTCGGACAGCACGAAGCCATCACGGCCTTTGTCCCATGGACGGCTGGCACGGGTCGGCTCGTCGTTGCGGGTCGATAGTGCGCGGGAGGCACCGAAGCCGCCCATGCCCAGACCACACGCGGCCATCTCGGCACCACCGGCGATCATGACGTCGGCTTCGTCGTACATGATGTTGCGTGCCGCCATGCCGATGCAGTGCGTACCGGTGGTACACGCTGTAGCGATGGCGTAGTTAGGCCCCTGTGCACCCAAGTGGATGGACAGGAAACCGGAAATCATATTGATGATCGAGCCAGGCACGAAAAACGGAGAAATCCGTCGTGGGCCGGAATCATGCAGCGTGCGGCTGGTTTCTTCGATATTGGTCAGACCGCCAATACCCGAACCCATGGCCACGCCGATCCGCTCGCGATTGGCGTCGGTGACCTCAAGACCTGCGTTACGCACGGCTTGAAAACCTGCAGCCAGACCGTATTGAATGAACAGGTCGAGTTTGCGAGCTTCCTTGACCGACAGGTATTCCTCGACATTGAAGCCCTTTACCGAGCCGCCAAAACGGGTGGAATAGGCAGAAAGGTCGGTGTGTTCGATCAGACCAATGCCACTGCGGCCAGCCAGAATGCCCTGCCAGCTGCTCGGCACATCCGTGCCCAGTGGCGACAACATACCCATACCGGTGACTACGACGCGTCTACGCGACACAGCACTCTCCTTTTTCAAATGACGACTTTGCATCAGGCCTAAAGAAAAAACCGCACGCCATGATGGCAGTGCGGTTTTTCCATGACAGCGAGCGACGACTAAAAACTATTACGCCTGGTGGCTGGTAACGTAGTCGATTGCTGCTTGTACAGTAGTGATCTTCTCAGCTTCTTCGTCAGGGATTTCGGTCTCGAATTCCTCTTCCAGAGCCATCACCAGCTCAACGGTGTCAAGGGAGTCGGCACCCAGGTCTTCAACGAAGGAAGCAGTGTTGACCACTTCTTCTTCTTTAACGCCCAGTTGCTCAGCAACGATTTTCTTGACGCGCTCTTCGATGGTGCTCATACCTTGTTTTCACTCCTAATGGACAAATTCAGGCAGCTGGCCGGTGGGTAAGTGTATAGAAAGACTTTTCAGTTTTTCAACTGAAAGCTTCACTCCTCAAACCCGCCGACCCTCTGTCTATAAATAGATTGCAGCTTTATAACGGATTTTAGACAGCTCGTATGACATTTTTTTGAAGCAATCCGTCACATTTAACTCATGTACATCCCGCCGTTCACCGGGATTGTAGCCCCAGTAACGTAAGCCGCACCGTCGGATGCAAGAAAAGCGACCACAGACGCGATCTCTTGAGCTTGCCCCAGACGACCCAGCGGAATCTGCGTCTGCATGGCTTCACGCTGCGCCTCGGGCAGTTCACGGGTCATATCGGTGTCGATGAACCCAGGGGTCACCGAGTTTACCGTAATCGAACGCGAACCGACTTCACGCGCCAGTGCACGGCTGAAACCTTCCAGACCGGCCTTGGCGGCAGCGTAGTTTACTTGGCCTGCGTTGCCCATGGCACCCACAACCGAGCCAATACTGATAATTCGTCCCCAACGGGCTTTGGTCATGCCGCGCAAAACACCCTTGGACAGGCGGAACAGACTGTTCAGATTGGTATCGACGACGTCATGCCATTCGTCATCTTTCATGCGCATCATCAGGTTATCGCGGGTGATACCGGCATTATTGACCAGGATCGCCGGCGCACCGAACTGCTCTTGAATGCTCGACAGCACGGTCGCTACGGACTCGTCGCTGGTGACATTGAGTTCCAGGCCTGTGCCCTGAATACCATTTTCTTTCAGGGTAGCAGCGATACGCTCAGCCCCCGAAGCGGAAGTCGCGGTGCCGATAACAATGGCACCCTGACGACCCAATTCCAGAGCGATAGCCTGGCCGATACCACGGCTGGCACCGGTGACCAATGCAACTTTACCTTGCAGACTCATGCAAGCTTCTCCTTGTTCAGGCCAGCGCTGCACGGGCGGCAGCGAAAGCGTCTGGGGTATTGAGGTTAGAGGTCGACACGCCTTCGGCGCAACGTTTGTTCAAACCGGCAAGTACTTTGCCAGGGCCGCATTCGACCAGTTCGGTCGCGCCCTTGGCAGCCAGCGCCTGGACCGACTCGACCCAGCGTACAGGCTTGTAGAGCTGTTCAAGCAGATCGCGCTTGAGGGTTTCCAGATCGGCCGGCACGTTGGCGCTGACATTCTGTACTACAGGAATCTGTGGTGCCTGCCAGTCGATCGCTGCGATCGACTCGGCGAACCGCTCGGCGGCTGGGCGCATCAATTCGCAATGAGACGGCACGCTGACCGGCAATGGCATGGCGCGCTTGGCGCCACGCGCCTTGCAGCCTTCGATGGCGCGCTCGACCGCAGCCTTCGCACCGGCGATCACTACCTGGCCCGGGGAGTTGAAGTTGACCGCGCTAACCACTTCGCCTTGCGCCGCTTCGGCACAGGCTGCCAGCACGTCGGCATCTTCCAGACCCAGGATTGCAGCCATGCCGCCTTGCCCGGCCGGAACGGCCTCTTGCATCAACTGGCCGCGACGCTCTACGAGCTTCACTGCGTCACCCAGGCTCAGACTGCCTGCAGCCACCAGGGCGCTGTATTCGCCCAGGCTGTGACCGGCAACGTAAGCCGGACGCGCGCCGCCTTCAGCCAGCCAAAGGCGCCACAAGGCGATCGAGGCGGTCAGAATGGCCGGCTGGGTTTTATCGGTTTGATTGAGTTGTTCTTCCGGCCCTTGCTGGGTCAGTGCCCACAGGTCGTAACCCAGAGCATCGGAAGCTTCTTTGAATGTTTCGAGGACCACCGGATGTTGCGCGCCCAACTCGGCCAGCATGCCGAGGGACTGCGAACCCTGTCCTGGAAAGACGAATGCGAGGGAAGCAGACATGTAACAAGCCCCTAATGATCTTGTCGTCGGAGAATTGACGTCCCGCTTGTGGAACGCAAGAAACTCACAGTTGGATGGCCCATTGAACTGAGCGGTCACATTTAAGCATTGTCCGACGAAAACACCTAAGGCAACAAATCTTCCAGGCGCCCATGAAGCCGCTCTGGCAAGTTTTCCTGGATCTCAATCAACGCGCGCTGAATCGCACTCTGAAAACCCTGCACCCCCGCCGAACCGTGGCTTTTTACGACAATTCCCTGCAAACCAAGGAAACTTGCGCCGTTATGGCGTGCCGGCGCCAGTTCGGCCTGCAAGCGTTTCATCAGCGGCAGCGCCAGTGCGCCCACCACTTTCGACGCGAAATTTTTCTTGAACAACGCCTCAATGCGCCCGGCAATCATGGTCGCCAGGCCTTCACTGGACTTGAGCAGGATATTGCCGACAAAGCCGTCACACACCACCACATCCGCCTCGCCACGGTACAAACCGTCACCTTCGATAAACCCGATGTAGTTGATGCCACGAGCACTCTGCAACAAGGTGGCCGCCAGTTTGACCTGCTGATTGCCTTTGATGTCTTCGGTGCCGATGTTCAGCAATGCCACCCTTGGGCGAACGATGCCCAGGGTTTCTGCCGCGACCGAGCCCATCACGGCAAACTGCAATAAGTGCTCGGCGCTGCAATCGACGTTGGCACCCAGGTCGAGCAACTGGCAGTAGCCCTTCTGCGTCGGAATGGCCGCGATCATCGCCGGCCGATCGATGCCCGGCAAGGTCTTGAGCACAAACCGTGACAACGCCATCAGCGCCCCGGTATTACCCGCACTGACGCAGGCCTGGGCCTTGCCGTCGCGCACCAATTCCAGCGCCACACGCATCGACGAGTCGAGCTTGCCACGCAAGGCTTGGGCAGGCTTTTCGTCCATGGTGATGACTTCGGACGCCGGCGTAATCGACAGGCGCGCGCGATCCACAGCCGATTGGCTGGCGAGCAGTTCTTCAAGAAGGGAGGGTTGACCGACGAGGGTCAGGTGCAGCGAGGGTGTAGCAGACAGACAAGCAAGGCTGGCCTGAACAATGCTGCGGGGACCGAAGTCCCCGCCCATTGCGTCAATCGCGATGACTTGAGCGGACAAGGATTACTCGTCAGCGCCCTTGTCGATCACTTTACGACCACGGTATACGCCTTCTGGCGATACGTGGTGACGCAGGTGAACTTCACCGGTGGTTTTTTCTACAGACAGAGTGCTAGCCTCGAGAGCGTCGTGCGAACGACGCATGTCACGGGCAGAGCGGGATTTTTTGTTCTGCTGAACAGCCATAATTGATTAACTCCTAAACGTTTGGGTCACGCTTTAACTGCGCCAATACACTGAACGGGTTGGACCGCGTTACCTCGTCCTCGCTCGGTTCGGGCTCATCGAGACCCGCCGGCTGCTGGCATTCTTCCGGATGATGAGCAGGCACAATGGGCAAGGCGAGCAGAAGCTCCTCCTCGATCAGTGACTGCAGATCCAAAGGATCTTCGCCCAGTTCCAGCACGTCATAACCTTTCGGCAACGACTGGGTATTCGCACCCTCCTTCACCACAGCATAACTGCATTCGCTATGGATCGGCAGGGTGACCAGCTCAAGACAACGCTGGCAAACCATTTTGACTTCGGTGTCGATAAAGCTGTGAATTACCACAGATTTACGTTCATCTCGTTCAAAAACGAATTTAGCCTGCACCGTACCGACAGTATCGGAAAGCGGGTCGCAGAGTCTCTCCAAATCGGCCAGCAGCAGTTCACCTTGAAGGGTGGTGCCACGGTCAGCCAATTTGCGCGGGTCAACGTGAGGTGGAATCGGGTCATTCAACATAGGCGCAGCATTATAGGGATGCCCCCAGCCATGTCAAAGGAAATTCAGCCCTGTCCGTCACTTGAGCCTGCGCTAGAATTCGCCCCTGCCCTTTGGAGATGCGCATGCTGCCTTTATTACTCGCTTCAAGCTCGGTGTATCGCCGGGAATTATTGGCCCGCTTGCAGCTGCCGTTCACCTGCAGCTCGCCGGATATCGACGAAAGCCACCGTCCGGACGAGTCAGCCGTCGAACTGGTAAAGCGCCTCGCCGAAGAAAAAGCCCGCGCACTTGCAGGCAGTCATCCAGCCCATCTGATCATCGGCTCCGATCAGGTCGCCGTACTCGGCGAGCGGATTATCGGCAAACCTCACACTTTCGAAAAGGCCCGCGAACAACTGCTGGCATCCAGCGGCGTCAGCGTGAGCTTCCTGACCGGCCTGGCACTGCTCAATAGTCAGACCGGCCACTGCCAGGTCGATTGCGTGCCCTTTACCGTACACATGCGCACACTCGACATAGCGCGCATCGAGCGCTACCTGCGCGCCGAACAGCCCTACGACTGCGCCGGCAGCTTCAAGGCCGAAGGTTTGGGGGTGAGCCTGCTTCAAAGCACCGAAGGCCCTGACGCCACCAGCCTGATCGGCCTGCCATTGATTCGCCTGGTGGACATGTTGCTGACCGAAGGCGTGCAGATGCCTTAAAGATCAAAAAACCGGCTAAAAGCCGGTTTTTTTTATGCAGCAAGAAGATCAGCGCAACGACGGCCCCTGAAAGCCCATCCACATCGCCAAATGCTCAGCCACGCTGGAGCCGAGTTTTTTCGAGAAGCGATCGAATGGCGATTCCTCGACAGTGAAATCCACCAGCTCTTTCTCACCGATCACATCACGCGCAACCGAACTGGCATTGCCCAGACCATCGATCAAGCCCAGCGACAGCGCCTGCTCGCCGGACCAGACCAGCCCGGAGAACAGCTCCGGATGATCTTTATCCCTCAGGCGATCACCACGACCCTTCTTGACGCTGCTGATGAACTGCTGATGAGTGGTATCGAGCACGCTCTGCCAGAACTGGGTTTCCGCGGGTTTCTGTGGCTGGAACGGATCGAGGAACGATTTGTGCTCGCCGGAGGTGTAGGTACGACGCTCCACACCCAACTTCTCCATAGTCCCGACAAAACCGTAACCGGCCGCTGTCACACCGATGGAACCCACCAGGCTCGCCTTGTCGGCATAGATCTGATCCGCAGCGCTAGCGATGTAATAAGCACCGGAAGCGCCCAGATCCGAGATCACTGCGTAAACCTTGGTATCCGGATGCAGGCCGCGCAAACGACGAATCTCGTCGTAGACATAACCCGACTGCACCGGACTGCCGCCAGGGCTGTTGATCCGCAGAATCACACCCTTGACCTTCTTGTCCTCGAAGGCTGCGCGCAGACTGCCGACAATATTGTCGGCACTCGCCGGTTCTTTGTCGGCAATCATGCCCGTTACATCGATCAGCGCCGTGTAGCCGGAGCCGAGGGTCGCGCCCTTCTCCATATCTACCAACGGCGACAATAGAATCAACGCGCCGAACAGGTACAAAAAAGTCAGCGACTTGAAGAATATTCCCCAGCGACGGGACCGACGCTGTTCCTGCACCCCTGCCAGCAAGGTTTTTTCCAGCAGCTTCCAGCTTTTCTCGTCACCGCTTTCCGCACTCGCCTTGGCGGGCGCTTTCCATTCGTCGGTCATGCCATGTACCCCAGCAAAAAAACCAATTAAACCCGCTGATTCAGCCAGGCGTGCAACTCTGAAAAACGATCAATGGCCAGTCTCGGCTCAAATAGCTTCAAGGCGTCGATAGATTGAGCGCCATAGCTGACCGCCACTGAATCCATGCCCGCATTGCGCGCCATCTGCAGGTCGAACGACGAATCGCCAACCATCAGCGCCTGCTCGGGACGAACCTCGCAATGGGCGAGAATCTGCTCAAGCATCAGCGGATGGGGTTTGCTGGCAGTTTCGTCAGCGGCACGGGTGATGTCGAAATAATCTTCCCAGCCGTGAGACTTCAGCACCCGATCCAGCCCACGACGAGCCTTGCCGGTCGCTACTGCCAGATGATACCCCTCGACACGAAACGCTTCGAGAGACTCGATAACACCCTCAAACAGCGGAGAAGGCACGGCTTCCGACGCAATGTAGTGATCCGCATAGTGTTGACGGAATGCTATCAGCTCGGTGTCGCCAATCTCGGGATACAGCGTGCGGATCGCTTCCGGCAAGCCCAGACCGATAATGCCTTTAACGGCAAAATCATCACGCAACTGAAAACCGGACCGCTCGGACGCGACATGCATCGACTCGACAATCCGACCAATGGAGTCAGCCAGCGTGCCGTCCCAATCGAAAATCAGCAGCTTGTAATCAGTAGGGTGCACTCAAGCGCTCCACGGTTTTGGCCCACATCTCGTCGACCGGCGCCTGCAACTTGAGCTCACCACCATCAGGCAGCGGCACAGTCAGCATGTAGGCGTGCAGAAACAGACGCTTGCCGCCGAGATCACGAATCTCTTTGCTGAAACCCTCATCGCCGTACTTGGTATCACCAGCAATGCAATGTCCGGCATGCAGAGTATGGACGCGAATCTGGTGAGTGCGCCCCGTGATCGGCTTGGCCTCGACCATAGTGGCAAAGTCGCCAAAGCGACGCAGCACCTTGAACACGGTCACAGACTCCTTGCCCTCCTCCTCGTCCACTTCGACCATGCGCTCGCCGGAGCGCAGATTGCTCTTGCCCAGCGACGCACGGACTTGCTTGATCGAGGCCGCCCAGTTGCCGCGCACCAGCGCCATATAGCGCTTATCGACGCCATCGCCGCGCAATGCCGTGTGCAAGTGGCGCAACATGCTGCGCTTTTTGGCAATCATCAGCAGGCCGGAGGTATCACGATCGAGACGATGAACCAGTTCGAGCTCCTTGCAATCCGGACGCAACTGACGAAAGGCTTCAATTACGCCGTAGGTCAAGCCACTGCCACCATGAACCGCAATGCCGCAAGGCTTGTTGACCACGATCAGCGCCTTGTCTTCGTAGACAATCGAGGCCTCGAGCCGCTGCAACAGACCCTGGGCTAATGGCACGGGTTCGTCGCGCTCAGGCACGCGAACTGGCGGCACGCGCACGATATCGCCAGCCTGCAGCTTGTATTCGGGCTTGATCCGACCTTTGTTCACCCGCACTTCGCCCTTGCGCAAAATGCGATAAATCAAGGTCTTGGGCACGCCTTTGAGCCGAGCGAGAAGGAAGTTATCAATACGTTGGCCGGCATATTCCGGCGAGACCTCCAGCAGTTGTACGGCTGGGGTCGAAGGGGCAGTAGTCGTCATGGCGTGGATGATAACAATTTTTTATGGAATTGAAGCACTTAATCATTGCTGCTATAGTCGCGAACGCCGCCAAAAGTGGCCTGGACAGCGGACTAACGGTCAAAAACCGGCCCTGACCAACGCAATTCACGAGGACGAGAGGCCGTCCTACGGGGCTTTCGCTACGTAACGGCAGAGTTTTCAGTTGTAACGAGCGCAGGTGACATAAGGCCTGAATCATGCCGCAAAGCAGAGTTTTCACTCGCCTTCCGAGCAAATATTCACGGCCAGTTCACAAAGTGCAGTCAGCTGCGAACGACCCCGAGCGAACGCTTCGGAAACACCGCCTAAATTAGCCATGATGCGTGACCTCCCCTTTCGGAGCTCACGGTAAATGCCAACCCGCTGCGGATTCTGCGCGCGGCAGCACCCGAATTATCAGGGATACGTGTAGGGTGGAGATGCACAACCGCTGGACTGTGTAGCAATAGGCTTTATCAAGACGCTTCATCTCGTCCACAGCCGCCGGTTGATTCCTCCTCCTGACTGAGTGCTTAAGTAGCCACAGCAAGCAGGACGCGTACGTCGCGACACCGGCCCAATTGGCCGGGGTTCGCTAGACACTGGAGTGGCCAACCACTCCTGACGCACCTGACACCGACCATGAGAAGTCGTGTGTGCCGAACGCCGTTTCCGGCAGCCCGGAAACCGACGGTACTACATGAAAAGAATGCTGATTAACGCAACTCAACCCGAAGAGTTGCGTGTTGCACTGGTAGATGGCCAGCGCCTCTACGACCTGGACATCGAATCCGGTGCACGCGAGCAGAAGAAGGCCAACATCTATAAAGGCCGGATTACTCGCATCGAACCAAGCCTTGAGGCTGCCTTTGTCGATTTCGGCTCTGAGCGCCACGGCTTCCTGCCCCTCAAAGAAATCTCCCGCGAATACTTCAAGAAAGCCCCCGAAGGCCGCGTCAACATCAAGGACGTCCTGAGCGAAGGCCAGGAAGTCATCGTTCAGGTCGAAAAAGAAGAACGTGGCAACAAGGGCGCCGCCCTGACCACCTTCATCAGCCTGGCCGGTCGTTACCTGGTCCTGATGCCGAACAACCCGCGTGCCGGCGGTATCTCCCGTCGCATCGAAGGCGAAGAGCGCAACGAACTGCGTGAAGCCCTGAACGGTCTGGTTGCCCCGGCCGACATGGGTCTGATCGTTCGCACTGCCGGCCTTGGCCGCAGCAGCGAAGAAATGCAGTGGGACCTCGATTACCTGCTGCAACTCTGGACCGCCATCAAAGAAGCTTCGCTGGATCGTTCCGCGCCGTTCCTGATCTACCAGGAAAGCAACGTGATCATCCGCGCCATCCGCGATTACCTGCGCCAGGACATCGGCGAAGTACTGATCGACAGCGTTGAAGCCCAGGACGAAGCCCTGACCTTCATTCGCCAGGTGATGCCGCAGTACGCCAGCAAAATCAAGCTGTACGAAGACAGCGTTCCGCTGTTCAACCGTTTCCAGATCGAAAGCCAGATCGAAACCGCCTTCCAGCGTGTCGTCGAACTGCCTTCCGGCGGCTCCATCGTTATCGATCCGACCGAAGCCCTGGTGTCCATCGACATCAACTCGGCGCGCGCCACCAAAGGCAGCGACATCGAAGAAACCGCACTGCAGACCAACCTTGAAGCTGCCGAAGAAATCGCCCGTCAGTTGCGCTTGCGCGACATCGGCGGCCTGATCGTCATCGACTTCATCGACATGACCCCTGCCAAGAACCAGCGCGCCGTGGAAGAAAAAGTCCGCGAATGCCTGGAAGCCGACCGCGCTCGCGTGCAAGTCGGTCGCATCTCGCGCTTCGGCCTGCTGGAAATGTCCCGTCAGCGCCTGCGTCCATCGCTGGGCGAAAGCAGTGGCATCGTCTGCCCGCGTTGCAACGGCACCGGCATCATCCGTGACGTTGAATCGCTGTCGCTGGCGATCCTGCGCCTGATCGAAGAAGAAGCCCTGAAAGACCGCACCGCCGAAGTTCGCGCACAAGTGCCGATTCCGGTTGCAGCTTTCCTGCTCAACGAAAAACGCAACTCGATCACCAAGATCGAACTGCGCACCCGTGCCCGCATCGTCATTCTGCCGAACGATCACCTCGAAACGCCGCACTTCGAAGTTCAGCGTCTGCGCGATGACAGCCCGGAAGCCAGCATCAATCAGTCCAGCTACGAAATCGCCGCTGCCGCTGCCGAAGTCGAAGAAGTCCAGCCAGCCGCCGCGACCCGCACCCTGGTTCGCCAGGAAGCCGCGGTCAAGACCGCTCCGGCCCGCGCCAACGCTCCGGTTCCGACCGAAGTCGCCGCCGCTCCGGTGGCTGCACCAGCTGCCGTAGCCCCAGAGCCAAGCCTGTTCAAAGGCCTGGTGAAGTCGCTGGTCAGCCTGTTCGCCACCAAGGAAGAGCCTGCTGCGCCGGTTGTGGTTGAAAAGCCAGCTACCGAACGCCCTGCCCGCAACGAAGAGCGCCGTAACGGCCGTCAACAGAGCCGCAACCGTAACGGTCGCCGCGATGAAGAGCGCAAGCCTCGTGAGGAACGTGCACCGCGTGAAGAGCGCGCACCACGTGAGCCACGCGAAGCCCGCGAAGAAGCTCCAGCAGTCGCCCAGGAACGCGCTCCGCGTGAAGAGCGCGCACCACGCGCCCCTCGTGAAGAACGTGCACCGCGCGCCCCGCGTGAAGATCGCAAGCCACGTGGCGAGCGCGAAGAACGTCCGGTTCGTGAATTGCGCGAGCCTCTGGATGCCGCTCCGGCCGCCGCTGCCAACGCTGAAGAGCGTCCAGCCCGTCAGCCACGTGAAGAACGCGCTCCACGCCCACCGCGTGAAGAACGTCAGCCACGTACCGAGCAAGCCGCTGCTGCCGTTGCTGAAGAAGAGCTGACCACCAGCGAAGAGCAACTGCAGGAAGACAGTCAGGAAGGCGCCGAAGGCGATCGTCCACGCCGCCGCTCCCGTGGCCAGCGTCGTCGCAGCAACCGTCGTGAGCGTCAACGCGATGCCAACGGCAACGTGATCGAAGGTTCGGAAGAGTCCGAATCGGCTGAAAACGCCGAAGCGCCAAGCGCTGCCGATCTGGCCGCCGGCCTGGCTGTTACCGCAGCCGTTGCCAGCTCCGTGATCAGCGCACCTGCTGAAGCACAAGCCAACGAGCAAGCTGAACGTGCCACTGCCGCCACTCTGGAAACCGCTCCGGTTGAAGCGCCAGTGGTTGAAGCGACCACGCCGGTAGAAGTAACTGCCGCTCCGGAAATCGAAGTAGCACCGGTTCGTGAAGCCCAGCCTGAAGTTGAAGCTGCCGCTGAACCGGCCGTCGTCGCTGAACCGGTAGTTGCTGCAGAGCCTGTGGTTGAAGCCCCGGCTGAACCGGTACGTGAAGTTCGCGAGGAACAAACCACGTTCAACTGGGTTGCCGAGCCACCTGTAGCGGTCGAAGCTCCAGCGCCAGTCGCTGAAGCTCCGGCTGCTGAAGCCATGGTCTCCGAGCCAGTGGTTGCTGCTGCCGAGCCTGCTCCAGTGGTTGTTGAAGCGCCAGTTGTTGCCGAAGAGGCTGCACCGGTGGTTGAAGCCGCCCCTGTCAGCGCTCTGACCCCAAGTGGCCGTGCGCCGAACGACCCGCGTGAAGTACGTCGTCGCAAGCGTGAAGCCGAGCGTCTGCAGAAGGAAGCCGAATTGGCTGCCACTGCTGCTCCGGCTGCTGCCGAGCCAGCACCGGTTGTTGCTGAAGTTGTCGAGGCAGCCCCTGCCCCGGCCGCTGAAGCCCCTGCCGAGCCGGTTGAATCCGCGATCGACGAAGCACCTCGCTCCGTTCAGGAAGCGGTAGAGCAACACGAGCAAGCCCAGGAAAAAGAGCACGAGCCTAAACCCCTCGTCTGATTCCATCGGCCACTAAAAAGCCCCGCCTGGTGATCCAGGCGGGGCTTTTTTTGCTTATAGAATCTGAAGCCTGTCGCTACCTGGCAACGGTTTATTGCCGAGGCGATTGCATTCCTCGCTAAACACCCGCTTAAATATTTGTAAGCAAGTATTACGAAAGAACTGTACAACGTGCAGAATAGAGCGGTGCAGGGCTCAAAGTAGGTCCTGCCACGGCCCGAAAGCCTTCGGCCCGTTATGGAGCAAAGAGTGCGTGACTATGGAAATTGCTGAACTGGACGCTTTCAAAGCGATTGTTGACTACGGCAGCGTCACACAAGCAGCGATCAGGTTAAACCGCGCTCAATCCAGTATTTCCTTCCGCATCAAGACACTCGAATCACGGCTCGATACCAAGCTGTTTGAACGCTCCGGTCGCGGTATCACGATGACGGCGCCAGGCAAGGAGCTCTATGCCTATGCCTCACAAATCCTCGAACTGGTTGCTCGCGCTCAAGCCAGCCTGAACCAGACAAAAACCGAAACACGGGTGCGTTTGGGTGTCATCGAAAACCTCACTATTACTCGCCAGAACCTGTTGCAAAGCATCGTTGCCAATCCCGACGGGCTGGCAGTGGATGTCAGCATTGGAAATACACAGTCGCTGCTCAAGGATCTTGAGGCCGGCAAGCTCGACGCAGTGATTGTCGGCGCAGGCTTTGCACCTTCGCATTATCGCCGGGTAACGCTGTTCAACGATCCGCTGGCCTTGATCTACAGCGCAGCACACCCCGCCATCCAGGACCTGAAAGCGTTCAGTGGCCAAGTGTTCCTGGTCAACAGCCGGCGCAGCGCTTCGCAACGTAATCTCGACGAACTATTCATGATGGGCAATATCACCCCGGAAAAAATCATCGAGTGTGGCTCTTATCCGCTGTTGTTTTCTAATGTGATCAACGGCGTGGGCGTTGCCCTGGTGCCGTTGTCACTGGTCGATTCGTGCTGCCGCAGTGAACAGGTGCAAACATATTTCCTGAGTGGTTCATATGCCTCGCTGACCACCGAATTCGTGTTTTTCGATCACCCTGGCAAACCAGCCCCCAGAGCGCTTGCGCAATGGGTGCTGGACTTCGAAAAACCGGCCCGCTTACCGCTGACGGAAGGGTAACGGGCCGGGCCCCCGTCAGCAGTTACACGATTGCCGCACCACCTCGTCCTCGAAGAGGTTGGACAGTTGCAGTCCATCCTCCTGGCTGCTCGCCCGAATGACGTCACCGTGCTGCAACTCGAAGGCATCCTTGTCGGTACTTAACGAGGCACCGAGCAAAACATAGTGAACCGTACCGGGCTCGCAAAGCTCTTCATGCTGGAACAACAGGGCTTCGAGTTCACGTTTGGCAAACATCAACTGATCCAGCCCTAATAGCGACTGTTTGTCCCACACGGTTTCACCACGCCGGACAATCGAACTCCTCACCACTGAGTAGCGCGGTGGTTCTGCGATCACCAGCTCGTGGCACAACGCGGTATTGCGCAACTTGGAGAGACCAGCCAGCCCGGGTTGAGTGTGACGCAGCACCGGGTCAGAAAAATCCACCGCCAAGGTGTAACCGATATAGCGGGGGTTTCGGCAGTCGTCGATGAGGTACACACAGGCATACTCGATCTCGATTCCCGCGCCACTGGCATGACACGGTGATTTGATCGCCCGGGAAGCGGCCACCAACCCTTTGCCGTTACCTTTGTAGTACCAGTCCGGCGAGGACCTCTGAGGCATGGGCAGACCATTGACCGAGCGATGCGTGTAACCAAAACCGCTCACCATGCACACGGCATCCCGTACGGGCCGCAGCGGCACGTTAAAGGTCATCAATGAAAGCGCTTCAAGCGGCACCGCTACCAAGGACAAGTTGCTTTTGAAGTGCTCCCAGGATTGCTTGCTACGCATGAATCGCACAGCCAACGCCTGAGAACTTTCGGCATCTTCGACCTGCCAGACCGTAGCCGATGCCCCCTTGCCCTGCACAATCCCCACCCACCGCACACCGTGACGGTCGACCGAATCGATGATTCTGTCCATCAAGCCGCCTCCGTGCGCAGTACCACCGGTGCCCGCCTTTTAATGGAACAGAGGATCACCCCACATACAATCAGCACCAGACTGACCAGGTGATAGGCGTGCAGTTGCACGTCGAGGAACACGATACTGAACAGCCCACCGGACAGTGGCACCAAGTGAGTGAAGATCTCACCACGGGTGGCACCGATTTCACCGATACCTTTGCTCCAGAACAAGTACGACAGCCAGGACGGGAAGATCACCAGATACGCCAGGCCCAGCCACGGTGCAGCGCCCTGCCCCAGGTTGAACGTCAGATCAGGGTGCAACACCCAAATACCAAGGCTGAACGGAATCAGGCACAGCGCCCCCACCACCGCGCAATACGTCACGAACGCATTGCCGGCGATGGTTTTTGGCTTTGTCCGCAAAAAGGAGCAATAGACAGCCCAACTGGCAGCCGAGGCCATGGTCCAGAAATCGCCTTTGTTGAAGCCTTCCAGGAAGCTCAAATCGGACAGATGCCCCATCGTCACCAGCCAGAACACACCCACCGTACTGATGACCACCCCAAGCATGTTCGACCTGGAGATGAAATCACCGAAAACGAAACGGTTGAGGGCCAGTACCAGACACGGCGTGGCCGACAGGTAAATCGCCGCATTCAACGAACTGGTGTATTGCAAACCGATATATAAGGTCAGCGGAAATATAACTTGGCCACAGATCGCCAACATAACCAGAGTCAACCATGACTTACGTGCGGCCGGCAAACTGGCGATCACGGCTTTATAGTTAATCAGCAGTAGTAAAGCGCTGGTAATCAGCCATCGAAGTTGCGACAGCAGCACCGGATCAACATCCACCACCATCAACTTTCCGACGACATAGTTACCGCCCCAGAACACGGCAGCGAGTGAAAGTAATAAGTACGGCATTGACGCCTCCGTTAGATCTTCTTCATTAACATGAAAGAGGCACCGTCGAACTCGACTTCCCCTCGCAGATGGAACAAGTCTTGATACACAGACAGTTGCGCCTGCAACACATCCGTAATGGGCACCAACAACAGTGCCTGCGTCGCCAGCACCCGGGCCAGTTCATTGACATAGACTCGGCAAGGCTCGGCCTCGACAGGCGAACTGTTGGCGACAATCAGTGAGTAACCCAATCGACGGCGATAGTGAAAGTCGCCGGCCGATGCGAATGGCAACCTCGAAAAATCCAGATCGGCGCGCAACCTGAGCTGCTTATGGCCGTAGTCCTGAGCCCACTGCAAGTGATGGGCAAACGGCTGCCGGGAACTGGAAATGACATCCAGGCTGTGCTGGCCGAACGCTTGAAGCTGAGCGTTATCGGATGGGGCAATCAGCAATACGGACTTTTTGCCCGGCGTGTCGAGATACTCCGCCAGTGGTGCCGGCAATGTCGGCGTCTCGCGCTTCGGGCTGTCACGGTAGATCATCAACCAGTCCGAATTGATCGCGGCCCAATTGCTGACTTGCAGCGTCTGCTCGATCGACGGCTGGTAGGTTTCCATGAGGTGAGCCTTGAACGGCAGGTATTGCAGGACCTTTCCCTGATCGCCAACGATGGAATAATCGCCGACCCATGTATTGAGGAAGGAACGGATTCCGACGATGCTCGCCTTACCCAGGTAATCCGCGTTCCAACCCACAATCGCTTCACGCCCGACCCACGCGTAATCGCACAGTCGCACCGGTGGCAGGCGCGTCATCGCGACAGTCCGCGAGCCGATGGAGAGCCGACCATACGGGTCATGGTCCTGACGCAGTAACTGACTTCCCGGCGATAGCCAGACACCATCGCCTATATCCACATCGCCGCCGGCATTGACCGCAGCGTTACGACCAAAACGCACATACTGTCCAATCTTGATCGAAGGCAAATCCTGCGCCGAGTGATCGAGTTGATGATCGGCATGGGGGTGGCTGAAATACGCACCGTTTTCAAAATGAGTGGGCGAAATCAGGTGTTCTCCGACCTGCTCCTTGACGAGCAGCGGTGAGCCACTGGTATTGACCGAAAAGTGCTCCGGGGACAAACCGAAATCGTCACCCAGTTCTTTCAAACGCTCTCCAAAAGTTACCCCGAACTTGATCTCGTCGCGATGACAACTAATTGTTTGCGACGCTTTTCTAAGTTCTCGAAGTGTTTTGACATAACGCGGAACAGGTTGAGAAACATCTGCAGAACTTAATGCCCGCTCCAATGCTCCCAACTCCTGAATATCACTGTCCAGCTCCAAAGGACTGACACTGACCGACGCATCCATATAGTGCTTTATCATCTAGGCTCTTTTTTTTCTAATGAGTACTAACCGGATGTTCACCCCAACTGTGAACATCACACGCCACATGATCGTATGTCGGATAGAACCCGCTGAATAACGAGTTTTATATCTGGCACCCATCGATAAATACGAATGGGCGAATGGAAGAGCCGATTATTCCGAGGAAAGTGCGAATGCAATCCCGCTGACAACCGTTATTGAAAAACCAGCGCCTCAGGCACATCCACATCCCACAACACCCCGGGATCCTCCACCGCCACTTCGACCACCCTCGCCTGTGCGAATAGAGACTTAGCGCCGTGATCACCGGTCAATGCCATCAATCCCGGACCGAAGCTTCGCCCGAACCCCACCGGGTGCCCATATTGCCCCTCATGCACCGGCACGCTGATCGCATCCTCCGCAATATTCGCAACAACCTGTTCAATGCTGGACGGCAGGATAAACGGCATATCCCCCAGCACAATCAGCCAACCAGCGAGTTGCGAGCACGCCGCCACACCCGCCGCAATGCTGTCGCCCAGACCGGTCGACTCGATCCGCACAATTTCGCAACCATAGGCCTGAGCCATACGAATCACTTGCGGGCGATCCGCCGTGGTCACCAGCACGCGCTTCTCAACCGCGGCGGGCAGATTCACCAGCACCTGCTCGATCACCGAATGCACGGTGACGCCATCACGACCGGTGCAGTCCACCAGCAGCTTGTCCTTATCGTCACCCGCTACCTGTCGAAACCGACTGCCCTGCCCCGCAGCCACTACGATAACGCCGATGGGGTCGCTCATACGCCCTCCTGCAACGGCTTCTTCTGTTTCAGCTCGACGCCGTTCTTGATCGCCACAATTTCGGCCAGCAGCGACAAGGCGATTTCCGCCGGTGTATGGCTGCCGATGTGCAAACCGATCGGCCCGTGCAAACGCTCGATGGCCTGTTGTGACAAGCCTAGCTGAGCCAGATTGTCCCGGCGCTTCTGGCTGTTGACGCGCGAACCCAGCGCACCGACATAAAACGCCTTGGAGTCCAGGGCCGTGAGCAGCGCCATGTCATCCAGGCGTGGATCGTGGGTCAGCGCGACAATGGCTGTGCGCTCGTCGGTCTGGATGGTCAGCACCGCTTCATCGGGCATGCCCGGGACGAAGCGACCGTGTTGCTCTTCCCAGCCGTAGACGAACTCGGTGCGCGGATCGCAGATCAGCACTTCGAAATCCAGCAGCCGCGCCATCTCGGCAACATAGCGCGACAGTTGGCCGGCGCCGATCAGCAACAGCCGCCAGCGCGGACCATAAATGGCGCGCAAGGTCTGCCCGTCAAACACCAGCGCATCGGTCTTGCTCGCTGACTGCAGAATCACTTCACCGGTCGCCAGGTTCAGCTCACGCGCAACGATTTCATGCGCCTCGCAGCGCATCAGCAATTCGGCAACCCACGCCGGATCGCCGACGCGCTCCTCGGTCAGGCGCAATGTGCCCCCGCATGGCAAACCAAACCGCGCGGCCTCCTCACGGGTGACGCCATAGGTAATCAACTGCACCGGCGGCCCGTCGGCCGGGATACGGCCATCGTGCAGCCGGGCAATCAGGTCATCCTCGACACAGCCACCGGACACCGAGCCAATCACCACGCCGTCTTCACGCAAGGCCAGCATGGCACCAGGTGCCCGGGGCGCGGTGCCCCAGGTCTGGACCACGCTGTACAACATCACCCGCTGACCGGCGCGGCGCCATTCCAGCACGCTGCGCAGGACGTTCAGATCGACGCTGTCCATCAGGCTTGCGCCTTCTGCCAACCCTGCAGCTGATAGCGTACCGGCAGGTTACGGATGCGCTTGCCGGTGGCCGCAAAGATCGCGTTGCACAGCGCTGGCGCGATCGGCGGCACACCTGGTTCACCGACTCCACCCAACGGCACATCGCCCGGTGGCGTGACCAGGTGCACGGCGATTTCTTTCGGTGCCAGAGACATGCGTGCCACCTCGTACATGTGGAAATTGTCCTGCTGAACCTTACCGTCCTTGAAGCTGATTTCCCCCAACACCGCGTTGCCCAGGCCCATCACGCAGGCGCCTTCGAACTGCGAGCGAATCCGCTCAGGGTTGATCTGCGGGCCGCAATCAACGGCGATGTCGGCCTTATGCACGATCAACGTGCCATCGTCTTTGACTTCGACCTCGATCACCGCCGCCACATAAGTGACAAAACTATAGTGCACCGCCAGGCCCAAGCCTCGGCCCTTGGGCAACTCACGCCCCCAACCGGCCGCTTTGGCGGCGGTTTCCAGCACGGTGCGCATCCGTGCGGTATCGATCGGGTAACGTTCGGGGGATTCACCGTAGTTCCACTCTTCACTCAAGGTGCGCGGATCGATCTGACGGTCCGGGCCGAGCAGTTTGATCTGGTACTTGAGCGGATCCTGGCCAGCCTTGTGGGCCAGTTCATCGACAAAGCTCTGAATCGCAAAGCCGTGGGGAATGTTCGACACCGAGCGATACCAACCGACCCGGGTATGGACCGTCGCTTCAGGGTTTTCCAGGCGCACATTGGGGATCGCGTAAGCCATGTTGGTAAAGCCCATGCCCAACTCGAAAGCCGCCTCATGGTTCATCCCCGGCGCGAACAGCGCGGTGATACTCGGCGCCACCGTGCGGTGCAGCCAGCCGGACGGCAGACCGTCCTTGTTCAGGCTGGCCTTCAGGTATTCGGCCGACACAGTGTGGAAATAGGAGTTGTGGATGTCGTCTTCGCGGGTCCATTGCACCCGCACCGCCTTACCCGGGAACTCCTTGGCCAGGATCGCCGCTTCAACGACGAAGTCCGGCTTGGATTTGCGACCGAAACCGCCGCCGAGCAAGGTGACGTTGAACGTGACGTTATCGAACGGGATGCCGAGGCGCTCGCCGATCCGTTCGCGGGTGACTTGCGGTGCCTGGCTTGGGGCCCAGGCTTCGCACACGCCGTCCTTGAAACGGGCGATGGCGACCATCGGCTCCATTGGCGATTGTGCCAGGTGCGGCAGGTAGTAAGAGGCTTCGAGGGTGCTGTCGGCGCTGCTCATGGCCTGGTCGATGCTGCCGGTATTGCGCACCACTTTGCCGGGCTTGAGGGACGCGGCTTCGAGTTCCTTGCGGTAGGCGATCGAGTCATAACTGGCGTTGGGGCCGTCATCCCACTCGATTTTCAGCGCTTCGCGGCCCTTGATCGCCGCCCAGGTATTGCTGGCCACCACGGCCACACCGCCCAGAGGCTGAAACTCGGACGGCAATGGACGGCTTTCGATTTGCAGGACCTTGATCACGCCCGGGACTTTCATCGCGGCGCTGGCATCGAAGGATTTGACCTTGCCGCCGTAGACCGCTGGACGCGCGATGGTGGCGAAGAGCATGCCGTCGAAATGCACATCGGCGCCGTATACCGCGCGACCATTGACGATGTCCGCACCGTCGATGGCCTTGGTGCCTTCCTTGCCGATGTAACGGAATTCCGAGGGTTGCTTGAGCCGCAGGCTGTCGCGGGCCGGCACTGCCAGTGCCCCGGCAGCAGCGGCCAAAGCGCCGTAGCCCAGTTCACGACCGGTCGGTTGGTGAATGACTTTATGCAATTGCGCATGGCACTCGCTAACCGGCACTTTCCACTGCGCGGCAGCGGCTTGCTCAAGCATGGTCCGCGCGGCAGCACCGCAACGGCGCATCGGCTCGTACCAGTGACGCATGCTGCGCGAACCGTCGGTGTCCTGATTACCGAAACGCACTTCGTCGCCCGGTGCCTGTCGCACTTTGACCAGCGCCCAGTCGGCGTCCAGTTCATCGGCCACCACCATGGTCAGGCTGGTGCGCACGCCCTGGCCCATTTCCGAGCGGTTGCAAACCACGGTCACGCTGCCATCGGCGGCGATGCTGACATAAACCTTTGGATCATCGATCCAGCCATTGGGCATGCCGTCAGCGCCGAACTTCTTGTCTTTTTCGGCCGCAAGGGCGTCCTGCCAGCCCCAGCTTGCCGCCAGCACCAGCGCACTGGTGGCGCCCACGCCTTTGAGGAAACCACGGCGGCTGAGGTTGCTCAGCGCAAAGTCATTCGGTAACTGGCTCATGCCTTGGCCTCCTTCAGGTGAGTGGATGCCTGGCGGATGGCGGTCTTGATCCGGTTGTAGGTGCCGCAACGGCAAATGTTGCCGACCATCGCCTCTTCAATCTGCTCGTCGCTGGGGTTCGGGTTGGTTTTCAGCAAGGCGGTGGCCGACATGATCTGCCCGCCCTGGCAGTAACCGCACTGAGCCACGGCGCTGTCGAGCCAGGCTTGCTGGACGACTTTGCCAACCGGGTCGGCGTGCAGGTTATCGATGGTGGTGACGTTCTGGCCGACTACCGAGCCGATCGGCGTGATGCAACTGCGCGCAGGCGCGCCATCGATATGAATGGTGCAGGCGCCACACAGGCCCATGCCGCAGCCAAATTTGGTGCCGTTGTAGCCGGCCACGTCACGGATCGCCCAGAGCAGCGGCATGTCCTCGGTGACATCGAGTTGATGATCTTGTCCATTGAGTTTCAGGGTAATCATGGGCACGCCCGCATAGTTATAGAGGTTATGGGGTCGAGCAATCTGCCGCGTGGGTTCCTTCACGCAGATCGACTCAGGCTAATGGGCTCTCTTATGCAGACGGCAACGTCTGCACCGGGCCTTTGGTGGAGCAAATGCATGCATCGTTAGGTAGCTAAGTTAACCCAGCATTAACAAAAAAGCCCTGCACATTTGAAGATGTGCAGGGCTTTGGAATCAGCCGTGAAAGCGTAGCCTCAATACCGATTGGGCTCCATTTCCAGGTCGACGTGGAAACGTTCTGAAATGTCTTTTTGAATGCGTTGCGCCAGGTTCAGCAATTGCAGGCCTGTTGCGGCGCCGTAGTTGACCAGCACCAGCGCCTGTAATTTATGCACACCGGCATCACCGTCACGAAAGCCTTTCCAGCCGGCCCGTTCGATCAGCCAGCCCGCCGCCAGTTTCATTTGCCCGTCAGGTTGCGCGTAGGCTACCAGCTCCGGGTATTGCTCCTTCAGTTGCGCCACCAATGTCGCCGGCACCAAGGGGTTCTTGAAGAAGCTGCCGGCATTGCCGAGCACCGTCGGGTCCGGGAGTTTTTCATTGCGAATGCTGCAAATAGCCTGACTGACATCGGTAGGCGTCGGGTGATCAATGCCCAGCGACGTCAGGCGCTGGCGAACCGGCCCGTATTCCAGGTGCAGGTGAGCGGTGCGATTGAGGGTGAAACGCACCCGCAGGATCAACCAGCGCCCCGGTTCCTGTTTGAACAGGCTGTCACGGTAGGCAAAGTTGCACTCGGCCAGCGTGAAATCCCGCAACTCGCCGGTTTGGCGATCAAGGGCCGTCAGGCCGGCAAAAACGTCTTTGATCTCGACGCCGTAAGCGCCGATGTTCTGCATCGGTGCCGCGCCCACAGTGCCGGGAATCAGACTGAGGTTCTCCAGCCCCGACAATCCTTGCGCCAGCGTGTGCTGCACAAACGGATGCCACGGCTCGCCCGCCTCGGCTTCGATCACCACCTGGTTGCCGTCATCGCTCAGCAGGCGAATCCCGCGTGTGGCCATGCGCAGCACCAGTGCCTGCACATCAGCGGTCAGCAGCAAATTGCTGCCGCCACCGATCACCAGCACGGGCACATCATGTTCCAACCCATAGGCCAGGGCTTCGCGCACATCAGCATCGCTATGGGCCTCGGCAAACAGCCGGGCCTGAACATCCACGCCAAAGCTGTTGAACGGCTTGAGCGATACCAGCGGATGTACCTGCAAACTCATAACCGCCCCTTCAATTCGATCACCAGCAGGTCGCTGGCGCGTTCGATCAGGTCCAGTACCTGTTCGAAACCCTGGTCGCCGTCGTAATAAGGATCCGGCACTTCATCGATTTCCGACTGATAGCGACGCAGGAACAGGTCCAGCTCGGCCTTGCCCTTGGCCGGTTGCAGGGCCTTGAGGTGACGCAGGTTGCTGTTGTCCATCGCCAGAATCAGGTCGTAGCTGGCGAAATCGGCGCGGGTCACTTGCTGAGCGCGCTGGGCGGACAGGTCGTAGCCGCGCAGTTTCGCCGCGGCCTGGCTGCGCTTGTCCGGAGCCTTGCCGACGTGCCAGTCACCGGTGCCAGCGGAAGCTACTTCGACATGATCGGCCAGCCCCGCCTCACGCAGTTTGTGCCGCAATACGCCTTCGGCCGTCGGGGATCGGCAGATATTGCCCAGGCAGACGAACAGAACCCGCATCAGGCCTCCAGCAAGCGACGAACGCGCTCGAGGTCTTCAATGGTATCGACGCCGGTAGGCGGGGCGATCAGCGCATCGGCAACGTGAATCCGCACCCCGTGCCAGAGCGCCCGCAGTTGCTCCAGAGACTCGGTGTTTTCCAGCCAGCACGGGCCCCAAGTGACGAAGTCATGCAGAAAACCGGCGCGATAGGCATAAATGCCGATGTGGCGGCGATACGGCACACCTTCCGGCAATTGCTCGCGGCTCTTGGCGAACGCATCGCGAGCCCACGGCAAGGTGGCACGGCTGAACGTCAGCGCCAGGCCATTGAGGTCGCTGACCACCTTGACCACGTTGGGATTGAACAGGGTTTCCACGTCTTCGATCGGCTCGGCCAGGGTGGCCATGCGCGCCTCGGTGTGGGCGGCCAGGTTGGCGGCGACCTGATCGATCACGCTCGGCGGAATCAATGGCTCGTCGCCCTGAACGTTGACCACGATAGCGTCCGGGGCCAGGCCCAGTTTCGCCGCGACTTCGGCCAGACGGTCAGTGCCGGAATTGTGGTCTTCGCGCGTCAGTACCACTTCGGCACCAAAGCTTTTGCAGGCCTCGACAATGCGCGCATCGTCAGTGGCAACGACCACTCGCTGGGCACTGCTTTTGCTCGCTTGTTCCCAGACGTGCTGGATCATCGGCTTGCCGGCGATCAGCAGCAGAGGTTTGCCCGGCAGACGGGTGGAGGCATAGCGCGATGGAATGACAACGGTAAAGGCTGTGGTCATTTATCCAGGCGCTCGTCGGTGGTCAGGGTACGCGCTTCACTTTCGAGCATCACCGGGATGCCATCGCGAATCGGGTATGCGAGGCCAGCGCCCTTGCTGATCAGCTCGGTTTTGTCGGCGCTGAGCTTGAGCGGACCTTTGCAGATCGGGCAAGCGAGAATATCGAGCAATTTGGTGTCCATGAACATTCCCTGGATAGAAACGGAGTTAAGGCAAAAGACGAGCCGGCAACAGGCGCACCAGCTGCGTATCGAACCAGGCCACGAAGGCCGGCGATGGCGCAGCATCGACCGCCAGGTACCACCAATCGGCGGCGGCGAAGGCACGGCACTTCACCGCGTCTTTTTCCGTCATCACCACGGGCAATGACGGTGTGAAATTCAAGGCCTGCACGCTGTACTCGGCGTGGTCGGCAAATGCATGCGGCACTGGCCGCCAGTGTAGCGTTTCGAGGGTCGTGAAGAAACGCTGGGGATTGCCGATCCCGGCCACGGCGTGAATGGCCTGGCCTGCGGGGAAGTGGTCGAGAGGCCGGCGTTCGCCGCTTTGCAGATTGACCAGCGCGGTGGGTTGCAGCTGGAAGGCAAAACCGTCCATGCGGTCGGCCGTGGCGCCGTTATAAAGCACCGCATCGACGCTTTGCAGACGCTCAATCGGTTCGCGCAACGGCCCGGCAGGCAGGCAACGCTGGTTGCCCAGACCCCGGGCGGCATCGATCAGCACCAGTTCCAGGTGCCGGGCCAGCCGGTAATGCTGCATGCCGTCGTCGGAGAGGATCAGGTCCAGCGGCTCGCTCGTCAGCAAGGCTTTGACTGCGCTGCTGCGGTCCGGGTCGATCATCAGCGGCACGCCGGTGCGCTGGACGATCAACAACGGTTCATCGCCCGCCACGTCCGCGCTTTGGTCCGCCTTGACCCGCCACGGCAATTGCGGCGGTTTGGCGCCGTAGCCACGGCTGACCACGCCGACCCGCAGCCCGCTGCGCTGGCAATGCTCGATCATCCACAAAATCAGCGGTGTCTTGCCGGTACCGCCCACCGTGATATTGCCGACCACAATCAGCGGCACCGGCGGCTGATAGATCTCGCCTTCACCCGCCAGAAAACGCTTGCGCTTGCCGGTAACCACGCGCCGATACAGCCATTCCAGAGGCTGCAACAGCTTCAGCGCCGGATGGCCTCCGTACCACGCAGCGAGCAATCGATCGGACATGGCCATCAGGACGCCGGCGCCGCCTCGACAGTGGTCATGCGCAAGTGACTGAAACCGAGCTTGCCGGCAGCGTCCATCGCAGTGATGACGGACTGATGAGGCGTCTTGCCATCGGCGCTGATGGACAATGGCAGGTTGGTATCGCCATTGGATTCTTTCTGTAGCGCTTCCATCAGGCTGGTCAGGTCATTCTTGGGCAACAACTGGTTGTTCACGGAGAACACACCTTCGGCGCTGATGGCGATGTCCAATTGTTTGGCCTGCTGGTCCTCGGCCGGGGAACCGCTGACCGCTTCCGGCAAGTCGACGCGCAACTGGGTTTCACGGGTGAAGGTGGTGGTCACAACGAAAAACAGCAGCAGGATAAACACCACGTCGATCAACGACGCGAGGTTGATGTCTATCGTTTCCCGTGGTTTACGACGGAATTTCACGCTTTGCCCTCAGCCAGATCCACGTCGCGGTCACCCTGCACTACCTCGACCAGCTTGATCGCTTCCTGCTCCATGCCCACCACCAGCTCATCTATGCGGCGTTGCAGAAAACGGTGGAAGAACACGGCCGGGATGCCGACCATCAGGCCTGCGGCAGTGGTGATCAGTGCCTTGGAAATACCACCGGCCAGCACTGAGGCGTTGGTGCCCATGCCCGTGCCCATGAACGCACTGAAAATATCGATCATGCCCAGCACTGTACCCAGCAACCCCAACAACGGGGCCATGGCGGCAATGGTACCGAGGGCATTGATGTACCGTTCGAGCTCGTGAATCACCCGCGCAGCGGCCTCTTCGATGCACTCTTTCATGATCTCGCGACCATGCCTGGAATTCGCCAGACCGGCAGCCAGGATCTCGCCCAACGGAGAGTTGGCGCGCAGTTCCTTGAGTTTTTCTTTATTGAGTTGTTTGTCCTTGATCCAGACCCAGACCTGCCCGAGCAAGTGCTCCGGGGTCACGCGGCTGGCACGCAGGGTCCATAGACGCTCAGCGACGATCGCCATGGCCGCGATGGAGCTCAGAATGATCGGCAGCATCATCCAGCCGCCGGATTTGACCAATTCCCACACAGTGACAGTCCCCTCGAAAAGTGCGCCACTCTAACATAGGGGGTGGACGCACCGAAGACCGCGATGTCGCATCCGGTCGGGCTTCAATAGTTCGGGTTACTGGCTGGATGGTGGCGGACCGCGCCAGAAGCGCCGTTCTTGAAGCATCGTCCACGGCGGCTTGAAGCGCCCCAGTTGCAGACGAATGGCACCTTGCTCGGCGCTGTCGTAGATCGCCACACCACGCTTTTGATACCGCGCCACGACCGTGGGATGGGGATGGCCGAAAGAGTTGCCGTTGCCACGGGAGATCAGCACCGCTTTGGGCTGCAAGGTGCTGAGCAGCGCCATTGAAGACGAACTGCGACTGCCATGGTGCGGAGCCTGCAACCAATCTGTCGGCACCGCCAATGGACCGTCGAGCAGCGCCCGCTCGGCTGCGGCATCGATGTCACCGGTCAGCAGCAACCGCTCGCCGTTGGCCTCGATCTGCAACACGCAGGATTTCTGATTGCTGTCGCTGGCAGACGGCCACTGCCAGAGTTGAAACTTCACGCCGTCCCAGGCCCATTGCTGACCACTCTCGCAGCCCTCGGCGTGCAGTTCGTCTGGCAGGGCCAGATGATCGCCACTCAGTATTTGCTTCACCGGTATTCCATTGGCAATCGCTCGCGCACCGCCGGCGTGATCGGCATCGGCATGGCTGATCAGCATCAGATCAATGCCGTTCACACCCAGTTTGCGCAATGATGGCAGCACCACCCGCTCTCCCAGGTCGATATCGCCGAACCGTGGCCCGGCGTCATACAGCAAGGTGTGATGACGGGTACGCACCAGGATTGCCAAACCCTGACCGACATCCAGCTGCCAGACCTCGGCCATGCCTTCAGGCAATGTGTGCCGGGGTGCAAAAACCAGTAACAGCAACATCGGCCAGCCCAACGGGCGCAACGGCACGCCTCGCGGCAGTAACAGCACAAAGGCCCCCAACATACCGAGCGCCCATATCCACAACGGGACCGCCACCGGTACCCACGCAGGCAATTGCCCGGCCATCAACGCCAACGCCTTGAACAAAAGATCGATCAGACCGCCGGCCAGCCACAGCAATCCTTCGCCCACATAAGGAACGGGCAACAACATCGTCCCAAGCAGAGCCGGCGGCAGAACCACCAGGCTGACCCAAGGCACCGCCAGCAAATTGGCCAGCGGCCCGCTGAGACTGATCGGCAACCCCAGCACCAACAGCAGCGGGCACAGACCGATCGCTATCAGCCATTGGGCGCGGGTCCAGGTCTGCCACCAGCGCCACGCACCCAATCGTCCGCCAAAGGTGAAAATCAGCACTGCCACCGCCGCAAACGACAACCAGAAACCCGGTTGCAGGCTCGCCAGCGGGTCCAGTAGCAAAACACCGTCAAGCGCCAGCAACAGCGGCCACCATGCGCCGAGGTGACGAAACCGTAGTCGCCATAACAGCACCAGACCGATCATCAGGCAGGCCCGGCGCACCGGCACTTCGAAGCCGGCCAGCAGCCCATAACCGAGGGCCGCCGCGAACGCCAGTCCGCATGCCCATGGCAACCACGGCAAGCGCTTGGGCCATAAGCCGTAACGCGCCAACCCGGCAATCAGCAGATACATCACGCCCGCCAGCAAACCAATGTGCTGCCCGGAAATCACCAACAAATGCACGGTGCCGGTGTCTTGCAGCACCTGCCAGTCCTCACGACTCAACCCGGCGCCATCCCCTAGCACTAACGCCGTCAGCGCGCCCGTTCGCCCCTGGGCATCCACGGCCTGCAAACGCTGACGGATGCCGTCGCGCCAGGCCCACTGTGCCTCCCTCAGGCGCTGGCCGTCCTTGACGGTTCCGGTGGCGCCGATGTGCCGGGCCAGTAACCAGGCGTCGTAATCGAACGCATGCGGGTTGAGCAACCCGACAGGACGCTTCAATTTGACCGCCAGCCGCCAATGTTCACCGCTGTTGACGGGCGGCCCGTCATACCAGGCCAGGCGTAGGTGCCGAGGCAGTCTGGTGCGACGCGACTGACTGTCCGTCAGTTCGAAACGCACTACGCCCTCGGCCTGCTGCGGCAACCCGGTCACACGACCTTCGACCCAGCGAGTCTCGCCATCAAGATTCAGTGCCAGGCGATCATTCAGCGCCCACTGTGCATTCGCGCCCGCCCAACTGAAACCGAACAGAAAAAATGCCAGGGGAAAGGTGCGAAACGGCAGCAACATCAAACCCACTACCGGCAACAACAGCCACAACCCCGCCGGCGGTAATACCGGTAAAAAACGCAGGGCCAGCAGACCCAACGCCAGCGCCATCATCCCTGTGCGCATAAGCCCGTCCTTGAGAGTCCCCGCCCTAGGCTTAGCCGGTCCGTCGCACGTCTGTCGTTATCAATTGTCACAAAGTCTGAATGGGCGGTTCGTAGAATCCAGACATACTTGCCGCCTGAACCGACCGAGAAGCCTTATGCCCCGGCGCTTATTCAAACGTTACATGCCAGACCCGACCAGCATCAGGGAACACAAATCCTTACGCTTTCTCGGCACCCTGCTGCATGACCCGAACCTCTGGCACCTCAATCGCCACTCTGTCGCACGGGCCATGGCGGTCGGTCTGTTCGCGGCGTTCCTGCCCATCCCGTTGCAGATGCTGTTGGCGGCCATCCTTGCCATTGTGGTACGCGGCAACATGCCGATAGCTGTCAGCCTGGTCTGGCTGACCAACCCGATCACCATGCCGGCGGTGTTCTTTTGCACTTACCAGACCGGCGCCTGGCTGATGGACGTCCCCGCCCGCAGCCTGCCGGATGAGTTGACCTGGGAATGGATCAGCGGCGAACTCTCGAGCCTGTGGCAACCGTTCTTGCTCGGTTCGGTGGTCACGGGGTTGGTGCTGGGTGCCCTCGCCTATTGCCTGGTGATGATGTATTGGCGCTGGTGGGTGAGTCGGCAGTGGAAACGGCGTAAGAAAAGTCGAATGTGAGAATGTAAAACGGCCTCCAATGCGGAGGCCGTTTTTTTTTGCGGTGCCTGGGCTGACGTCATCGCGGGCAAGCCCGCTCCCACAGGGATCTGTGTCGCTCACAAATAATGTGGCCAACGCCAATTCACTGTGGGAGCGGGCTTGCCCGCGATGAAGGCGACTCGGCCTTCCTTACGTACGCATCCCGCGCCCACTCACCAGCAACCGCGCACAACCGATGTACAGCACAACAGTCGCTATCAGCATGAAGGTGATCGCCACGCTGATCTTGATATCAGACACACCGAGGATGCCGTAACGGAAAGCGTTGACCATGTGCAGCACCGGGTTGGCCAGTGACACTGTCTGCCAGAACGGTGGCAGCAAGCTGATCGAGTAGAACACTCCGCCCAGGTAGGTCAACGGCGTCAGCACGAATGTCGGGATGATCGAAATATCATCGAAGTTGCGCGCAAATACCGCGTTGATGAAACCCAGCAGCGAGAAGATCGTCGCCGTCAGCACCACCACCAGAACGGTCACGCCCAAGTGATGCACCTGTAAATGAGTGAAAAACAGCGACAGCAGGGTCACAATGATCCCGACCATCAACCCGCGCAGCACGCCGCCCAAGGTGTAACCGATCAGAATCGTATGCGGTGACACCGGCGACACCATCAATTCTTCGATGGAACGCTGGAACTTGCTGCCAAAGAAACTCGACACCACGTTGCCGTAGGAGTTGGTGATCACCGACATCATGATCAGCCCCGGTACGATGTACTCCATGTAAGTGAAGCCACCCATGTCGCCAATCTGCCGACCGATCAGGTTGCCGAAGATAACAAAGTACAAAACCATGGTGATTGCCGGCGGCAGCAGGGTCTGCGGCCAGATCCGGGTGAAGCGCTTGACCTCACGGTAAACGATGGTATTGAGGGCAACGAGGTTGGGTTGCAGCTCGGAACTCATACCGCCACCTTCGACAGATTTTTCTCCACCAGGGACACGAACAACTCCTCGAGGCGATTGGTTTTGTTACGCAGGCTCAACACTTCGATGTTCTGCTGCGCCAATTGGGTGAACAGCGCGGTAATGCCCATGGCCTTGTCGACCTGAACTTCCAGGGTATGACTGTCGATCAGCTTGGCCGGGTAACCCAGCAACTGCGGTGCCACTTGCAAGGTGTTCTTCATATCTAGCAGGAAGGTTTCGACATGCAGTTGGCTGAGCAACTGCTTCATGCTGGTGTTCTCGACAATGGTGCCGTGGTCGATGATGCCGATGTTGCGGCACAACTGCTCAGCCTCTTCCAGATAGTGAGTGGTGAGGATGATAGTGATGCCTTTCTTGTTCAGTTCGGTGAGGAAGGTCCACATCGAGCGACGCAATTCGATGTCTACCCCCGCCGTCGGTTCGTCGAGGATCAGCAGGCGCGGTTCGTGAACCAGCGCACGGGCGATCATCAGTCGGCGCTTCATGCCGCCGGACAGGGAGCGCGACGGCACATCGCGTTTGTCCCACAGGCCCAGTTGGGTCAGGTACTGCTCGGCGCGTTCCTTGGCGATTTTCGGCGGAATGCCGTAGTAACCGGCCTGGGTCACGACAATGTCGAACGTCTTTTCGAACTGGTTGAAATTGAATTCCTGGGGCACCACACCAATGCAGCGCTTGAGCGCCGCCGGTTCCTTGTCCAGGTCATGACCGAAGATATTCACTGTTCCGCTGGTCTTGTTCACCAGGGTCGAGAGAATGCCGATAGTCGTGGATTTGCCGGCGCCGTTGGGGCCGAGCAAGGCGAAAAAGTCACCTTCGGCGACGTCCAGATCGATACCACTCAAGGCCTGGAAACCGTTGCCGTAGGTTTTGGTTAACTGCCGGATGGACAGAGCGGAACTCATATCGGATTTACGCACCAAGAAGGGAAGAAAGGAATAAATAAGGGCGGGCGGCGAGCAATGCAACCGCGGCGCATGAGCGCAATGGTGCTTGTCGCTGCCGCACAAGTACAGTCAAGCGTGTCGATAGTGAGTATTAAGTCAACGCGGTCATGACGGCTTTGCGATACGCCGGACGCTGTTTCAGGCGCTCGTACCAGGCCTGCAAATGAGGCTGCGGCGCACGCTCGATCGGCATCTCGAACCAGGCATAAATGAAGCAGCCCAATGGGATGTCGCCCATGCCGATCTCATCGCCGGACAGGTACGGTTTGGCCGCCAGCGCTTGATCGGCCATCGACAGCAGACCGTCGCACTCTTTGATCGCGGCCTTGATGGCCGGCCAGTCCTGCTGGTCTTCCGGAGTGCGCAACACGCCCCAGAACACCGTGCGAAACGGGGCGGCAAAACTTGAGGTGGTCCAGTCCATCCACTTTTCCGCCGAGGCACGGGCCTGCAGATCTGTCGGATACCAAGCCGTATCGCTGGCATGACGGGCCATCAGATAACGGACGATGGTGTTGGATTCCCACAGCACAAAACCGTCGTCTTCGATCACCGGCACGCGGCCGTTGGGATTCATCGCGCGGTACTCAGGCGTGTCGACCACGCCAAAGGCGCCGCCGGCATCGATGGCTTCATAGGCCAGGCCCAGTTCTTCGGCCGCCCACAACGGCTTCCTGACATTCGACGAATTTTTCCGACCCCAAATCTTCAGCATGACCGCCCCTTTTTGGATGAATGCGCAGGCAGCATACGCCGGATCAGGCGCGACTCAAATCGCTCTGCATGTCACCCAGCAGCACCGGCAGTTGCTCGTCGAACAGATGCGGATAGCACTTTTCCAGGTGTTCGAAAAAGAATGCTTCCGGCACATCGGTGAACTGGCCGTGATCGATCAGGTACTCCATCAGCTGCTCGCCGTCACGGTTGAAGGGGTGGAACACGCTGTCATTGATCCCGTCGAACTCCAGCGGCGCGACATTGAACAGTTCGCAGAGTTGTTGATTAAAAGCCGGCGTGGCTTTGACCCAACGATCGTTCAGATATAACTCGGTGTAGCCATGCATGGCGAACACATCGCTCTTGAGCAATTCGAGCAGACGCGGCGTCGACAAATGATTACGCACATCCGCCAGACCGATACGCGCCGGGATCCCGCAATGCCGGGCTGCACCGGCCAGCAGCGTGGCCTTGGGCACGCAATAACTCTCCCCCGCCGCCAGCGCATAGCTGCCGCGCAAGGTCTCTGGATCGCGGCTGAAGGTGTACGGGTTGTAGCGCACGGCCTCGCGCACTGCGTAATAGAGATTGATCGCCTGTTCAAGCGGATCGCGCCCGGCGCCACGATGTTTTTCGGCGAACTCCACCACCGAGGGGTGGTCACTATCGATGAAGCGGCCGGGGCTCAGACATGCGTGCATGGGAACAATCTCCTGGGGGAAGCCACGAGTCTAGCGACACCTTCAGCACAGAGATAACGACGTTTCGGCCAAATATCAGCGTTTGCCGCCCTGTCGATAACAGCGCTCAACCGTCTGCCCTCGAAATAACTGACAAGTTTCAGCCGTTGCTTCCTACAAACTCAGACCTATCGCTCTGACCTCCACTTTTATGGATGCCGTCTAAGCTCTGAAAGTGGTTTTGCCCTTGGCTTCATGGAGAATTGAATATGCTGCTGTTGTGGATACTGGTTCTGGTGGTCGGGATTGCCTATCTGGCCCATCGCCGCACTGCGCCTCTGCCCGCCTTGGGCATCATCGCTGTCTATTTGCTGGCGATGGGCATCTTCAGCCATGCCCCCGTCTGGCTGATGCTGATTTTCTGGGTGATGCTCGCAGCCGTGGCCGCTTTCCTGTTGCTGCCGGATCTGCGCCGAAAACTCTTCACGGCGCCGATGTTCAGCTGGTTTCAGAAAAACCTGCCGCCGATGTCGCAAACCGAACGTGAAGCCATTGAAGCTGGCACGGTCTGGTGGGACGGCGAGCTGTTCAACGGCCGCCCGGACTGGAACAAGCTGCTGGCCTATCCGAAAGCGCAACTGAGCGAAGAGGAACAAGCCTTCATCGATGGCCCGACCGAAGAGCTCTGCGCCATGGTCAGCGATTGGCAGATCGGCCAGTTGCTGGATCTGCCGCCCAAGGCTTGGGATCACATTAAACAACATGGCTTTTTTGCCCTGATCATTCCCAAGGAATACGGTGGCAAAGGCTTCTCGGCCTATGCCCACTCTCAAGTGGCGATGAAACTGGCCACCCGCAGCGGCGACCTGGCCTCGACGGTCATGGTACCCAACTCCCTCGGCCCCGCGGAACTGCTGCTGCATTACGGCACTGACGAACAGCGCAATCATTACCTGCCACGGCTGGCCCGTGGCGACGATATCCCCTGCTTTGCCCTGACAGGCCCGATGGCGGGCTCCAACGTCGGCGGGATGACCGATACCGGGGTGATCTGCAAAGGTGAATGGGAAGGCAAAGAAACCCTCGGCCTGCGTCTGAACTGGGAAAAGCGCTACATCACCCTCGGCCCGGTGGCGACCTTGATCGGCCTGGCCTTCAAGGCCTATGACCCGGATCATCTACTGGGCGACAAAGTCGACCTGGGCATCAGTCTCGCCTTGATTCCGAGCCAGACCCCCGGTGTAGAAATCGGTCGCCGTCACCTGCCACTGGGCGCCTCGTTCATGAACGGCCCGAATTCCGGCAAGGATGTGTTCGTACCGCTGGAATTCATTATCGGCGGTCAGGAGATGCTCGGCGAAGGCTGGATGATGCTGATGAACTGCCTGTCAGTCGGGCGTTCCATTTCGCTGCCTGCCATCGGTACCGCTGCGGGTAAGTTCACCAGTCTGGTGACAGGCCAATACGCGCAGGTTCGCGAACAATTCAACGCACCGCTGTCAGCCTTCGAAGGGATTCAGGAAGCGCTGGCGCGGATCGCCGGCAGCACCTGGCTGATGGACAGCGCACGGATGCTCACCGCCAACGCGGTCGACCTCGGCGAAAAGCCGTCAGTACCCTCGGCCATTATCAAATACCACCTCTCCGAACGCGGTCGCGAATGCATCAGCCACGCCATGGATGTTCACGGCGGCAGGGCCATCATCATGGGTCCGAACAACTACCTGGGGCGTAGCTGGCAAGGTGCACCTATTGCCGTCACGGTCGAAGGTGCGAACATCCTGACACGCAGTTTGATGATCTTCGGCCAGGGTGCTATTCGCTGCCATCCGTTCGTACTCAAGGAGATGGCCCTCGCCCATCGCGAAGACAAACAACAGGCACTGGTCGAATTCGACGCATTGCTGCTCGACCATATTGGTTTTGCCGTGTGCAATGCTGCCAGCACCCTGGTGCTGAACCTCGGCCTCGGGCATTTCGAACACATGCCCGGGGACAAACTCAGCCAAGGCTATTTCCGCGCCCTCAACCGCCAGGCCGCGGCCTTTGCCCTGGTGGCAGACCTGAGCATGATGCTGCTGGGCGGTGAACTGAAACGCCGCGAACGGCTGTCCGCACGTCTGGGTGATGTACTCAGCCATCTGTATCTGGCCTCCGGCGCACTCAAGCGTTATCACGATCTCGATTCGCCCGAGCATATGCACCCGCTGTTCGCCTGGGCCATGGAAGAGAGCCTCGGCCAGTCCGAACGTGCGCTGGACGAACTGCTGACCAACTTCCCGAACAAGGTGCTTGGATGCCTGCTGCGGGTGATGGTGTTCCCGTTCGGTCGTCGCCACAGAGGCCCGTCGGACAGACTGGCGGCCAACGTCGCAGCCGTCATCGGCCGTCCCAAGGGCGATCCAACGCTTGAGGAGTTACTGGGGGGCTGCTATCGCCCGCAATCACCAGAAGACTCGGTCGGTGCTCTGCAGCACGCCTGCGATTTGCTGAACGCCGCCAAACCGCTACAGAAAAAACTCAATACGGCGCTGAAAAGTCGCCAGGTCAAACCCACTCTCGGAGAATCTGTCATCGATACCGCCCTGGAGGCCGGCGTTTTGCAACCGGTTGAAGCCCAGACTTTGCGCGAGGCAGAAGTGGCACGACGCAAGGTGATCGATGTCGATGATTTCGACCCCAAGGAGCTGGTATTGGCCAAAGGCAAGGTTCGCTGATCCAGCAGACCGTGTGTCTTCTCGCTATCATGGGGGCTCTTTACCATGTGAAAAAGGGGCGCAGGAGCTTTATACTCTCGCGCCCGTTTTGCTCTTGAGGACTTATCTCGTGTCCAACGTCGTTGCCGATCATCTCGTCTTGCTCGACCACCTGCGCAGCATCCTGGTCGCCGTAGGTGAGGCCGAACAGGTTCCCGAAGAAAGCCATGCCTTGTTCCTGGAGCGCTTCGACGAACTGCGTGCATTGCTGCCGGTCGACCCGATCGAAAGCCAATACCTGGGCCAGGACATTCTGTGTCAGGTGATCACTCGTTATCCGCAAATCGCCCACCTGGTCCCGCGCGACCTGCTGTGGTACTTCGCCGGCGACTGCCTGCATTACATGCCCGATGATGAAATCGACCTGTACCAGGCCCTCGAAGAACGTCGCTTCGAAGCCGAACAGAACGACGAGCCGTTCGACTGGAATCAGGAAAAACAGCTGCTGGCGATGTCGAACCAGGACAGCAAGCACTGATCCCACAGTCAGTAATGCAAAAGGCCCGCATGGTTGAACATGCGGGCCTTTTTATTGGTTCGTGAAAATCAAAGCAACCCATCACTCTCCGGCAACTCATACGCCACCGCGACCGTGCCCACTGCACTTGGCTTGCCCGGCCTGCTCAACGTTGGCTCCTTCTCCAGGCATTCCACCAGATAGTCGATCAACACCCGTAACTTGGGCGGTAGATAGCGGGTTGGCGAATGCAGCAGCCAGGCGCCTCCGTGGTAGGACGCCAGAAAAGTCCAGTCCGGCAGTACCTGCACGATCAGCCCTTGTTCCAGCGCATAACGGGCGGTGAAGTACGGCAGGCTGCCGATTCCGATGTGTTGCAATACCGCGCCCAGTCGCACACCCGTGTGATTGGCGGCATAACGTCCGCGCACGCCGACGGTCACGGCTTTGCTGCCTTTCTTGAATTTCCAGCGCGCATCGCTCGGGGTTTCGCCCAGATAGATGCAGCTGTGGTTGAGCAAGTCGTGGGGATGAGTCGGGGTGCCGTGTTCGGCCAGGTATTGCGGGGTTGCGCAGAGCAAATGATCGATGGTCAGCAACTGCCGCCCCACCAGCCCTGCAGGCGGGCGATCGGTGATACGGATCGCCAGATCGACGTTGTCGTCGATCAAATCCACCTGACGGTCCTCGAGCAACAACTCCACATTCACTTTGGGATAGCGCCGCAGAAATTCCGGCATGTGTGGATGAATCACGAATCGCCCGACGGCTTTGGGCACGCTGACACGCACCAGCCCTTCTGCCTCATGGGTGAACTGACCGCTGATTTCCATCACCGACTTCGCCGCGCTGACCATCTCCTGGCAACGCTTGAACACCTCTTCGCCACCGTCACTCAGGCGCAGCTTGCGCGTGGTTCGTTGCAGCAACCGCGTGGCGAGTGCCTTCTCCAGCCGAGAAATGCTGCGACTCACCGCCGAGGGTGAAGAACCTAATTGACGCGCGGCTTCGGAAAAACTGCCGGTCTCGACAACCTTGACGAAAATCGCCATTTCACCGAGCAGCGGCAGGGGAAGATTTATGCTCACAGCGCAACAGTCCTTTGATGATTGAACGGATTATCACGCAATTCCACGGTTCATATAATAAAAATAGAAACTTTAATAAGGGCATGGAATATGACGCTTCGCCTCTTTTTCCATAGTGATGACCTCAAGGCCAATGTGGAAGTCCTGGATTGCACGCCCTACGAGAACGAATTCGCAGTAGTGCTGCGCGCCACACTGTTTCATCCCCAAGGCGGCGGGCAACCCTGGGATACCGGCTGGATCGGCGAAAGTCAGGTGCTGCGCGTGGTACAGGATCCGGACCGGATCATCCACTTCGTCGACCACCCGGTAAAACTCGGCATGATCCAGATTCGGGTCGACGAGCAACGACGCCGGTTCAACACGCGCATGCATTCGGCGGGGCATCTGATCGGCCACTTCGTCCAGGCGATGGGCTGGATGCCGATCAAGGCTCATCACTGGCCGGATGAAGGACGTGTCCAGTTCAAGCCGGCAGAAAGCGCGCAGGAGGTCGATGCCCAGACGATTCAACACGGCATCAAGCAATGGATCGCGCATGACCTGCCTCGCCTGACGTCGTTGCGCGAAGGCGCCCGGGAAATCGGCTTCGGTGAACTGCCCGCCTACGGCTGCGGCGGCACCCATGTACGGAGCCTGAAGGATTTGGGCACGGTCACGATCGCTTCCCTCTCACAGAAAAAGGGAACGCTGTCAGTCCACTACAGCGTGGATTGAGCATTCGGGCGATGTCGGCCCCGTCATCGCCTGACGCCGGGGGAACCTGCGTTCGCGGGTTCTGTTGACTATCTGATAGATGGACCTAAAGACATGATGCTTGACGTCGAGCGTCTCGATGAGACGTGCATACAAAAACTGGCCAACGAAGAAGTCCTCGCCATCCGCGTCAAAGGCTTGTTGCCTCGGCCGCTGGCGATCCAGATCGGCGACAAGATTCTTGCCCCGGGCTTCGAAGGCTACATCAACGCACCGAGCATCGGTCGCATTGGCATGGCGTTTTATGAAGCGGAAAACCAGCCGCTGCTGATCGAGGATTACTTCGAGCGCGCCACCAGCAATATCGCCGAATTGCGCAGCCGTTGTGCGCCCTACTCCTCTCCTGTCGATACGTTGCGCTGCATGCTCGACGAGTCTTGGCCGGCGGGGGCGCATCTGGAAAATCTCTATGGCCGCAAGATGTATGTGGGGCTATCCCGGGTCGTGAAACCCGGGGTGTGCTTCCTCGCCCATCACGACATTTTCGCCAAGGATGCCCCGGACAGCTTCCAGGCCAGAAGCCTGGAAGCGCAGTTCGCCTGCAACGTTTATCTGAACATGCCGACCGAGGGCGGCGCGTTGCAGATGTGGGACCACGACATTTCCCCAGACCAGTTCGACGAAATGCGTGGCGACAGTTACGGCATCGACCCTGCCTTGCTCGGCCCTCCGACCCTGGAGATTCGTCCTGAGCCGGGTGATTTCATCATGTTCAATTCGCGCTGCATGCACTCGGTGACCCCGGGGGTGGACGACCCGCGATTGAGCCTTTCCTTCTTTGTCGGCTATCGCGGCAATGCTTCACCCCTGACTTTCTGGAGCTGAGATGTTTTCGAATTACCTGGGCGAATTTCTGGCGCTGGCAACGATCCACTTTCTGGCCGTGGTCGCCCCCGGACCGGACTTCGCCGTAACCATTCGCCAAAGCGTGCGTTTCGGCCGCTTAGTGGGCATCTGCACGGCTCTGGGTATCGGCGCGGGCATTTCCGTGCATGTGCTTTACACCTTGCTCGGCGTCGGCGCGCTGATGCATACCACGCCCTGGTTGTTGACGGTGGCCAAGGTGGTGGGGGGTGCCTATATTTTGTACCTCGGCGTGAGCTTGATACGCAGCAAACCCAAATCGGCAATTGAAGGCGACAAGGGTGCAGAAGCGTCAGCTGAACGGCAGACCTTGTTCAAGGCCTTCAGCACGGGGTTTCTGACCAACGCCACCAACCCCAAGGCCACGCTGTTTTTCCTGGCGATCTTCACGACCATCATCAGCGCCACGACGCCGCTGCAGATTCAGGCGCTGTACGGGCTGTGGATGTGTTTCGTGAATGCCTTGTGGTTCGTGATCGTGGCGCTGTTTTTTTCCAGTGCCCGGGTGCGATTGCTGTTCATGCGCATGGGGCACTGGTTCGAACGAACCATGGGGGTGATCCTGATTCTGTTCGCTGGCCGGTTGATTCTGTCGATGTAAAACAAACGGCCCGCCAGTCTGACTAGCGGGCCGTCGATTCATTGCTTGCTTGATAACCCGGACATTTACCAAAGCGCCAGGGTATAGCTGACGATCAAGCGATTCTCATCCAGATCATTGCCAAAGTTCGAACGCACCGACGCGTTGCGCCATTTAAAGCCCAAGCCTTTCAACGTACCGTCCTGCACCACGTAAGCGATATCGGTGTCGCGCTCCCACTCCTTGCCTTCACCCGCAGCACTGCGCTGCACGTTATCACCCGAGATGTAGCGGGTCATAAAGCTCAACCCCGGCACACCCAATGCGGCGAAGTTATAGTCATAGCGCGTTTGCCAGGAGTGTTCGTCAACGTTGGCGAAGTCATTGATCTGCACGAAGTTGACCAGGTACGGATCGCTGCGTCCGATGTACGGAAACGGATCGTCGCCGCTCATGCGCTGGTAGCCGAAGCCCAGCGCGTGACCGCCGAGGCTGTAGGTAAACATCGCACCGAGAGCCTGGTTGTCGAGGTCACGAAAGTTGCCATCTTCAATGCTGCGCGCATAGCGCACGTCGCTCTTGAGCGACTGACCGGCCCCCAGATCCAGCAGGTGGACCAATCCGAGGTAGTTTTGCTGGTAGATATTTTCCAGCTTGCCGTAGCGGTACTGCGCTGTCAGGTTCGGCAGGAATTGATAGTCAGCCCCGGCGAACTGGAACTTGTCGCTTTGCCCGCCGATGCGATTGGCAGTCATGTCCTGATAGTCAGTGGAATCAACAAAGTTGATCTGCGTGAGTTGACCGGCGGTGAGCTTCAAACGGTCTATTTCCTGCACATTGACCAGGCCGCCTTTGAAAGTTGACGGCAACAGGCGAGTGTCGTTGGAGTTCACCACCGGATCCTTGATCTGCAACGTCCCCAGCTTCAGGGTGCTCTTGGACAAGCGCACTTTAGCGGTCAGGCCCAACTCGCCATAGCGATCCTGCGAGCCGCCCGACAAATCCGGCGGCAACAGATTGGTGCCCGCCGTGCCGCCGCCGGAGTCCAGTTTAAAACCGGCCATGCCCAGCGCATCCAGACCGAACCCCAGCGTGCCAGCGGTATACCCGGACTCCATCCGCAACAGAAAACCCTGCGCCCATTCCTCGGCTTTGTCTCGCGAGCCGTCCTGGCGGAAATCGCGATTGAAGTAAAAGTTGCGTGCTTCCAGGCTGCCTTTACTGTCGGCAATGAAATCCGCCTGAGCGGCCGGTGCGCCAAACAAGCTCAAACCGAGCAATGTGCCGACCGGGAGGTACAACCGTTGGGTGGAAAGCGAATAGTGCATGCCGTGCTCCTGTTTCGGACGCGAGCGAGCCCTCTCGGGGGCGTTGCGATCGCGACCGATGTTTGTCGATTAGCAATGGATCAGCGACGTCTGGGCACAATTGCCCAGACGTGTCGTGGTTCAGGATTCGAGTTGGCGACCGCGGGTTTCCGGCAGGCTTAACGCGGCCAGAATCACCACGCCATAGGCACCGGCAGCGAAGATTCCGATCCCCGTACCAATCGGCAACGTTTCGCTCAGCGCACCGATGAACAACGGAAACAGCGCTGCAATGGAACGCCCGGCGTTATAGCAAAAGCCCTGACCCGAACCGCGCATGCGAGTCGGAAACAACTCGGTCAGAAAAGCGCCCATACCGGCAAAAATGCCCGAAGCGAAGAAACCCAACGGAAAGCCCAGCCAGAGCATCCAGGTGTTGTCGATGGGCAGTTGGGTGTAGGCCAGAACGATCGCCATGGAGCCGACGGCAAACAGGATGAAGTTCTTCTTTCGACCGATGGCATCGGTCAGCAATGCACTGGTCACATAGCCGATGTAGGAGCCGACGATCACCATCGCCAGATAGCCGCCCGTGCCGAGCACGCTCAGGCCGCGCTCGGTTTTCAGGTAGGTCGGCAACCACGTGGTGATCGCGTAATAACCGCCCAGCGCGCCAGTGGTCAGCAACGAAGCGCGCAAGGTGGTACTGAGCATCCGAGGCGCGAAGATTTCAAAGAAGGCCCAACGCGAATCCTTCTCCGGCTTGGCCTTGCGCTCAATGCAGGCCTGCTCGAAGGTGTCCGACTCCTTCACCAGCCGGCGGATCACCAATACGAATAGCGCTGGCACCAACCCGATCATGAACAACGCCCGCCAAGCCTCTTCCGGCGGCAGAAAGCTGAATAATCCGGCATAGAGCAATGCCGTAAGCCCCCACCCCAGCGCCCATCCGGCCTGCACCATGCCCACTGCCTTGCCGCGATCCTGGGAGCGAATCACCTCGCCAATCAGCACTGCACCCGCTGTCCATTCACCGCCGAAACCAAAGCCCATCAAAGTCCGGGCCACCAGCAGTTGCTCGTAGTTCTGTGCCAGTCCGCAGAGGAAGGTGAAGAAGGCGAACCACAGCACCGTCAGTTGCAGGGTGAGCACTCGGCCGATACGGTCGGACAGTATTCCGGCGATCCAGCCACCCGCCGCCGAGGCCAGCAGCGTACAAGTGCCAATCATCCCGGCATCACCCTTGGAGATGCCCCAAGTGGCAATCAGGGTCGGAATGACGAAACTCAGCATCTGCGTGTCCATGCCATCCAGGGCATAGCCGATCTTGCAACTCCAGAAGGTACGCTTTTCATTTTTCGACAGGGGGCCGTACCAACTGAACGGGCCGGTGCGGCCCGAACCTGAAAGCACGTGGTCAGTCATGGTCTTTTCCATGGGAGTTCCTGCGGCAGCAAGCGAAGATGACGGACACGCCTCATTATTTTTTTGTGAAGGCGTTGTCGTGGGGGGCGGACGCAGTGGCTGCGTCGTGGAGCGGATTCTTCGCGCCAAGGCCAAACGGCGTCAAACGGGAAAAAAACGAGGTTATGCATAAGAAAATTTGATACCCCCGGCGACGAACTCTGGAGTAACAATTACTGCACCCCCACCACGGTTCTCTGTGGAAAACAGTGAACGCCCTACCACGAGAACCGCCATGAACCTCAAATTTCTCGAAACCTTCGTCTGGGTCGCACGCCTGCAAAGCTTCAGCCTCACCGCAGAGAAAATGTTCAGCACTCAGGCCGCTATCTCCAGCCGGATTGCCTCGCTGGAAGAAGAGTTGGGCCTGCGTTTGTTCGTGCGCGATTCGCGCGGTGTGTCGCTCACGCTCGAAGGTCTCAAGGTGCTCGACTACGCCGAGCAGATGCTCGAGGTTCAGCGAGCGTTGAAACACTCGCTGGACAACACCAACCCGCAACAGGGCCTGGTGCGCATCGGTGTGATGGATACGGTGATCCACACCTGGCTCAGCCCGTTGATGTCGACCTTGATGCAGACCTTCCCCGCCGTGGAAATCGAGATCACGGCCGACGCCGCACGCAATCTGTGCGATCAGCTGCAAAAGGGCTACCTGGACATCGTGTTCCAGACGGACCTGATCCGCCACGAAAGTGTGCGCAACCTCGAACTGGCGCACTACCCCATGCACTGGATCGCCGCCAGTAACTCAATCTATGCCCGCCCCTATGCCTCACTGGCCGAAATGGCCAGTGAGCGCATCATCACCTTCGTCAAAAACTCCCGGCCGCATCAGGATGTGCTCAACCTGCTGCACGCCCATGGCATCGGTACGCCACGCGTCAGTTGCGTCAACTCGGTGTCGGCCATGACCCGGCTGATTCGTGACGGCTTCGGCATTGGCGCCTTGCCGGCCGCGCTGGTGGCCAAGCCCTTGGCCAGCGGCGAGCTGATTCAGCTGGAACCAGGCACCCGCTTGCCGCAGCTGGATGTCGTGGCTTCATGGCGCGCCGGAGTCGGCCTGGAATTGATCGAAAGCATCGTCGACATGAGCCGCCAAGTGGTGTCCCAATACGCTGCGGATGTCGGCCCGCTTCGAATGGTTCCGGCACCCGGTCTCAACAGCCGACGGACTCTTGAATAACTTTTAGTTGTCCCGGGGTAACAACATTCCTGGTTGGACGCCATCGTCATGGTTTTCTAAAAAGGGTCATCGAACCTGAAGAGATGCCGTGATGAGCCAACCCACCCTGTCTTTCGAACAACTGAAGCACAGCGTTCCACTGGCCCTGCGCCAATGCATCGCTGCCGGACAATATCAGGGCCACACCAGCGGCTTGGCCCAAGGTCGGGTGCAAGCCAATATCGTGATTCTGCCCAATGATTGGGCTAACGAGTTTCTCCGCTATTGCACGCTCAATCGGCAGGCTTGCCCGGTGCTCGACGTTACCGAACCGGGTGATCCGTATTTTCGCAATCTCGGCACAGCCATTGATATCCGCCACGAGGTGTCCCGATACAGGGTCTATCGCCATGGCGAACTGAGCGAAGAACCGTCAGATATCGAGCATTTGTGGCAGGACGATCTGGTGGCCTTCGCCATCGGTTGCTCGTTCTCCTTCGAACAACCGCTGCTGGATGCCGGCATCACCCTCAGGCACATCGATCTGGGGCGCAATGTCGCCATGTACCGGACGAACATAGACACCCGCCCTACCGCGCGCCTGAGCGGCAAGCTGGTGGTGAGCATGCGCCCGATGAAGGCCGCCGCGGCGATCCAGGCGATCCAGATCACCGCACGCATGCCCAACGTCCACGGCGCGCCTGTGCACATCGGTGATCCGGCGCTGATCGGCATCGATTCACTAAGCAGCCCGGACTACGGCGATGCCGTGCCAGTCGAAGCCGACGAAATCCCGGTATTCTGGGCCTGCGGTGTGACTCCGCAATCGGTGGTGCAAACTTCGCGTCCACCACTGTGCATCACCCACGCCCCCGGCTGCATGCTGGTAACGGATGTTTTGAATAGTGCTTTGTAAATGAGTGCGGGCTCGCGTGAAATAGTAACGTGAGCCTTGGATTGGACTGTTTTCAACCTGATATGGATGCCACGGACAAACAATGAACACTGCTCAACAATCGATTCGACAGTACATAAACGCCAAGGACGGTAACCGCCCACATTTGTTACCCCAGGCCTTTGCGCCAGACGCGATCCTGGACATGGTCGTGCACACCGGGTCTATCTCGTTTCCACCCCACGTTGAAGGCCTTGGCCCCATCGGCGATGTGCTGGTCAGGCGATTCGGCCAGACCTTCGAAAACGTCTATACCTTTTGCCTGGGACTCCCACCTGAACCGCAGGCCAGAGCATTCCAGTGCAAATGGCTGGTCGGCATGTCCGACAAGAGCTCCGGCGAAGCCCGCGTCGGTTGCGGTCTGTATGAGTGGCAGTTCAGCCCCGGGTCGGGGCTTGTCGAGAGGCTCACTATCACCATTGAGCACATGAAAACCCTGCCGGCGACTGATCTGCACTGCATCATGGAGTGGGTATCGCAACTGGACTACCCATGGTGCAGTTCGCAAGCATTAGTGAACAATGTTCCTGACATCGACACGCTTGAAGAGGTGATTCAGTACATTACGGCCAATATTCCGACCTGCACTTCGCAGGTGTAGAGCTACACAATCAGCCGTATTCAGCTTCCTTGTCATATCCCCTCAGACGCCATTGTTAGGTTTGGTCTGCATTCGAAAAGTACAAACCGGCACGCCTGAAAAACGCCACTCAATGAGTGGCGTTTTTGTGAAATATGCAGCGCAAAACCCCAAGAAAAACTCGCGGGAGCGTAAAGCACCCCTTATTTCATCAGCATCTGGCGCAATACCAATGATTGCGTGGCCTGACCGTGGCTTTCAGAAAAAAACCAGCATCTGTATCGAAAGTTTTCGTTCAAAGCATGGCGCTTTGCCTTGGTTGAACTACCTTTCAAACAAGAAGAAGACATAACGGTTCGAAATGCCACGTTAGGTTCAGCGATCAGATAGCGGAATGGCAAAAGGAGTTACCTCACTATGGTCCTGGCAAGCATTTTCCGGCTCTTTGCTTTGATTGCCGGTTGCTTTTTAGGGGAGTCAGGTCGGCGCAAAGTGCCGTCTTTAGCTGCTGTTGCTGTCGAGCCCGAGCCTATCGTTCGGCTCGACAGCTCAGGTATCTGGATCACTAAAAACCGTTATAGCGAAGGTCGCTCGTTGTTCCGTCAGAACAGCGTATTGCAGTTGCTTGCATGTAGCACCACGGAATATTGCCGGGGCCATTAGTCAGGGGTCTGGCGGGGTAGAGGGCCGACCAAGGCCCCTTGTAGTGATCCGAGGCAACCTAGTTAGCCTCAAAGATGGCCTATTCAGCGAGGATGCACTTAATGAGCTATCGTACCGTGCCCGCTTTCAAGCGAATTATCCAAGGCCTGTTCTGGACGGGCCTCAGCGTGAATGCGGCTCAGGCCGCGCCGGCCAATTGTTCGCAACTGGATAATATGCCGACAACGTTTGAGGTCGGTCAGGGGCTCCAGAATGAACTGCGCGTCCCCGTCCCGGTGACACAGCTGGCAGTCGGCGATCCGAAAATCGCCGACGTGCAACCCAGCGGCAACAACCCCAATGCCTTCTTGCTCACCGGTATGGCGCCGGGGACCACCAGCCTGATGGTCTGGACCGCCTGTTCGACAACGCCGCGCCAAAGCATGGTGTTCGTCAAGGGCAAGGCCACCGCGGCGCTCACCAGCGTCTCGACAGTGCCTTCCGAAGACCCGCTGTTGCCGATCCAGGTGCAAACTGACATCCGCTTCGTTGAAGTCAGCCGGACCAAACTCAAGGAAGCCAATGCCTCGATTTTTGGCCGCCAAGGCAACTTCCTGTTCGGCTCACCGAGAACCTTGCCCACCGTCGGCGGCATTGTCACGCCGTCGGTGCCGGTGAACAACGGCATGTTCAACTTCGCTTTTGCGTCCAGCGATACTCTAGTGTCGATCAACGCACTGGAAGGCAGCGGTTTCGCCTACACCCTGGCACGGCCAAGCCTGGTAGCGCTCAGCGGGCAGAGTGCGAGCTTCCTGGCCGGTGGTGAAGTGCCGATTCCAGTGCCCAGTTCCGGCAGCGATAACGTGTCCATCGAGTACAAGGAATTCGGTATCCGCCTGACCCTGACGCCGACCATCATCGGGAAAAACCGTATCGCGCTGAAGGTGGCACCGGAAGTCAGTGAACTGGACTTCACCAACGCCGTGAGCATCGCCGGCACCATCGTTCCGGCGCTGACCATTCGACGTACCGACACCAGCATCTCCCTGGCCGACGGCGAAAGCTTCGTCATCAGCGGCCTGATCAGCACCCGCAACAGTTCCCAGGTGAACAAGTTTCCGGGGCTGGGCGACATCCCGATTCTGGGCGCGTTCTTCCGCGACAACAGCATCAACCGTGAAGAGCGTGAACTGCTGATGATCGTTACCCCGCATCTGGTCCAGCCACTGGCTGCCAATGCACAACTACCGTCATTGCCTGGCGAACAGCTGCGCAATTACGACCCGAACTTCTACCGCATGTTCTTCCTCGAAAATGGCGATTTCGACAGTCGCTCCGGGCTCTCGCAATGAGCCTGAATCAGACTTGCCTCGACCTCACTCGTAACGGTGATCTTGAACGCTTGCCAAGCCAGCTTTATTGCCATTGGCCAGGCGTTCAACGTGTTGTAGCCAGAGGACACTCGATGAAAGCAGTCATTGCAATAGCGGCGACAATAATGCTCACAGGTTGTGCCAGCAATGGCTTGTCGTCGCGACCGGCTGAGTGTGCCAAACCCGCTTCGGATCAAGAGCTGGCCCTGAGCTTGGCCGATAACATGGTCAGTGAGGGCCGTTTGTATGCCAGCCTGGCGAATCTGGAAGGTTTGCCCGACAACCTGGTTCAGGTTCGCCTGCGCAAGGCTCGGGTGCTGCGCTTGATGGGGCGTAACGAGTCAGGCCCGTTGTATCAAAGTTTGCTCGGCACCTGTCTGGCCGCTGATGGCGAACATGGCTTAGGCCAATTGGCCGCAGCCAAAAATGATTACGCCAACGCTACCACTCACCTTGAGCGTGCGGTGAAGATGGCCCCCACCGACGACAGGATGCGCAATGACCTGGGGGTGGTCTACCTCAATCAGCGACGGATCCCTGAAGCACGCTTCGAGTTCATGACCGCCATGGAGCTCAAACAGTCCAATTCACTGGCGGCACTGAATATGGTGACGCTGCTGATCTATCAGGATAACTGGAAGGCAGCTTCCGAACTCGTGACCCGCGCCAGCTTGAGTCCTCAGCAAGTCGCAGAGGCTCAGAGCCGCGCGGAAAAACTCAAGGCTTCTGCTAAAAAAGCAGTGGCATCCGAGGGGAATCGCAGAACTGAGGTAGCCGCTGCCTCATCCAGTGCGACCAAGTAAAACGTACGAGGAGTCGAGATGAATACCAAGAGGCTGTTGATCGTGTGCATGGCTTGCCTGTCCACCAGTGCCTGGGCTTTTGAACCAGGCCCCTCTTCGAAGGAGCAAAAAGGCACCGAGCAGTGGATGCAGCTACAGATTCGCGGCATCGTTGCTTCGCCCAAACTGCAAACCGCTTCGGCCACCGAACGTGACCTGGCCATGCAGCGCTGGCTGAACAGCTTCCTCTACCCGATTCCGGAGTTTTTTGATCAGGATGCAGCGGGAAAAATGACCATCAGCAACTGAGGCACGTCAAGGGGTGATCAGCCTCTGGCGTCGTTCAGAGTGGCCTGGCTGCAAAGCCGGGCCAGACGTCGCATGCAGGAAAGCATTGGCATCTACACACTATCCAAGCCTGGCCGAATTACCCTGTAGGAGCTGCCGCAGGCTGCGATCTTTTGCTCTTCCACGATCACTCGGCCATCAAAATCAAAAGATCGCAGGCTTCGCCAGATCCTACGCTTGACCGCGGTGTTCCTTAAAGGGGTGTCTGGTAACTATCGCTTGCGCCTTGACCAGCCTGTCACCGAACGTATCGCGACAATCAGCGCCAGGTCGTGATTAACAGATATACGCAGGCTGCGATCTTTTGATTCAGAGGCCTGGGCAACGAATTGCCTGCCAGAAAAATCAAAAGATCGCAGCCTGCGTCAGCTCCTACAGGGGGATGTGTAAAAGCTCGGTTGGCAAGGCCATCCTGTTCGACAGCAAGGACCTTGTTACTTCCCGAATGTCTTGAGTACCCCGATCATGGCAGGACCAATGGCTATCAGAAAGAAGCTCGGCCACAGACAGAAAATCAGCGGGAAGATAAGTTTGGTGCCAATTTTCGCCCCTGCCTCTTCGGCGGCCTGCGTACGCCGGTCACGGAACTCATCGGCATAGATGCGCAGAGTATCGGCCACGCTGGTACCAAAACGGATGCTCTGCGCCAACAGACTGACTAACCCTTGGACGTCATCCAGACCGGTGCGCACAGCCAGTTGCTTGAGCGCCTCGGTACTGGAAATGCCCGCGCGGATTTGCGCATTGACCAAGGCCAGTTCTTCAGCCAGTTCAACCTGACTGACTGACATTTCTTCAGCCACCCGTTCGATCGTCAGAGGCAAGGCCAGGCCCGACTCCACACAGACCACCATCAGGTCCAGGGCATCTGGAAAAGCGGCACGCAGCCTGCCCTGCCTAGCCTGCTTGCGTTTTCCGACATACAGCGCGGGTACCAGCCAGCCGACAGCAGCCGCCGCTAACACTATCAACAACCCCGTAATCAGAGAAAGTTTGGGGATTATCGGCAACACCAACAGCGCAAGGCCTACCAATATCAATGGCAACAGCAAACGCACCGCCCAGTACATTTGAACAGCCGATTGTGAGCGATAACCAGCGTGCGTCAACAGGGTTTGGGTGGCAGACGTTTGAGCGCCATCAGTCGAGCCAAAGCGTTGGCCGACCCGTTCCAGCAATAATTGCAGATTACCCGGTGCGTCCTGCCCGGATGTACTTCCTGAATGACCGCGTTTGATCAGCGCCAGACGACGCTGTACGGGGTCCTGCAGCCCCAACAGCAGTAGCACCACGGTAACGATCGCGAGTACTGCACTCAGACTCATCGCACCGACAAACAACAGGCGCGCCATCTCCTCATTGCCTGTCACTCGATTGAACAACCCCAGCAAATAGTCCATGACCTGCACCTCCACATGGTGAATAAGGCTTAAACCTGAATCCGTATGATTTTGCGAATCCAGAAAATCCCGACCAACATGGAACCAAAAGCCCCAAATATCAGCTTATGGCCGATCGGGTCATTGAGTAGCAAAGGCAAGTAGTTAGGGCTGGTGATTACGATCACCGCCGCCAGCACGAAAGGAATGGCCACCAGTATCCAGGCGGACATCCGCCCTTCGGCCGACAAGGTCTTGACCTTGCGCTGAAAGCGAAAGCGCCCGCGAATCAGCCGACTCAGACGCTCCAGTACCTCAGTCAGATTGCCGCCGGTCTCGCGGTGAATAAGGATCGAGGTCACGAGCATCATCACCGTCATGCTCGGCATTCTCTCCAGCAGGCCGAGCATGGCCCGGCGTACATCGTTGCCATAGTTGATATCGGCGAAGGTCATACCGAACTCATGAGCGACCGGCCCCTTGTGCTCCTCGGCGACCAGGCGCAAGGTTTCGTTGAACGGGTGTCCGGCGCGCAGGGCACGGCACATGGCATCCAGCGCATCCGGCAGGCCTTCCTCGAACTCAGCGAAACGTTTGCCACGGTCACGAAAAATTTTCAGCACGGGTAACCAGAACACCCCGAAGCCCACCAGCAGCGCCATCCACCAGACTGACGAGATCATCCAGATCGAAATGCCCGCACAGACGCCCAGGAACAGCCCGAGCAACAGCACCCGATACGCCCGGTATTCGTGTCCGCCCTGCTCGATCACCTGTGTCAGGTTCGCCATAAAAGGCAACTGCTCAAGCATGGCCTCCAGTGGCGACAGGCGCGTCAGGTATTTCTGCCGCAACACTGTCTGCATGTTAGGCAGATTGTTGGCCTTCTCCAGTACATGCAAGCGGCCGCGGATGCGCTTGCGCATCTTGCCGGCCTCGCCAAACACCGGCACCACCACGCCCTGGGACAGGAGGAACGCGGCAATAAACACCATGCCGAGGAACATCAGAATGAATTCACCAGGAATATTGTTCATGACTGCCGCGCCTCCATCCACTCAGGCCTGAACATGTTAAGCGGCAACTCGATGCCACGCTTGGCCAGTACATCGCGGAAGGCCGGGATCATGCCGCTGGGGCGATAATCACCGAGCACCTCACCGTTTTCGCCCATGCCTTGGCGCGCAAAGGAGAATATTTCGGTCATGGTGATGATCTCGCCTTCCATGCCGTTGATCTCCTGCACGCTGACCAGTCGGCGCTTGCCGTCTTCCTGACGTTCCAGCTGGATCACCACATCAATGGCCGAAGCGATCTGCTGACGCATGGCCTTGATCGGGAAGGTCGCCCCGGTCATCGACACCATGTTCTCGATTCGCCCCAACGCATCGCGTGCGGTGTTGGCGTGGATGGTGGTCAAGGAGCCGTCGTGACCGGTGTTCATGGCCGTCAGCATGTCCAGCGCCTCCGCGCCGCGCACTTCGCCGATCACAATGCGATCCGGGCGCATCCGCAGGCTGTTGCGTACCAACTCCCGCTGACTCACCTCGCCACGCCCCTCGATATTCGAAGGCCGGGTTTCCAGGCGCACTACATGAGGCTGCTGCAGTTGCAGTTCAGCCGAATCTTCGATGGTGACGATCCGCTCGTTCTGTGGAATGAAACTGGACAGCACGTTGAGCATGGTGGTCTTGCCGCTGCCGGTACCGCCGGAAATCAGCACGTTCAAGCGTCCACGGACAATCGCCTTGAGCAGCAGGGCAATGGCCGGGGTCAACGTCCCCACCGAGATCAGGCTGTCGGTATTGAGCAGGTCCACCGCAAAGCGGCGAATCGACATGCTCGGACCGTCGATGGCCAGCGGCGGGATAATCGCATTGACCCGCGAACCGTCCTTGAGCCGGGCGTCCACCAATGGCGAGGACTCGTCGATACGACGACCCAGGCTGGAAACGATGCGGTCGATGATGTTCAGCAAATGCTGATCATCGCGAAAGCGCACATCGGTCCGTTGCAGTTTGCCGAAGCGCTCGACATAGACCGAGGCAAAACCGTTGACCAGAATGTCGGACACGCTGTGATCGGCCAGCAACGGTTCCAGGGGACCCAGGCCGAGCACCTCGTCGGTGATCTGCTTGATGATCAACTGGCGACTGGAGGTACTCACTGGCGCCGAATGCTCATCGAGCAAGCGCTGGCAAATATCTCGAATCTGCCGCGAGGCCTCGGCCTGTTCAAGGGAGTCCAGCAAAGACAGGTCCATGACTTTGAGCAACTGCTGGTAGATCTTTTCCCGCCACTCGGCTTCCACCGGGGTGACCTGGCTTCTGGTTTCGTAAAGAACATCCGGTACCGCACGTTCCCACGCCATTATTTCCTCTGCCGGGTCCAGCAGGTCGTCGGTCGCCGACGATGAGGCGGGTTTAGCGGACTGTTTGCGCAAGCGGTTACGAAAGTCGCTGATCATGGGTCATCCCCCGAAAAAACGGTTGAAGGCGCGTTTGAGTAAGCCTTTGTTCCCGGCCACCTGTTGACCGACCAGGTCCTCGGTCATGTCGCGCAGTGCGGCAGTAATCGCTGCCCTCGGCGCATGCAGCCCCAACGGCACGCCAGTGTTCTGACTCTGGCTGACCAGGTTGAAGTCGTTGGGTAATTTCGACAGATTGGTGCAGCGCAGCGCCTCGCCGATATCTTTGAGACTGATCGCTCCCGCCTTGTCATAGCGGTTGACCACTATCTGCAATTGATCCCCGCGCACGCCCAGGTCATCGCGAAGAATCCGCACCAGGGAGCTGGCATCGCGCAAATGGCTGACGCTCTGTTGCACCACCACGTACACCCGATCCACCTGTTCCAGCACGGAGCCGGTGAGGTGGTCGATTTGCCGCGGCAGGTCAATCACCACCCAGTCATAACTGGCGCGGGCCAACTTCAACAGGGTGTCAAGTTGCTCGGGTTGGGCATCTTGCGGCAGACACAGCTCACCGGCCCGGCCACCCAGCACATGCAAGGTGGGGCTGAAGTGACTGCAAAAACCGCGTAGCGCGACGCTGTCCATGCCGTCGATCTGGTGCAACACCTCCAGATGGCTGTGCGACTGCGCCACATCCAGATAATGCGTCACGCTGCCGAATTGCAGATCCATATCGAGCAACAGGGTACTGCCGCCCCTGGCGCTGAGCTGCTGAGCCAGGTTACAGGCCACCAGGGTTCCGCCGGAGCCGCCCTTGGCGCTCATCACGGCGATCAATTTCCCTTCCGCCCCACTGCCGGTCCGAACCTCCATGACCAGCCGATTCAAGGCGGCAACCAATTCCGTCTCGGCGATGGGCTCGGGCAGCACGTCACGGGCGCCGGCCTGCATCGCCATACGCATGCCTTCCTGTTCGCTCAGCAGACCGCAGACCAACATCGGCGGACGTTCATGGGCCGGGTGCAGCAACAGCGCCGCCAGCTCCTCACGCCACAGATGGCTGACGCGCAACAGCAACAGATCGGGCATGCGGTCCAGACCGTAGAGCGGGTCGACATGCCCGTTGCTCACCAAGCGAGTGCTCACCTCAAGGCCGGGCATGCGCTGGCAGACACTCTGCAGATCGCGCAAAGAGGTGGCATCACGGCTGCTAATCAGCAACCGGAGCCCGGCTTTGCCAGTCGAGCTGGAGACTGGCGTTTCCTTGGTATTCAGCATGGTGTGATCTCCCCGGAATCGGAATGACGCCCGAGGCTTTCGCGTGGCAACGTTGCCCTGAATGTGGGCAAGGTAATGGGCACGCCGAACCCGGGAATAAACAGGTTGAAAACGAAGTTTTGCAGGCTCAACTGGACGTAGCGGATGGCACGAAAGCCGTTGACTCCACTCGTGTCGGCGGGGTTGCCCACCTGAGCGCCGTCTACGTCCAGATAGGTCAACGTCAAGTTGGTGGTGGCCAGATCGGTGATGATCTGGCTCGCACCGGCGTCGGTCGCGGCATTGAAGATCGCCCGCCGCAACACCACCGGATCACTGATATTGCACACCGACGCCAGGCGCGCACCACGGCGCACGACTTCATCTAGCGCATTGATCGTGAAGTACAGGCGGCCGATTTCCAACGCGCCGAACAACAGCGTGAATATCAGCGCGCCGATGATGGCGAACTCCACCACATAGGTGCCTTGCATGCGTTTGCGATTCATCACAGTGCCCTCATGACAGTGGTGGCGACCAGCGGAATGCTCAGCGCAATCGGATTACCGAAAAACCCGGGAAGCGATCCGGTGCAATTGCCACCGCCAATCACCGGGCAGAATGTAAAAGTGATGGTGACTCGCACATGGTCGGTGCCCACGGCGGCGACGACCACGTTGTTGGCCGTCAATCCGGATATCACTGGGGTTCCGGTCTGGCTAGGCACGCCATAGACCGCGACGTTTTTCGTCTGGGTCTGCAGCGTATTGCTCAGGGAGACCGCACCGAGCGTCGAGTTCCAGGCTTGGCTGGCGACGAAACGGTCGGCATCACGGCTGGCCTGCAGCAGTACGTTGTACTGGTAGAGCATGCGGCCGAACTCACCGAAGGCCAGCAACAGCAACAGCAGCACCGGCAGGGCCAGGGTGAATTCCACCATGGCCAGGCCCTGCTGGCGCCGCGGATGTTTAATCGCGTGAAGTCTCATGACGCCTCCTATGAGTCTGTGCTCGGAGTGCCGCTGCCGTTGAGATAGGTTTTGTAGAGCTGAATGATCTGTGGGCCGGAATCGTTCGTCGGATTAGGACCGGGCACATTGTCGCCTTCGCACTCCTTCACAAACTGGCCGAAGATCTGCGCTTCCGTGCCGCCGTTACTCATTGGCTGCACCACGAAATAGCAACCAAAACCCAGGACAGGGATCGAGGTGGTACCGCCCTGTTGGCCGGTGCAGTTGCCCACCACGATTTTCAGCATCCGGCGCTCGAACACCCCATTGCTCTGACAGCCACTGCCGGACCCTGCCACACAGGCCGCAGCACTCACACGCCAGTCGTTGTAGTCCTGTATCGCGTTGCCGCCCGCCGTGAGATCGCCGTTGTTCGAGGTGACGGTTTGCCCCTGGTATTTCATTTGTGGTGGGGAAACTGAGTCGTCGTAAGTGATCGCGGGATTGCTGGACGTGGTCACCAGGTCGGGCGGATAGGCCGAGGCACTGACCGGGCCGTTGTAGATGCCGAAGCGCGTATTCAAGCCTTGAGACGCAGGGCCCACCGTGTTGCCGGGTTTGGTCTGGACATTTTCCCCCACGTTGCGGCAGATTGAGCCGCCTCCGGCCATATCTGTCCTGACCGAACTGCCGCCCGAACCAAAATCGAGCAACTGAAAGTTGCCTGGACCAATGGGGGACGAATTGCCGGCAGCCGACTTCAATACTTGCAAATCACCAAATTGGAAGCCCCAGAACATACCGGCGTCCGGGTCGTATTGAGCCGGATCGCCACAGACCATCAAAGGTGCGAGATCACAGGGGCTGGTAGGGCTGGGGCCTGCGGTGGCGATCGCCGACACTGCTTTGTTCCCCAAGCCGCTAGTGCCGAATGTCTGGACGAAGTTCCAGAAAAATCCTGTCAGGCCATAGTTCGGTACCGATACCCGAACATATTTGGCATCCGCAGGCCCCGGATAGGTAAATGGGCCATAGACGCTGCTTGCCAGTTCCACTACCGCGAAGCCTGCGTTGCCAACCATCGCCGTGGCCAATTCGCTATTACCCATGGCATTGGCATTTTGCGCCAGCGTATTGAGCGCGGCAGTGCGCGTTACGCTGGCAGGGTTGCTACCACCTTCCACCTGGCTCAGGGTTTTGGCACCGCTCAGGGCGGCGGCGTCTACAGCATTCTGCAGGCGCGTTTTGTTCAACAACATGTGGCCCACGTCGAGGGACAAACCCGCCATCATTAAAATCGCCGCTAACGCGATTACCATCAACACGCTCACCGATCCAGCCTGGCGCCTTGGCGTCGCAGTGAACGGCTGCCGAATACGAAGATTCATCATCAAGCCCTCATTTGCCGAAACTGACTCGGATCGGCTGCCAATACCTGGTGCCCAGGCACCCTACCGCCCTGTCAACGTTTGACTACACTGGCTTGGGTCCCACGGATAATGGTGATAGCCCCACCAACCTCGCCATTGCCGCGGCGCACCACGCGTTTTGGCGCCGGGGCAGCGGCCATCGCCATGACCGGTGCGGCAGGCGCAACGGTCGCGATTTTTTTCTCGGCGTTCAGCGGATTGCGCAGGGTCAGTTGCAATTTCCCTTCCGTTTGCGCGGTGACCAGGGTTTCAGCCTCTGCGGTCGTCATCTCAAGCGTTACTGCGCGCACCACCACCGGTTGGGTCTTGTCGGTACCCGCCGTCTGGTCCACCGCCAACACCCGCAAGTTCTCGAGGATGGTCTTGGACACGGCGTTGTTGCCGCTGCCATCAGTGCGTTTGGTTGCCAGCACATCGACCCGGTTACCCGGCAAGAGGAATCCGCCCACGCCGACCACATCGTCCACGCGTACCGATATGGCACGTTTGTCTGTCGCAATCAATGAAGCCAGGGTGCTGCCCCCCAAATGCTCACTCAGGCGCGCGCCGCGCATGATGTCGCCCTTCAGGATGTCGAACGTCGCGATCTTGCCCACTGCTTTGTCGGTGGAGTCGAAGGCATCGTCTGGAATCGTGTCCATGGGCATGCGCATGGTCGTGACCTGTTGGGCCTCGACCATCTGCCCGAATGGAATTTCTACCGTGGCGACCACCACGCTTCGTAGGTGGTCATCCGGGCTGGCATTGAGCCGGGCGCTCAGCCAGGAGTCGGCCATCCATGCAGCACCAAGGCCCATGACCAGGGAAACGCCTACCAGGGTAAGAGTACGAGAGCTCATGTCAGTATCTCCGTATCAAAGAAAGTCGAGCTGGACGAAGTAGTTGTGCCAGGCCCATTCCAACTCTTGCGGTGACAATGGTCCGGAACCACCCATATAACGCTGACGATCGAGCGCCATGTTCAGGAGATCGCGGGGATGGCAAGGCACCAGGGGCATGCCTTCACTTGCATAAAGTCTTTGCAGGACATACCGCAGCAGCAGCGGGTCAAAAGGAATACCCAGACGCTCGCTTTCCTGACGCCAGATCTTTTCGTACTCCTCAGGCTTCAGGTAACCGAATTGCAGTTTGTAGCCAATCCGGCGAAGGAAGGCCTCATCGGCCAGTTCCAGAGGATTGAGGTTGGTGGAGAACACCAGAATCAGATCGAACGGCAGCTCGCAATGCCGACCGCCGCCCAGGTTGAGGAAATCGCGTTTCTCTTCCATCGGTACGATCCAGCGGTTCAACAGCTCGGCGGGCGCCATGCGCTGGCGTCCCATGTCGTCGATGATGAACAGGCCATTACTGGCCTTGAGCTGCAAGGCGGCCTGGTACTGACGGGTCGAGGAGTCATAGCGAACGTCCAGCTGTTCCATGCTCAACTCGCCGCCCGTAATAACGATAGGGCGTTTGCAGCACAGCAGTCGACGGTCGATCCCTTCGTTGAGCATCAGATTGTTCTGTTGACTGTTGTCATCCAGACGCTGATGCACCTGCGGGTCGTAAATCTCGATCACTGACTCGTTGATAACGATGGCATGCGGCACCCAGATGGCCTCGGCGAACAGACGAATCAGCCGACTGCTGACATACGTCTTGCCGGTACCCGCGGGGCCATAAATCATGATTGCGCGACCGGAGTTCAGGGCCACGCCCAGCTGATCGAGCATCCCTTCCGTGAGCACTACGCCGGCGAGGGCCCTGTGCATTTCATTGGCAGTGATGCGACCGTGGTGAATGGTCTGGATTTTGATCAGGGACCGATAGGTACTCACCGGAAAAGGTGCCGCGCCGATGTAGCCACTGCGCGACAGAGCGTCGCGGGCAGCACTGCGACCGCGTTCGGTCAGGCCATAACGCAACATCTGCCCGCCCGTTGTTTGCGGGCCCATTTGGCCGAGCACTTCAACACGGCCATCCTTGCGCAGGAACGCCAGGACCTCTTCAAGTACGGCGCCGGTCAGCGCCAGGCGCTCCACCAGCCGCGACATGTCCAGCACGCCGGCGTCATGCAAATGCTTGCACACCAACTCGCCGAGGAAACTGTCGCTCAGACCAGTCTCGCGGATAGTGCAGGGCTGAGGAGCCAACCGCTGCACCGCTTCTCGTTCGCTGGGGTAGGCATCACTATCGACGATGACGTGCATGACTAACCTCCAAATCCACCGGCAACGAGTTGCCAGTAGACGCTGTTCAACGTCCCGAGCAGGATCGCAACCGTATAAGGAAAGGGCTTACCGGCCACCTCGTCCGAGCTCGGGGTCATATAGGCCCGCGCCCGAAGCATCAACCGATAACGTCCCAGGGTTTGCAATAATTGACCGCGCATCAGCACGATCAGGAAACCGCACAAGCCTCCCCATAGCAGACTGAAGAACACAGCCCACAAGGCGTAATGGGGGGGTAGGAAACTGCCAACCATGGCCATCAGCTTGACGTCGCCGGCAGCCATGCCGCCCAGGGCATACATGGGCAGGAACAGCGCAAAACCGATCAGGAGGCCCATCAGGCCGTCCCCCATCCCGCTAATCCCACCTGAATAAGTCTGGCCGGCCAATCCCAAGGCCAGACCTACCAGGATCAGCAGGTTGGGAATGCGGTGGCGACGCAAGTCGCTCACCACCGCCACGCCCAGCAGTCCTATCAGCACAACGGTCGCTACCAGCTGTTCCATGGACATTGCGCATCTCCCTAACAGAGTTGTTGTTATTAGCAGGAGCCAGGAACAATGGCGTTACAAATAGCCCGGATTCTGGTATCCACAACCCCGCCGAGAAGCGTGAACGCCCCGACCACAGCTACTGTGATCAACCCACCTGCCACCGCGTACTCCACAATGGTCAGGCCGTCTTCGTCTTTGGCGAACTTCACTACCGAAGCCTTGATTGTTTGCATGATCATTTTGCCCACCTCACTCGAATGTTGTTTTTTCTGAGGCAGTGCGTTTTGCTCTGCCTGGATGCAACACTAGTCAGGGGCAAGGCATAGGCGTTAGGAAGATTTTGCACATCACTAGGACTTTTTTGCGGGTGGTGCCAACTACCGTTAGTTGGCTTTTGGAAGGAATGACGGGGTAAAGAAGGAAATGACTTGCGAGTGCGATTGTCGTTGATTCACAAGCGACGAGCGGTTGAGGCTTGGGGCATTGATTCCACGCTAACAAACAATCGGGCAGGGTCGATTTTCAAACGAAATATAGAGCGCATAGAACTAAAGCATGAGTTCCTTATAAGCATTTAGTCTGCAAAGTGATCGAACGTTAGCAATACTACTCAGCGAAGAGCGGCGCTAAGAACCCCAGAGTAGAGACATGACGTCCAATTTGACCAGAAGGCCATCGCTACTGTGGTTCGATCTGACCCACGATCGTTCCACGAAGGAACTCATCGCGCAGTTCGAGGGTACCTGCGACTGCAAATTGGCGAAAAACTCCGTGTTGCCCCACGGGGAACAGGCAGACATGATCTGCATCCATTTCGACCGCCCCGACACACCAGGCTTGAGGCTGTTGCTGGAGATCAAACGCACCACTCCCACCATCCCGATCACCATGTTCACCGTCCAGCACTCGGAAGAACTGGCCGTCTGGGCCATGCGCTCCAGTGTCTGGGAATACATGGTGCTCCCGCTCTCAGGTACTGAGAAAAAGCGCTACCTGACGGCAGTGGTGCAGCTGTGCGAGTTGCGCCGAAACATCAACGGCCAAGGCCAGACATCGCTGATTGATCACTCTCCGACCCTGCCGGACAGCATCCGCCTGACCTCGGGGCACCAAAAACACCAGGCGCTGAGCAACATCATGCTGTACATCGATCAGCACTTTCGGGACAGCATCGATCAGAGGGATTTGGCGAAGCGCTGCGGTATGACGACCTTTCGCTTCAGCCGCCTGTTCAAGGAAGCCAATGGCGTTGGCTTCACCGATTACATCCTGGACAAGCGCATGAGCTTCGCCAAGCAACTGCTCGACAACAGCCAGATGCCTATTACCAGCATCGGCTATGAGGCTGGCTTCAAGGACCCGTCCTACTTCGCTCGCGCCTTCAAGCAGTTCGTCAACTGCACGCCCAGCGAATACCGTTTGACCTGCCAACTCAGAGCGGTAGCAGCACAACCGGCGCTGGAGGATACAACCGCTGAAGCGCTCGAAAGCCTGGTGCAGAGCCTCGGAAGTTGAGGCAGTTTTTCATGCGCAACCAATTTTAGCCGACACTCCTTTGTAGCAGCTGCCGAGCCTGCGAGGCTGCGTTCGGCTGCGCAGCAGTCGTAAAATCAGCACTCGCGGCGCGTCAGACAGACCGTGTCAGACCGATTCACGACTGCTTCGCAGCCTCGCGAGCTCGGCAGCTGCTACGGATGCCCCAAAGGTTTTTATTCCAATTAATGCAAATGACAAATAACGCGCATAAAAAAACGCCGCTCAATGAGCGGCGTTTTTTTGAATTTGGAGCGGGAAACGAGACTCGAACTCGCGACCCCGACCTTGGCAAGGTCGTGCTCTACCAACTGAGCTATTCCCGCAAATGGCGTCCCCTAGGGGACTCGAACCCCTGTTACCGCCGTGAAAGGGCGGTGTCCTAGGCCACTAGACGAAGGGGACACGCTGCCCGGAACACATGGTGTGTGTTTCGGTGCCCAGATCCGCATCCGAAGATTTGGTTCTGGTTTCACTCAGCCCTGCCCGAAAGCAAAGCCGTTTAAAACTGGAGCGGGAAACGAGACTCGAACTCGCGACCCCGACCTTGGCAAGGTCGTGCTCTACCAACTGAGCTATTCCCGCATTGGCGTCCCCTAGGGGACTCGAACCCCTGTTACCGCCGTGAAAGGGCGGTGTCCTAGGCCACTAGACGAAGGGGACACACGTACAACATTCACTCCCTACCGCGTTTCGCTGTGTGCTTTACGCTGTAAGTGGCGCGCATTCTATGGATGGATTGAGGGGTCGTCAACCCCCAGATATAAATTTATTTAAATCAATGACTTCGCCCTGCTTTCAGCAGCGATTCAGGCTTTTCCGTCGCCTGACCCTGGGCGCCTATATTCTGGCATCCATCAAGACGCTATAGTCCGCGCCGAGATGATGGCAATGTGCACCTCGCACGCTATTTACTTATATATGCAGCAATACGGCCGATATAAGCAGAGCCATAACCGATTCAACCCGTCGAGCGGCGCTAGGCGCCCAAATGCCAAGCCACTACACTCGACTCGCACGCGAACCCCATAAAGAGGTCTTACCGGTGACACCACTCATGATCACCCTGCTAGTTGTAGCCGGGATCGCACTATTGATCGCCATTGGCTACATGAACCATGTGGTGGAAAACAACAAGCTGGAAAGGGCCCGCACCAAGGTTGAACTCAACGACCGCCTGCGTCGCTGCGGCGAAATCACCGAGACCTTCCCCGGTCAATTGATGACGCCGGCGCTCAAGCTGCTGTTGACCCGTCTGGAACTGAACGTCTGCCAGCGCCTGCTGAACCTGGAAAAAACCAACGCCACGTTGAAAGCACGGATTACCGAGCTGAGTGGCCTCGTCGCCCAGGGCGAATCGATCCCGGTCAACAACCCGCCGGCACCGATCCAGACCGAAGCCAAAGCCAAAGACGTGCGTTTCCTGCTCGAAGCCCTGCATGGCCAGATCACCCGCGCGGCACAGGACGGTTTCCTGCCGACCAACGAAGCCAAACGCTGGATCCGCGAGGTCCGTCACATCCTGGTCCTGTTGCACATCGAATTCTTCAACAACCTGGGCCAGCATTCTCTGCAACAGAACCAGCCCGGTCAGGCTCGACTCGCCTTCGAACGTGGCGTGCAATACCTGCGCAAACAACAGGAACCGCAGGTTTACGCAGAACAGCTGGAATATCTGGAAAAGCTCCTGGCCCGCGCCAACGCCCAGGTCATGGACAAGATTGCTCCGGTTGAAGGCGAGGTGAACCAATTGACCGAAGGCCTCAAAGACGTCGAGGCTGATGCCGACTGGAAGAAAAAAGCGATCTACGACTGATCATGCAAATGCTGAAAAGCCACCGGGTCAGGTGGCTTTTTTTTGCGTTGGGATTGATGGAGGGCAGCCCCTACAGCCTGAAGTGCCCCACCATGCCCTTCAGCTCAACCCCCAGCTGCGCCAACTCAATACTCGACGCCGCATTGCCGCGCATCGCCAACGACGACTGATCCGCACTGGCGCGGATACTGGTGACACTGCGATTGATCTCCTCGGCCACCGAGCTCTGCTCTTCGGCAGCCGCCGCAATCTGCTGGTTCATCTGCTGAATCAACGACACCGCTGCCGCAATGCTCCCCAAGGCGCTCTCGGTCTGCAACGCATCGCTCACCGCCAGCTTCACCAACTCGCCACTGTTCTGAATCTGCTGCACCGACGAGTGCGCCGCCGAGCGCAAGGCACTGACCAGCCGTTCGATTTCCTCGGTCGATTGCTGGGTTCGTTTGGCCAATGCCCGAACTTCATCGGCCACCACCGCAAAGCCCCTGCCCTGCTCACCGGCCCGCGCCGCCTCGATGGCCGCATTGAGCGCCAACAGGTTGGTCTGCTCGGCAACGCTTTTGATCACGCTGAGCACCGTGCCAATGTTCTGGATTTCCGCACTGAGGCTTTCGATGCTGGAGCTGGCCGAGGTGGCCGAGTCCGCCAATTGTTCGATTCGCGCCATGCTCTGACGCACCACCTGCTGACCGCTCTCGACCTTGCCGTCGGCAGTCTGCGCCGCTTGGGCGGCCTCTTCCGCGTTACGTGCGACGTCGTGCACCGTGGCGGTCATCTGATTCATCGCGGTGGCGACCTGCTCGGTTTCTTCCTTCTGGCTGCTGACTTCAAGGTTGGTCTGCTCGGTCACCGCCGACAGCGATTGAGCAGAGCTTGCCAGCTGTTCGATACCGGCCTGCAAACCACTGACGATATTGCTGAGCCCTGCGCCCATTTGCTGCATGGCTTGCATCAACTGGCCGATCTCATCACGGCGGGTCACTTCAATTGTTGCACTCAAATCGCCCGCGGCGATCTGTTGAGCAACACGGATAACACTGCGCAGTGGGGTAACGATCAACCGGGTAATTACCCACGAAGCAATCAGCCCCACCAGCAAGGCCAGTGCCGAGGAGCCGATGATCAACAGCGAGTTCTTTTTCAGCTCTGCCTGCATCGACTGATCTTCGGCAACGTAGGCCTGATCCACCCGCTCCACCACTTGAGCGGCGCGCTGGTGAAGTTGCTCGTAGACGGTCTTTTCCTGCGCCAATAAGCCGGTGTATTCGGCAAGTTTTTCACTGAAACCGGCGATGTGACCGGACACTTCATTGAGGACGGTCTGGTAACCCTCATCCTTGATCGTGGTTTTCAGTTGCTCGGCCTGGGTCAATGCCTGATCGGCTTGCTCAATCTTGCCTTGCCCGCCGCTGTCGTCGCCCTTGCGGCTCTGGTCCAGGCGTACGCGCGCTTCGTTCATGGCCTGCAACATCAGCCGCGAAACCTGGCTGACCTGATTGGCCTGCTCGATGAATTGCGCGCCGTCCTTGCCCTCGGATTCCTTCAAGGTATAGGCACCATCATCGGCGAGCCCGGCCTGCAGCACGTCCAGGTTATTGGCCACGCTGGACACTGACCAACTGGCCATTTCCAGCGCCAGGTCCTTGGCCTGACTCAGCGAGACGAACTCGTCAAACGCCTTGCGATAGGCACCCAGAGATTGCTCGACGTCATTCATCACCGGCACGTTGGCCGCTGACTGGGCCTTGAGCTGGGTGGCCAGGACGATCAGAGCGTCCACCCCGGCGCGCAAGGCGTCCGCGGTTTTCGGATTACCGTGCAAGGCGTATTCCTGCTCAAGCAAACGCACCTTGAGCAAACCGCTGTTGAGCGACGACATCTGCTTGAGCCCGTCGAAGCGCTGACTGATGGTTTGCAGGGACCATACGCCGATGGCCGCCACCAAGGCTGTCAACAGCAGTACCAGTACAAACCCGACACCCAGTTTTTTCGCCATACCGAGGTTGGCAAAACGTCCTTGCACGGCCGAAATCATTGCGCTTAGTCCCCTGCCATTGTCTGTTGATGCAGATTCGCAACGGGCTTGTGCCAACACAAGTCTCCGGCGTCGGAATAATGGCAAAAAGCTACGCCCGCGTCGCTTTCAGAACGCTTGAGGTCGATCCTCAGGGTCTGTTGACGCTTGGCATCGCAACGCGGTTCGTCACCAAACGTCAACAGACCCTGGCGGTGGCCTGAAAAAATGCCCGTGCGCGAGGATCACAGGCATAAGCAACGTTGATGCGCTGCCAGTCATGAGCCTTGCCGGTCGGACTGAACGCCGTTGGGCAAGACAGCAGGACACCGAAGCGCCGTGCCTGAGTTCGCACCTGAGCGTAGTCAGACTTGCGCGACCGTGCCCAGATGAACAGGCCGCCCGCCGGTTTGCCGAAAACCTCCCACTCCGCGTCTTCGAGCACCTGCAAGGCCGCTTCCCTGCCAGTGCTTAAACGCTGGCGCTGACGCTGCACCAATTTGCGATAGGCACCACTGGCCAACAGGCAAGCCAGCACCGACTCGCTAAACCGCGAAGCCCCCATGCTGCTGATCATCTTGACCTGCGCCAGTCGCGAAATCACATCGGCACTGGCCACTACAAAGCCGACCCGCAACGAACTGCTGAGGGTTTTGGAGTAGCTGCTGACGTAGATCACGTTGTCATCGATGCCCAGCGCCGCAAGGCGTGTGCCGGGACCGCTGTGAAAATCCGCATAGACGTCGTCTTCGATCACCAGCACGCCATGGTTTTTGGCCAGTTGCAGGACCTTCTGAGCCACCCCCGGGGTCAAACTGCTGCCGGTGGGGTTGTGATAAAAGCTGTTGATGAACAAGCCACGGGGTTTGTACTTCAACAACAATGCCTCGAGTGCTTCGGTATCGGGCCCGCGAGGGGTTCGTGGCACCTCAATCATGCTGACCCCGTGCAGCCTGAGCAGCTCGAACAGCATCGAATAACCGGGACTCTCCACCACCACGCAATCGCCCGGTTTGAATAGAGTACGCACAATCAGATCGAGCCCATGACTGGCCCCCGCCGTGGTCAGGATTCGGCTTTCATCCACCTCGATACTGAGTTGCTTCAACCGTTTGAGGATCTGCTGGCGCAAAGCAGGCAAGCCCAGTGGCGTGCTGTAGTTGAACAACCCGGCCATGTCGGTGCGGCTGACCTGGCGTATGGCGTAGCTCAGGTCGTCAGTCTCGCGCCAGCTTTCGGGTAATCCGCCGCAACCCAGTTTCAGTTCGTCGACGAGGCCGCTCTGCTGCTCAACCCCTTCGGACCAGGGAAAATCCCGTTGCCCCTGAGCGGTCAGCGCCGTAGCCGCGACAAAGAAACCCGCGCCGTTGCGCGTCGCCAGTACACCTTGAGCCACAAGCCGTTCACAGGCCTCGACGACACTGGACTGACTGAGCAGATTGATTCGCGCGATTTGCCGCACGGAAGGCAAACGCGTTCCCGGCGATACCTCGTCGCAACGGAGCCAGTCGGCCAGTGCGTCGACGATTTGCTGCACGACAGGCACCAATGCCTGTCGATCGATTCTCAACTCCATGAGCAAGCAAACTCCTGTCAGTTTTGCGGAAAACAGTTAATCACAGGAGCGCTCCGGGGGATGTGCGACAACGCCGCCAAAACCCTCGGTTCTAACCATTTGAAACACAATGACCGGCGTATTCAGGGAGCCGGTGCCGATCGATAAGCCGTAATGCGATCTGTAGCAGCTGCCGAAGACTGCGTTCGGCTGCGAAGCAGTCGTAAAATCAGTACTTGCGGTGCGTCAGGCAGACCGCGTCGACCGGAGTCACGACTGCTTCGCAGCCGAACGCAGCCTCGCGGGCTCGGCAGCTGCTACAAAGATTTCATCGCGAACTGGAACATTAAAACGCCGTAACCCCACCATCCACCGCCAGCGAATGACCGGTGGTGAATGCCGCGCCGTCGCTGCACAGGTACAGCACCGCGCTGGCAATTTCTTCGACTTTGCCAATACGCCCGACCGGGTGCATGGCGTTGGCGAACTCGCCCTTTTTCGGGTCCGCTTCATAGGCTCGACGGAACATGTCGGTGTCGATCACCGCCGGGCACACCGCATTCACGCGAATCTTTTTCTTGGCGTATTCGATGGCCGCCGATTTGGTCAGGCCGATCACCGCGTGTTTCGAGGCGGCGTAGATGCTCATTTTCGGCGCAGCGCCCAGGCCGGCCACCGAAGCGGTGTTGACGATCGCGCCGCCACCCTGGGCCAGCAGCAACGGCAACTGATACTTCATGCACAGCCAGACGCCTTTGACGTTGACGCCCATGATCGCGTCGAACTCATCGATCGTGCCGTCGGCCAGTTTGCCTTTCTCAATTTCGATACCGGCGTTGTTGAAGGCATAGTCAAGACGGCCGTAGGTATTCACGACCTCGTCCATCAGATTTTTTACATCGCTTTCCAGAGTGACGTTGCAGCGCACGAAAGTCGCTTCACCGCCCGCGGTGCGAATCAGCGCCACAGTGCCTTCACCACCGGCCGCGTCCAGATCGGCGACCACCACCTTCAAACCTTCAGCGGCGAACGCCAAAGCGGTCGCGCGGCCAATACCATTGGCCGCGCCTGTCACAACGGCGACCTGGCCGGAAAACGTCATGCTCATTGTTATGTCCTCGGAGGGAAGAATGCGGGGGATCGCGTGTGCCCAGTCTAGTCATAGGGGCGTATGGCACGGCAGCACTATCAGAAGGCCGGTTGGGCACCCATGAGTTGCAGTGATAGAACCGGCGCCGTGACTATCACTGCACTGGATCGATGTGCATTCGCAGCGTCAGCCAACCTTGCAGCATCGCCAATGAAGGTCTATCAACAAGACTTCATTCATCTTGAGTGCCTGTCATGACTACCCAGACCAATCGCCAGTTCCTGCTCGCCAAACGCCCCGTAGGGGCAGCCACCCGTGAGACGTTCACGTATCAAGAAGTACCGGTCGGCGAGCCGGCGGCGGGTCAGATCCTGGTCAAGAACGAATACCTGTCCCTGGACCCGGCCATGCGTGGCTGGATGAACGAGGGCAAGTCCTACATCCCTCCGGTCGGCATTGGCGAAGTCATGCGTGCATTGGGTGTAGGCAAAGTCATCGCCTCGAACAATCCGGGTTTCGCCGTGGGGGACTACGTCAACGGCGCCCTCGGCGTGCAGGATTACTTCCTCGGCGAACCACGAGGTTTCTATAAAGTCGATCCGACACTGGCACCGCTGCCGCGCTATTTATCCGCGCTGGGCATGACCGGGATGACCGCCTACTTCGCCCTGCTCGATGTCGGTGCGCCGAAAGCCGGCGACACCGTAGTGTTGTCGGGCGCGGCCGGTGCGGTGGGCAGCATTGCCGGGCAGATTGCGAAGATCAAAGGTTGCCGGGTGATCGGCATTGCCGGCGGCGCGGATAAGTGCAAGTTCCTGATCGACGAACTGGGTTTTGACGGTGCCATCGACTACAAAAGCGAAGACGTGCAGGCCGGCCTCAAGCGCGAATGCCCGAAAGGCGTCGACGTGTATTTCGATAACGTCGGCGGCGATATTCTCGATGCCGTGTTGAGCCGCCTGAACATGAAGGCGCGGGTGGTGATTTGCGGCGCCATCAGCCAGTACAACAACAAGGAAGCGGTCAAAGGCCCGGCCAACTACCTGTCGTTGCTGGTCAACCGCGCACGGATGGAGGGCTTTGTGGTGATGGATTACGCCGCACAGTTCGCCGCTGCCGGGCAGGAAATGGCCGGCTGGATGGCCAAGGGGCAGCTCAAGAGCAAGGAAGATATTGTCGAAGGACTGGAAACATTCCCGGAGACGCTGATGAAGTTGTTCAGCGGCGAGAATTTCGGGAAGTTGGTTTTGAAGGTTTAACGTATTACCTGACGACAACAAAACCTTGTGGGAGCGGGCTTGCCCGCGATGAGGGCGTGTCAGTCAACATCAATGTTGTCTGATACACCGCTATCGCGGGCAAGCCCGCTCCCTCAGGTTTAGTGGCGTTTAAGCGAGCTCTGCGACCACGGCCGCCAACGCCTTCGCCGGATCCGCCGCCTGGCTGATCGGACGGCCGATCACCAGGTAATCGGAACCAGCCTCCAGCGCCTGACGCGGGGTCAGGATGCGGCGTTGATCGTCCTGGGCGCTGCCCGCCGGGCGAATCCCCGGGGTCACCAGTTGCAGCGACGGGTGAGCGGTTTTCAGGGCCCGGGCTTCCAGGGCCGAGCAGACCAGACCGTCCATCCCGGCTTTTTCCGCCAGCGCGGCCAGGCGCAGCACCTGCTCCTGTGGCTCGATGTCCAGGCCGATACCCGCCAGATCCTCACGCTCCATGCTGGTCAGCACGGTCACGCCGATCAACAGCGGTTTCGGGCCGCTGCGCTGATCAAGCACTTCACGGCAGGCGGCCATCATGCGCAAACCACCGGAGCAGTGCACGTTGACCATCCACACGCCCATTTCCGCGGCGGCCTTGACGGCCATGGCGGTGGTGTTCGGAATGTCGTGGAACTTGAGGTCCAGGAACACTTCGAAGCCTTTGTCGCGCAGGGTGCCGACGATTTCCGAGGCGCAACTGGTGAACAGTTCTTTACCGACTTTGACCCGGCACAGCTTCGGGTCCAATTGATCGGCCAGCTTCAGTGCGGCGTCACGGGTAGGGAAATCCAGGGCGACGATAATAGGCGTCTGGCAGGCGGACATGAGTGGGCTCTCAGGCAAGTCGAAATCGGCGCGCATTGTAGCGGAACCAGCGCCGCTGCGGGACCCGATGATCGGTAATTCGTCGTCGCGGTTAATACAAGACTAGCTACTGCAGCAATTGTGTCGAGTTCGGTACACACACGACACGCCCGCAACACCCTTCAACGCTACCCTCGGCAGCCGCAACAGGTCCTACAGCACTTCCCGCCTCACGGCCGGACGCCTATGCTGAAGCCACAACCTCGCAGCCTATCTTTGTGGTTGGCAGCCTATCTGGCAGATGAACGCACGCATGCACAACTCCCCAGCACCTCAGAACGACGATCAAAAAGCGCCGGCCGACGATAAACGCTGGAGCATTCGCGCCCTGATCGTAGACGATGACGTCCCGATCCGTGAATTAATGATCGACTACCTGGCCCGGTTCAGTATCCACGCCAGCGGCGTCACCGATGGCGCCGCCATGCGTCAGGCGCTGCAAGCCGAGCATTTCGACGTGGTGGTGCTCGACCTGATGCTGCCGGGCGAAGACGGTTTGTCGCTGTGCCGCTGGTTGCGCGCCGAATCGGACATCCCGATCCTGATGCTCACCGCCCGCTGCGAACCCACCGACCGGATCATCGGCCTGGAACTGGGCGCCGACGACTACATGGCCAAGCCATTCGAGCCGCGGGAGCTAGTCGCACGGATTCAGACCATTCTGCGTCGGGTGCGCGACGACCGCACCGAACAGCGTGCGAATATTCGCTTCGACACCTGGCGCCTCAACAGCGTGCTGCGCCAGTTGATCGCCGCCGATGGCCTGGTGGTGCCGTTGTCCAACGCCGAATTCCGTTTGCTCTGGGTGTTCATCGAACGTCCGCGCCGGGTACTCAGCCGCGAACAACTGCTGGACGCCGCCCGTGGTCGCTCGATCGAAGCCTTTGATCGCAGCATCGACTTGCTCGTCTCGCGCCTGCGCCAGAAACTCGGTGATGACCCGAAAGCACCACAGTTGATCAAGACCGTTCGCGGCGAGGGTTATTTGTTCGACGCACGAGACATCGGCTGATGCGTGCGCGCTTCGATACGCTGTTCGGCCGCCTGTTTGGCGTGCTGCTGCTGGCGATCGTACTGGCGCACCTGTTGGCGTTCCTCTGGTTCAAGCATTACGGTCCACCGCCTCCCCCTCCTCCGCCGTCGGAGTTTTCCGAGCGCTTCGACGGACAACGCCCACCACCGGACCCGCGCTTCGGCAACCGGCCGCCACGGCCTTGGTTTGGCGGGCCGCTGGTGCCGCTGACCTTTCAGTTTGTCTCGCTGATCATCGCCGCCTGGTACGGCGCCAAGCTGCTGACCCGTCCGATTCAACGCCTGAGCGACGCAGCCGAGCGCCTGAGTGAAAATCTCGACAGTCCACCGCTGGATGAGTCCGGCCCACGGGAAGCGCGGCAAGCGGCCCACACCTTCAATCTGATGCAGCAACGCATTCTTGAACAGATGCAGCAGCGCTCGCGGATGCTTGGCGCGGTGTCCCATGACCTGCGCACACCCCTGTCGCGACTCAAGCTGCGACTGGAGAAGATCGATGACGACAAGCTGCAAGGCCAGATGCGTCAGGACCTGGACGACATGATCAGCATGCTCGATTCCACCCTCACCTACCTCCACGAACAGCGCACCAGCGAGGCGCCGCAATGGATGGACGTGCAGGCGCTGGTGGAATCCCTGAGCGAAAACGCCCAGGACCAGGGTTCCAACGTCCAGGCCAGCGGCCATTGCGCCCCGTTGCAGGTTCAGCCGATGGCCTTGCGCTCGTGCATCAATAACCTGCTCGACAACGCCCTGCGTTATGCCGGGGACGCGCTGATCACGCTTGAGGACAGCCGCGAGGAGCTGGTGATCCGGGTCATCGACCATGGCCCGGGTATCGCGGCGGATAAACGTGAAGCGGTGTTCGAACCGTTCTTTCGCCTGGAAGGTTCACGTAATCGCAACTCCGGCGGCGTCGGCCTGGGCATGACCATCGCCCGGGAAGCAGCGGAGCGTCTGGGCGGGCAGTTGAGCCTGGAAGAAACCTACGGGGGAGGCCTGACGGCGGTCATCCGCCTACCCCGTCTCTAAGCCACAACGACTCTCCTGTGGGAGCGGGCTTGCCCGCGATAGCGGTCTGACAGCCAACATCGATGTTGAATGTGCCGGCCTCATCGCGGGCAAGCCCGCTTCCACAGGATCTGAGCCCGGCCAATTACTTGTGTGTACCAATCGGTACAAACCTCACATACCCACGACAACTCACCCCTTGAGGCTGCATGAGCCGGTGCACTCACCGGTTTTCCCATTCCAAGGAGTGAGCACAATGATCGGTAGTGTCAGCAACTACACGAGCTATACCAGCACCAGCAGCACCTCCACCAACAGCGCCCGCAGCCAGCAATTCCAGAAAGAACTGCTCGCCAAACTCGACAGCAACAGCGACGGCGCGGTGGATCAGGACGAGCTCACGAGCGCCCTGTCGCAGAAAACCGATGACGGTCTGCTGGTCAGCCTGAGCAAAAACTTCAGCGACCTGGACAGCGACGAAAGCGGCAGCCTGAGCAGCGAAGAAATGGCCGCGATGGCCCCTCCGCCGCCGCATGATCAGGCACCGAGCACCGAACTGGCCGACGCGCTGATCAGCGCTCTGGACACAGACGGCGACGGCGCCATCAGCAGCGATGAGCTGAGCAACGGCCTCACCAGCGCCGGCAGCACGGCCGACAGCGCAGAAATCTTCTCGGCCCTGGACAAGAACGAAGACGGCACCGTCAGCCAGGACGAACTCGTCGCCAGCCTGACCCCACCGCCACCGCCACCTCAGCAGATGTCCAGCGAAGAGCTGTTCAGCCAGCTCGATACCGACAGCGACGGCAGTGTCACCGCCACCGAACTGAGCAGCGCCCTGGCCAGCGACAGCACCTCGTCGACCAGCACCGACACCAGCGCCGCATTGCTCAAGATCCTGGATAGCGACAGCAGCGGTGGCGTCAGCAGCGATGAACTGAAAACCGCCCTGCAAACCGGCCGCGAGCAAAACACCGACAGCTCCACCAATCAGTTCAACGTGACCGAAGCCCTGAACAAAATGATCGCCAACCTGAGCAAGCAGTACTCGCTCGACAACGTGGCGACCGTGGGCAAATACCTGAACGAGGCGACCTGAGTCGCGATAGATCTCCAAGCCCGGCAAAAAGCCCATTGACCTCCACAGGCTCAATGGGCTTTTTTCGTTGTTTGGGACCCGACGGACATAACCACTCATCGCTACTATCAGATCTGACAGTAGTCGGCCTCTCCCTCGCGCAGGCGTAATAACCCCGTCCACTCCATTCTCATCGACGGGAGCCTCACCATGACTTCAGCCCAGCAACTAGATAATGCCATCAACCTCCTGCGCGAACTGAACATCCCCGGCCGCACCAAGGTTCCGGTATCGACCAACCCCGATGTCTGGGGGCTGAACATTGCGGCGGTGAAGGACAACTTTCCCCGTCACGGCCTGCAATGCCTCGCCGGACCTTGGGGCACCATGGGCGTCGCTGATCGGCTGGTGATTTTCCGGGGCAGCGGCAATCAGGTGCTGCAAGAGATCGTGGACGAGAATGAAGTCGGCAAGGCATTGACGATGTTCGTTGAGTCGAAGCATCTCGACGAGGGGCCTCATGATATCTCCTACACCGTGACCCGCCTGGGGCAGACCCCCGAGCCTTCCGAGGTGATGAAGGTGTTGGTCAAGCTCACCCGCCCCGGCGGCCATGATGACAATGATGAGGACGGTCACTCCAAGCTGATCATGCTCATTCCGCGCGAAATACTTGAGGGCGGCATCGATCAGGACAACGTGGCGGACGGCGTCGACATCACCATCGAGCGCTACCCCAACATCGCCGTGGGCGATGTGATCCGGCTGAGCTGGGGCGGCGCTTTCGTGTTCAGCCTGGCGCTGACCCAGGAGCAGGTCGATGGCACGACGCCGATCATCGTGCACGTCGATGAAGCCACGATCCGCAAGGCCGGCGACTCCGCCGTAAACGGTCTGGCGGTGGTGTTCGAGGTCTATGACGTGGTCGACAATCGCTCCGAAGACTGGAGCGCCGCTCAACGGGTGGTAGTCACCATCGACCAGAAACGCCCCCTTGCGCCATTGCTTAAGGAAGCGCTGAACAACGTCCTCGATGTCGACAAGCTGGGCGACGCCAATGGCACCGCCCAGGTCTCGGCCCAAGACGGCGAGTTTTTCGCCCTGGGCGATACCATCTTTGTCAGGGTCAGGGGCACGCCGGTGGAAGGCGCACCTATCGACCAGGAGATGGCTGGCTTCCCGCTGACCAACATGCCGAGCATCCCTGAAATAGCCATCCCCAATGCGCTGCTGCGGCGCCTGGCCAAGACCCAGATGGTGCTGTCGTACCGCATCCAAAAGGCCGATGGCTCTGCCGATTTTCACTCCAAAGGGCAATTCATCAGCGTGATCGGTGAAATCCAGCGCCTCAAGCCACCGATTGCCGAAGACGCCCGCCAGGGCACGCTCGATCCGGATCTGTCGCGCACGCGCATCGAAATTCCGTTCGACACGTCGTTCGAGGCCGGTCAGGTGATCAAGCTGTTCTGGCTCGGCACCTTGCCGGATCACAGCCCCTATCTGCCCGACCTGCCGTTGCGCCCGATTTCCCAAGGCGACATCGACGCCAAACTGTCGCTGTACATCACCGTGGACGCCGTCCATATCAAGCCGCTGGAAGGCGGCACGCTGGAGCTCTATTACCAGTTGTGGATTGAAGACAGCGTGCTGGCGACGCTGGATCGCTACACGGCGTTGCACGCGGTTCGCGAATCCGAGCACGCGTCGCTGCTCAACGTTGGCGAACCCCGCCAGGAACTGCCGGAGCCAACGGTAGACGGCGTGGTCGACGGCGTGCTCGATCCGGACCGCAACGGCACCACACTGACCGCCACCTGGCTCAACACCCTGGACAATGACGAAGTGATCCGGGAATGGGAAGGCTCGAAAACCGGCCTGTCCCGCGACTCGATCCTGCTGAACTCATTCACCGCCGGCAGACCGGTACCGTTTGACATCAGCGCCAAACAGATCAAGGACAATGACGGCGGCACCGTGTCGGCGCGGTATTCCGTCGTGCGTGCGGGTGAACCCACGCGGTATTCGCAGCCGCTGACGTTCAGCGTGGGCGCGGCACTGGAGCTCATCCCGACGCTCACCAACCCGCCTTATGTCATTGCCCCTGCTGGCCGGGTAAAGAATATTGAGCTTCTTCTGAGCAAAGACGATAAGCCCGTCTCGGGCATGATTGACTTGACCATCCCGCTCAACTTTGAGTATCCCGATGGCAGCAGCGGTACACGTCGATTCATGACTGACGAAAACGGCCTGCTCAGTGTCAACGGTGTCAAAGGCCATACCAGTCCTGGTACTTACACGTTGACCGCCGACAGCGGATTCGCAAGCGCCACGGCAAATTTGAGTATTACTTCCCAAGGGGGCGTTGGGACTATTCCCACAGGGCTTGATCCGAATGTTATCGCCGTTAGCCCGGATGGCACCCGAGTTTACGTCTGCAATTCCACCGATAACACCGTATCGGTGTTGGATATTCTTAATCTGAGCGTGATTAGGACGATTCCCGTCGGGCTTCGGCCGCGCGCGCTCGCCGTCAGCCCGGACGGCACCCGCACCTATATCTCCAATAGTTGGGAAAAAACAGTCTCGGTGATTGATGCCGCGACTCAAGCGGTGATTAAGACCATTCCCGTTGGAAATAACGCGGCGGGACTAGCCGTCAGTCCAGATGGCACCCGCGTCTATATCTGCAATAATTTAGATGACACGATCTCGGTGATCGATACCGTGAGTCTGGCGGTGATTTTGACCGTTCCCGCTGGAAACGCGCCGACGCAAATCGTTATCAACCCAGATGGCACCGGCATTTATATTTCCAGTCCATTTAATGGCACCGTCTCGGTGATGGATGTTAAAACTCTGAGCGTGATTGAGACGATTCCCGTCGGGAATCAACCGGACGCGCTCGCCTTCAGCCCGGACGGCACCCGCGTCTATGTCAGCAGTGGGTCTCACGCGGTCTTGGTAATCGATACCGCGATGCGGGAGGTGATTAAGACCATTCCGGTTGACCTTCAACCAAAAGGGGTCGCTGTGAGTCCAGACGGCACCCGCGCTTATGTCTGCAATTGGGTTTGGAGCACGGTTTCGGTAATCGATACCGTGGAGCTGGAGGTGATTCAAACCATTCCCGTTATAGAGGGGCCAAATGGAGTCGCCGTCAGCCCAGATGGCACCCGCATCTTTGTTTGCAATCCCCTTTGCAACTTCGTCTCGGTCATTGCTGTCGGATAAGTCGATATTGCAGAAAACCGGCACCGAACACCTGTGGAGTGCTCCACCGCCAAAAAAGAAGGCCCGCAACGATGCGGGCCTTTTGGCTTTCTGGAGGTCTGCGGTGAAACAACGGGCGCCAAGATCGCAGCCTTCGGCAGCTCCTACGGTGTCCGCGTACGACCTCGATTTCGTTTGGGTTACATACACCACCTGTCCGCGTACGACCTCGATTTCGTTGGCTACATTGCAACCCCTGTAGGAGCGAGGCTTGCCCGCGAAGAACGATAACGCGGTCATTCGGTTAAACCGCGGTGCGCCCTTCGCGGGCAAGCCTCGCTCCTACGGGAATTGGTGGCTCAACTACTGCCGTGGTCGTAAACGGACGGTGGCAAATTCCCGGTTTCGAGTGCAGCCGTTCGTTGTTGTAAAACCCAACGGTGTCATCAGCGATGTCAGTATCGCTTCGGCCGTTTTTTATGCCTGGTGAACTCCACAGCCCCTGAGTTCAAAGCCGCCAAGCCTATACCACTCATCGAAAAACCACCCGTACCTGTTAGTTCTGACAGTAGCCAGCCGCGCATCCGTGGGGCCCAATCAAAGTCATCGCATCTACATGAACCCACCGCAAGGTTTTGGACAGGGAGCTCCGGCCATGACCACTTTCCGCCCGTTTCTGTTTCCCGTTTTCGAGTATGCCGCCTCCCCGCTCGCGCTGCGCCCGCCATTGGTGGCCGACATGACCCATCCGATCGTGGACGGTGATGGCGGCATTAGCATCGCGGTGGTCGATGATGAACAGGGCGTGCTGTGCGTCGTCAATCCTTATAGCCACATGCAAGCGGGCGACAAGATCGACATCTACCTGGACACGGTGCCGGTATTCCACCTGGAGGTGCTGGCAGACGATGTCAACCAGCGTCTGTTCTTTTACCTGCCGGCAACATTGTTCGTGCCCGGCTGGATCGAGGAATTTTATTACCGGTTGCAGCGCAACGGGGAGGCGACGCCTGATGACCCTTCGACGCCCCTGCGTCTGCTGGTCAAGCTCAACCGACCTGGAGGGATCGACAAGAAACCTCACCTGCCCGACGGGCATTCCGAACTGCATCACGTGCAATTGCCGCCAGAGGTCATCGACCAAGGAGTCGATGCCGAGTGGGCAAAAAAAGGAGTACCCGTCACCATTCCTTTCTACCCGGAAATTACTGCGCACGACACGATTCTAATGCATTGGGGCAGTACCGCACTGGCGCCCCACACTGTCACCGAAGCACAAGCTGCCGGAACGGAGCCCATCGAGATCATTGCGGATCAGGCCGCCATTCTCAATGGCGGAGACAGTGACGCGCTGGTGCTGCGGTACGATATTTACGACCGAGTCTGGAATTGGGCAGTAAGGCACTCACAGAGCACCCGTGTCCGCGTCGAAGCCGGTGCCGGGCGTCTGGACGCACCGATCATCAAGGAGTCGGTCAACGGCGTGATCGACCTCAAGCAATTGAACCAGCAGGACGTCACGGTGCAAGTTCACATACAGGACGGCGACTTCAAGATCGGCGATACGATCACGATGACCTGGATCGGAACACCGCCCGTTGGCAAGCCATTGATTTACACCGTCTCCTGGACAGTCGACAACATCCCGAGCATCCATGACTTCAAAGTGCCCTACGCCGATGTTCGCGCCATCGCCATGGGCTCGGCCGATGCGTCCTATGTCTTGACCAAAGCCAATGGCAATCCGCCGCTCTCCTCCAAACGTGCCTTCGCCGATGTGATCGGCGATGTGTATGCCCATCCGGCGCCGACGATTCGGGAACTGGTGGGCAGCGTCCTCGAACCGGACAACACCATTGCAACCGTGGACATCACGTATCCGGGCATGGCCAACGGCGACTTGGTCCATCTGATTTGGCTGGGTACCCGATCCAACGGCCAACCCTACGCCCATGAGGAGGAGTACACCGTCAGCCAAGGGGATGAGGAACGCAAGGCCATCACGATCTACGTGCTGGGTGAACACATCAGTGTGCTGGCTGACGGCAAGCTCGATCTGTCCTACAGAGTGTCCAACGATCAGGCGGCGCTTTACGGGGTGAGTGAGTCCGAGCACCTGTTGGTTGACGTTCAGGCCATTCGGGCCACGCTGCCGGCGCCCAAGGTCGAGGAGGCCGATGGCGATTTGCTGGATCCGTCGAAAGTGTTCGATAACGTGCACGTGCTGATCGAATACCTTGGGACACTCAAGGACGATATTTTCACCTGCTACTGGACCAGCCCCAAACCCTTCGCCAGCACCAGTGACTGGCTGCCGATTACCTCGGTTTCGCAGGGAAAACCGGTGCGCTTTCGGGTGGATGCCGACTATGTCACCGCCAATATCGGGCAGTACGTCAAAGTGCGCTACACGCTAAAACATGCCGCGACTGGTTTGTACAGTTATTCGGGCACACTGAATCTACTGGTGGGGGATCTGGTCGCACCGACTATTTCCTCGGTAAAAGGCACCTCAAGCGGGGACGAAATCCCCAACGGCGACACGACTGTCGAAACCAGCGTGACGCTGACCGGCACGGCCAGCAAAGGTCAAAAAGTCGATGTACTCGATGGCGCCGTGTCCAAGGGTCAGCCGACTGCCGACCCAACGACGGGAATCTGGACGTTGGTGGTCTCGGGACTGAGCGTCGCGCCTCACAGCTTCACCGCCAAGGCGCTGTATGGGTCGGGCGCGGTCTCAGCGGCCTGGACGTTGACCGTGACAGCATTGGTCGCACCGACTATTTCCTCGGTAAAAGGCTCGCCGAGCGGGGTCGAAATCCCCCATGGCAGCACAACCATCGAAACCAGCGTGACGCTGACCGGCACGGCCAGCAAAGGTCAAAAAGTCGATGTACTCGATGGTGCCGTGTCCAAGGGTCAGCCGACTGCCGACCCAACGACGGGAATCTGGACGTTGGTGGTCTCGGGACTGAGCGTCGCGTTTCACAGCTTCACCGCCCAGGCGCTGTATGGCGATGGGCAAGTTTCAACGCCAGCACGCAACTTGACCGTCACGGCCGTGGCAGCTCCCGCCATCACCCGGGCCGAAGACTCCAAGGGGGTTGAGATTCGTCAAGCCGGCATCACCGTCGACACCGCCGTGACACTCACGGGGACTGCCAGTAACGGTCAGAAAGTCCGGATCCTGGACGACACCACATCCAAAGGGGAGGCTATTGCCGATCCAACGAGCGGCATTTGGACCCATCCCATGACCGGCCTGAGCGTGGCCGCCCACAGCTTCACCGCCAAAGCGCTGTATGGCAGTGGGCAGGTGTCAACGCCAGCACGCACCTTGACCGTTACGACCGTGCTGGTCATCAATACAAACCAAATGTATATGTCAGGTTACAAACTTTTTCATCCAACATTCGCTATGCATGCTCGCCCATCATACAGTCAGACGCGAATCCCCAGCGGGGGTCGTCCACCTTACAACTATAGTTCCTCAGCCCCCCAAGTGGCGCAGGTCCATTCGTCGACCGGAACTGTCACCGGTATGAGAAATGGATCGGCGACCATCACTGTCACTGACAATAGTGGCCAATCTGCACGTTATGTGGTCCAAGTGCGCAATACTTATGACCTTAAAGTGATACATGACCAGACAAGAACAAGTGCAGAGGCGATGGCGTACATGAGATCAATAGGAGGCGTAGACATATACTACGGCACAAACATTTCGGGCCTGCTTAATGACAATTTGGTGAATCCTACCCACGTGCTATTAAACTTCAGCGCGACTAACTATTGCACGTCAAGTGGAGTTCCGGCGTATGTAAGGTCAGCGATCGAAAACAGATATCGACTTTCGACATATGCTTCTCACCCAACAGATATAACCCGCCGCGGCATTGTAGCGTTCGTACCCAGAAACTGAATTGATAGCTGTTTGTTTTTAATATCAATTCCAACCGTGATGGCATTGATGGTGTAATGTTGGCCGGCCGGACAAAACCGAACCTCACTGTTTGTCCGGCTGGGCAACTCCGCGTAAACCGAGCACCATGTTCATGGTCGCGCCGGATAAAAAAACCGAAGAGCTGCTGGTCAATGCCTGCGAATCCCTGGCCTCGGCGAGTGTGATGCTCAGCGATTTCGCCGGGTTGCTGGGCACGCCGTATCGCCACACCCTGCTGGGTATTCCGCAGGTGGTCATGCTTGGTGAATTGACGGTGAATCGGGCGCTGGATAACCTCGAACCGCAAGACTAGCGAGAGCCTGAAGTAAGATGCTGCGTCTGAAAGCGATCCGGGTGTTGGTGGCGGGGTCGAGTCCTTCTGCTCACCTCGTAAACGGACGGTGGCAAATACAGTTTTACCAGGCCCAATGCAACCCCACATTCACCCCATACGGCTGCTCGATATGCTCACCCTTGGCATAATCGAAATCGGCATGTACCTGAAACTCCTTGGAAAGTGCCAGCGCAACCCCCACTCCAAGCTGCCCGCGCGTACCGGACAAGTCATTATTGAACACGTTGTTCTCGTTGACCGTAACCCGGTTGTTGTTGATGAATTCATGCAGCACCGCTGCACGCACATAGGGTTGAACCACGCGGCCATTGCCCAGGGCGAAGTTGCGGCCAACGGTCATGCCGGCTTCGGCGAGCGCCGAGCGGGTGCGATCGCCGTCGGCGTGCATGCCGTTGTCCAGGTCGTAGTTCTTGCCTTGAATCACGGCAGTCGTCAGTTTGCCGTAGGGTTCGATGAAGTAGTCCTGCTCCAGCTTGATGTGGCGCCCGAACTCCGCTGAAGCGCTGACGCCGTTGCTGGTGTAATCGCCTTTGGCCCGGGTGCCGTCGCTCATGCCGACCTTGGCGTCGTTGTGAAAACGGTTGAACTTGAGCAGAGCGTCGAAGTAATAGCCACTCTCGTCATCCAGCCAGGTCACATAAGGCCCCAGGTAGTAACTCTTGATCGTCCCGGAAGTGCCCTGCTCGATGTTCAGGTCGGAATGGCTGTAACCGGTCATCACACCCGCCAGCCACTGGCTGTCACCCAAGCGCACATCCGCACCAAGGGACAGGCCCTGTTGGGTCTGCTGATACGCCACGCCGGAACCGTCGGCGACATTGTATTTGTTGCCGTAAGTGCGCATCCAGAAGCCCGAATCGCCACCGTTGAAGCGCAACTCACCCATCCGGCTGCGCAAGGTCGCGCCCTCGGCGTACAGGATGGTCGCCGGGGCATTGAACAACGCCAACACCGAACGCGCGCCGGGGCTGACGGTTTTGGTGGTCGGGTCCAGGTACCACTCAGTGGCTTCGCCGTTAGAGCGACTGGCCAGTTGGTAGGACCAGGCGCCCAGCGCCACCGGCCCATTGACCAGGGAGAATTGAGCAGGCCCACTGCCGGTACGCACCAGAGTCAACGCCTGAGGCGAAACGGCATCCAGACCGGAAGCACTGACCGCCAAGCCGAAATCACCGGTGGCCACCCCGGTTACGTTGAGGAAATCGTGCTCGCCGCTGGCGAAGTTACCTTTCATCATGATCAGGTTGGTGCCCGGATTACCGACCAGCGTCCCGACATTGAGTTGGTAAAACGTATCGGGTTGATCGTCGGGGCCAAACTTGAGATTACCGCCGCCCATGGCCAGCGCACCCACGGTGTCATTGCCGGTCAGCGTCCAGGTCGACCCGCTGTTGATCGTCACGCCGTTGACCTGGTCCAGGCGGCCGGTGAACGTCGAATTGTTTTGCAGGGTGACGGTGGCTGTTGAGGGGTCATCGACCAACACCACATCACCGGTCATGTGGCCCTGATCGAAGGTGAGGTTGGCAGTGCTGTTGCCGTCGATGTTGATGTTGCCTTGCAGGGTGCTGTTGGCGACGGTCATGGTGGCGGTCGAGGCGTCCTTCACGTCGAGCAGAATGTTGTTGCCGGCGAGCAGACGGGTATTGTTCAGCACTTGTATCTGTGTGGTCACGCCGGCATCAGCGAGAATCGCCGACCCGGTCTGCCCCTGCACCTGGACATTGCTCAACGACAGATTGGCGCCCCCTCCCACACCTTCTGCGTCAGCCCGCAGTCGAACACCGGTCGCACCACCGGTGATGCTGCCACCTGCGGCGCTGACATCTGCGCCAAACGAGTTCAGACCGATGCCGGTCGGCCCGCTACCGGTCACCTGTGTATCGGTCAATTGAATGAGACTGCCGCCACCGGTTTCGATCCCGGCCGTTATGCCGGTGATCCGGCTGCCGCTGATCACTACGTTCGAACCGGTCGTGGTTCCGCTGACCCGATTGATGAGCATGCCCATTCGGGTTCCGGTCACTGTGGCATCGGTCAGGTTGCCACTGGCATTGGTGATCGAAACCCCGGCATTACCCAGACGTCCGGCATAGGTGCCGCCCACCGCATTGAACTTCGCATCGGTGTTGATCAACACTTCAAAGGTATTCGCACCATTGGAATTCAACACGCCACCATTACGGGCTCGGTAGTTGTCCAGCGGGGTATTTTGATCGATGTCCAGGGTTTGCCCAGATTCGATCGAGGTCAATGCAAACACCAGAGGGCTCGATAACAGGGTTGGGGCCAAGGTCAGCCACACCAGAGACTTTTTGATTCGCTGTAACGGAAACAACTGCAAACACGTTTCCATGATGACTCCTTCTAACTATTGAGCAAGACATGTCCTCTCGCGAGAGGAAGGCATGAAAAATGTGAGCGCAGAGTACAAGGAGAAAAGCGACTTTTCTGTAGGACTTATCTCCAATTTAACGAGAATTAACTCTCACTGAAATGTAACAAAGAGGTGGAGAGTATCCTCCACCTCTGATGGTTATAACTAACGCTTATTCGGCTCGAGTGCCAGAGCAGAAGTTTTGATCCGCATCGATCACAACCACTCGAACCTTATGCTCAACAGAACTATGGGTGCGACCATCAATTGTCGCGGTATAAACAATGGCTCCTTCTCCGTCTGCAATGGTTTTAAGCGCAATATTGAACGGCAGATACACTTCGAATCCGTTTATATGTTCAGTTCCTTGCAATGTTTTTTCGAACAGATAATCATCGACAGGATCACTACCCACTGGAAACTTCGTCCCTGACCATTTAAATTCCAACGTCATTTCAGGTTCAAGTGAGCCACCCCCCTCCACTCTGATAATCGCTGCCTTACCCACCACAGGTATATCCCGTAGCGAACTGCAATCGAGGTACTCCCGCCCAATAGGATTTGTATACAGATGCTGAATGACAGGAACTGGAAGCGTAACAGGATAAATATACACATCTACTTCGGTTGGCGGTGACGGATTTTCATTCTCACCATTATCAGTAGGATTGGTGATTACATAACGTGCTATTTTTTTCCCGTTACTGGTCGCTTCAAATATTGCCGACGGGAGTTTAAACGGAATTTTAAAAGCTGGATCTTCAGTGCCATCTACCGCGTAACGTCCACCCGGAGGAGGTACAACCTTCCCCTCCCACTTCAAGTTGACAATGTCTCCGTCCTTGAATCCCGTATAAATCGTCAGATCGATATCGATTTCATTACCAACATCATCTTCCACCAAGGTGTTATCACCTGTTGAGCCTTTCAACACTAATTCATTCAGGTTCGGGTTACCCAAATCCGGATCCGGTTCGGGGTTGGCCGGCCCTGGAATCGTCAGGTTAACGTTGAACGTTTTACCAACCGGTTCCGGAAAGTCCTTACCGTCTCGTACGATGGCATAGGTCACCGTGACATCCTTCGGACCATCACCGCCTTCCGCCACATCCGCGAATGGCACGTCAACAATCACTTGAGCGGTGCCGTCCGTGGGCTGGGGGGGTTGCACCTTGCCATTAAACGTTACCCTGACCTGATCTGTCGGCAATCCATTATCGAAAGTCGGGATAACCACCGCTACATCGGGATGGGCATCATTCAAATCGACCACACCGTCATCGCTCTCCGGCACTTCTGGTGGTTGTAATCCACTGGGCACCGGTGTGAGCTCAACACGAAGGTTGAGCGGCATTGACTCGGGCCCAACATTTCCCACCCGATCTTCAAACTTGCAGTAACAAATGAAGTCACCTTCGCCAATTTCAATCATAGCTTTGGGGACTTTAATCTCAATTGGCGAACTAGAATCTTCATCGACATTAAAAACACCAACTGGAATAGCAGGAATACTTTTACCATAATAAAGCGTATATTTATCCCCATTCCTAACATCATCCGGAGGGTCAATGATCATCGTAATATCACCCAACAAATCCAGAATATCGCGAGTAATAAGACCATCTACCACTTCAACTGGCGGGGTAGGTTTGTTACCTGGCCGGCCATGATTGGGCGCAACGGTATCGATGAAAAATTCGGACGGGTCAGACTCAGTGGAATTACTCGCATAGAGCACTTTATACTTCAAACGAAATATTCCTGGAGTAGCCGTTTCTGTCCCTGGCAATATCATTTCATGAGGATTAGGTACAGGCAATGGAAGCTCTTCCCATGCTGACACCACAAAATCATCCTTTAACAACGCGATTATAGTATCGCCTGGTTGTGCTCCGTCGGGCACCTGTACATCTTCAAGAATCACCTTGCAGGCCTGCCCCTGACGACTCGACTGCAATTTCGCAATATCATCACCGGGTATCGCAGGCAATAAATTCTCTACCACAGGCGCCTTACCGGCCGCACGGCGTAAAGATTGACGCAAGATGGACAACTTTCTCCGGGCCAGTTCTGCTTCCGATAACACATTCATATTGGTCATTATTCGTTCTCCTTTTCAGTAGACGCGTCAAGTCATCTGTCATCAACTGCAGACCATCCATACAGATGCCGGACATTCACTTCACGTGCGAAAACCAGTCAGTTTTCGTTACACAGATCTTTCTCCGGCGAACAAACCTCACCACTGGGCATGGTTCGATTAATGACAACAAACTCCGACTTGGAAACGCCCCTGCCACCATCGTGTTTTTCAAGCTTGTAATAAGCCAGCCCGGAGCCGTTATTCACCATTGGTGCAATCAACCTGTTGTAATCTGCGACGACAATATCGATGTCCTCACCGGGCTGAAACGTGGTGAGGTCTTTAATAATCTCGTCGTAAGCACCTTCTATGGGATCAGTGCCGTTTAAACCGGCACACCCCTGCCAGACGAGTATCACCCTGTCGCCCGGTTCGATACGGGGGTCGGCCCTGACTCTGACCGTCACACCTTCCCAGAGCCGAGGCCTCGAACAACAGTGGAGTACGCCGTTCAACCCGCCATGAGGAAACGTGGGTTCCTTCAGGTTCTCGATCAAGATGATTGCCACGCTGACCGGGGTCGGCAGGGACTGCTGTTCGTTAACGCCATTGCTGGTGGTGTAGGAAACGGGTAACGCCGGATTCTGTTTATCGGTGTCGATAACTTCCCAGGGAACCATGAACTCAATGGACGCGCCGGCCACGTCCCCGACTTTGACTTCGTAGCGTGCGACGGGCCCTGGGTAACTTCCCCAATAAAGTTCAAGCACTTGCCCTGGCTTGGGCGCGTTATACAAGTTCAGTAGAACCTTGGCCGGATAACCATGATCCTCTGTCAGCAATGAATTCCTGATGCCGGATTTTTCGCCGTAAACCTCCACGAATGCGAGGTCTTCATTGGTACGCGCCGGCGCCTTGTCATGATCCTGCCCGGCCAACGTGAGGTCGACGGCCACCGAAATATCCGGTGAAGGCGGCCCATACGCACTGCCTTGTCGAATCTTGTAATAAACCTTCGCCCGCAACGGTCCATCACCTTTGGCGTGCAGCGTCGGCCAAGGTACCGTGGCCGTAATAGGAGCTGCAGGGTCTACTGGAAATTCGGCCAGCGGGGTGTCGTCCCAAAAAATGGCGACCCAATGCCCCGGATCCGCAAAGTCGTACTGATCGATCTCCACTTGCACATCATCACGGGCCTGCTGACGATCGACCAACCCTCTGGGCAGCGGAACCTTGGGCGGTGGCAGCTGGCCTGGGGCGGGGGTCAGGTCTACGTTAATATCCGCCAGATAGGATCTGGGGCCGGTATTCCCGGCCCGATCTCTAAGCGAGTAATACAGGTAGCGCTTTCCTTTACCCCAAGGGCGAATTTCATCGGCGTAAACGGTGATCAGCAGTCGTTTATTGTCAATGTCCTCCTGACTGAACTCCTGTTCACGAATTGGTATTTCGTTGTCGGGCGGCAGCTCTCGATCCGTCCAGAAATACGGCGCACGATCTCCCGCCATCACATCGGTGTAAAAAGGTACGTCAACGATCACCTGCCCATGTTCGGTCAAATAGGTCTCGGTAATCGTGCCGCCCAGCTCGGCAGGAAACACCACGGCATCGGGTTTACTGCCGAAGTTGGGCGGTTGGGTGTCAATGGTCAGTTTTTTTCTGGGTGACTCTTTCGGGTTAACCCCTGAAATAGAAACCCTGACCGACACCTCGTAAATGCCGATCGACAAAAGCTCCTGAGGGACAAAGAGCGTTTGCGGAAATCCGATAGGGTCGGCGTTGGGATACCAACGGTCATCGACCCGCCTGAAGGGGGTCCCAACAGGCATGAATCCAAGCTCGACCCAATCCTCCTCGTCTGGTCCTACCCCCTGTTTAAAATCCGTGAACGTAACGGCCAATCGCGCTCCTAGCGCAGACCTTGGCAGCAGCCCGTTCGGATCATCCTGCTCGATGACCGCCGGCACTTTCGGCGGCTCGTCTGTGGCCCCGAAGGATGAAGGCGGTTCCTCGGCAGCAAGCAGGTCGTTAGGTTGATTGGGCGATACCATTGCAAGTCTTCCCTGACGAGGATGCGTGGGCTGCGCGCCTTGAGATTGAATACGCGCTTAACGAGATGGCTTCATTTAATGCCCGCTGTCAGGTACTGGCTACTGTCAGAAATAGCAGGTTTTGCTACCGTTCGTCGGGGATCAGCCGCTCAGGTAAGAATTCAAGGGATCCGTCGGTGAATCGGGTATTGGATAATCTCGACCCGCCGTCCTGACCATTAACTGAGGCCACAGGGGGTCATCGCGAGCCTGCTCGCGATGACGATCCAACAGGCAATGCATCACCGGCGCTCAAGCACGGACAAACAAAAACCCGCTCTCCGGTTTAACCGGGAGGGCGGGTTTTGTCGTTTCAGCCTTCAGTTCACACGGTATCCACCTTCAACGAATGATCATTGAGCATGCCGTTGATGATCGTCGCCGTATCGTGACCACCAGCAATCACCCCATCCGCCCCCGGCGTGACGCCGTAGTGGCTGGCCAGGTTCACACCCGCCAGGTCGATGGTCTGGTTCGGCGTGGCGCCGGCCATGGCGCTGACGTCGATGCTGGTGATCACTGACGCGCCACTGCCGCTGACGGTGAAGTGCAGGTAGTCATCCAGCGAAGCCGCGGTGCCGTTTTCGCCTTGCAGCAGTTGCGACAGGTCGAGTTTGTCGGTGCCTGGGGTGAAGTCGGTGATGACGTCGTGGCCGCTGTTGCCTTTGAGCCACTGGAAGGTGTCGGCGCCGCTGCCACCGGTGAGGGTGTTGTTGCCGAGGCCGCCGATCAGGAAGTCATCGCCGCCCCCGCCGTTGAGCACATCGTTACCCAAACCGCCGTTAATGATGTTGCTGTTGTTGTCCCCCATAAGGCTGTCGTTGAAGTTTGAGCCGGTGAGGTTTTCGATGCCGGTCAGAGTGTCAGTGCCCGCGCCAAGGGTGTTTTGCGCGGTAAGCAGGTTCAGGTCGGCGGTGACCCCGGCAGTGGCGTGGGCGTAGCTCGCGGTGTCGTTGCCGGTGCCACCGTCGAGCAGGTCATTGCCCGCGCCGCTGAACAGCAAGTCATTGCCGGCGCCGCCGTGCATTTCGTTGTTGCCGGAACCTGCGGTGAGCACGTCATTGCCGTCGCCGGCATTGATGACGTTGTTGCCCGCGCCCGCCACCAGTACGTCGTCCCCAGAAGTGCCGGTCAGCGTATGGCCATCCTGATAGCTGATGGTCACATTGGCCGAGTCGCTGCCGCCGTGGTTGTCGTTGGCGGTGTAGGTGCCGTGGAAGTCCGGCGTGGCATCGTGGGCTCCGGCGTAGTTGACGGTCATGGTCAGCTGGTAGTTTTCCGCGCCCTTCCCGCTGTTGCCCGGACCGCCGTCGTCGATGTTGGTGATGTGGATCTGGTACGTGCCGTCCGCCGTGGCGGTGATGGTCTGGCCATCGGCGATGGCAATGAAAGCACCGCCGTTGACCGAGTACTCCATGGTGACGTGGCCGGCCGCCAGATTGTGGTCCAGGTTGAGGGTTTCACCCTGTTTGAGGTTGACGGTGATCCGGTCCTCATCATTGGTATTGTTGGCGCTGACCGCCCCCAGCGCCCCGCTGACCACCAACATCGCCGTCATGGCGGCTGTGTTGGCGACGAATGCGCTGCGGGCGATGGTCACTGCCTGGGTGTTATTGGCGGTGAAACTGAAGTTCGGATTGGTGCCGGTAAAGTCCCCGCCCCTGGCCGTCCAGCCAGTGTTGAAGGTGGTCGGCGATGCCGTGAGCGTGTCGCCATTGACGTCGCTGTCGTTGGCCAGCAGCAGTTCGCCCGGCAGCACAATGCTGCCCGACAGCACGTTGGTAATGACGTGGTCATCGACCGCCACCGGCGGCGTGTTCGGAATCACGTTGATCACCAGCGTGGAGCTGGCCAGATCGCCGTCGTTGTCGCTGACGGTGAAGCCGATGTTTTCGGTGATGACCGCGGCCGTGGTTTTCTGCGAGAGGTAGGTGTACTCGCCGGTATCGAGGTTCACCACCAGGGTGCCGCTGTCATTGGTGGCGATGCTCAGGGTGTTGTTGGCGGTGTTGAAGGTGCCGTGGTTGGCGCCGCCGCTGAAGCTCAGCGAACCCTGATTGCTGTTGGCTTTCGGATCATAGGTATAAGTGGTGCCGTCGATCGTGATGGATTTGATGAAGCCACCATCGGCGCCAAATGTACCGCCCTCGCCCAGCAGCGAACCGGTGACCGGCGCGCCTTGCACGGTGCCCGAGAGTACCGAGTTGAGCTGATTGAGGTCGGTCACTATCACGGCGTCGGTGTCGGTGTGCGTGCTGCCGTCATAGGCCACTGGATCGAGGCTGGCGTTACTGACGCCACTGCCCAGGCCAATGGCGTAGTTCTTGATGCCATTGGCGTCGAGGAAGGCTTTGAGCGCGGCCTCGTCCGCGGGGCCGATGTCGCCTTCGTTGGGTTTGCCATCGGAGAAAAAGTAGCCGACGTTCTGCGCTCCGGTGAGTTTGCCCGAGGTGTTGAATGCGGTTTGCATGGTCGCCACGGCTGCGTCGTAGTTGGTGCCGCCGCCCTCCGTCAGCGTAGCGATGATCAACTTGGCGGTCGCCACATCGACCCACACCGAAGTCTGGTCCGTGGCGCTGCTGCTGAAGGTGACGATCTGCACTTTCACGTCGCCCAGATCGTCGTACTTGTCGAGCAATGCGCTGATCGCCTGCTTGGCCAGGTCCAGCCGCGACAGTCCCGATACACCGGAAGGGTCGACCATGCTCCCGGACACGTCGATCACCAGCAGCAGGTTGGAGTCGATCTGCACCGCGGGCACCGAACGGTCCGAGGTGACGGCTTTGGGCACGTCATCGACGATGCTGACCACAAGGGTGCCGGTGGTGCTGTTGCCCACGGCATCGGTGGCGGTGTAGGTGAAGCTTTCGTTCAGGGTGTTCGCGCCGTCGTTGGCGGTGGGCGAAGTTTTCGGCGCCGAGGTCAGGGTGTAGGTGTAGCTGCCGTCGGGGTTGAGAAGGATCTGCCCGTAGGTTCCGGTGGCACTGCCGACCAGGGTGTAAGTGATCGCACCGCTGGCGCCGGTGACCGCACCGACCAGCGTACCGGAGCCGGTTTCACCGGTGTTGCCCGGCTCGCTGCCAGTGACTGTGCCCGCTGCCAGGTCCTGGCCGTCTCGGGTCAAATCCAGGGCTTTTTCGTAGACCGTCACGTCGGTATCGGTGACCGTTACGAGGCAGTTGTTGGACACGTCGATGGTCAGGGTGGTGGTGCTTTCATCGCCGTCGGCATCGCGCACGGTATAGGTGAACACGTCCGTGGCGCCCGGCTCACCAACCGAGTTGGGGTTGCTGTGGTACACGGCATTACCGTTGGCATCCAGTGTGAGATAGCCGTAGGTGCCGTTGATTTGGCTGTTCAAGCCGCCGATGGCCGAAGTCGATGTGTCGCTGCCGGCGCGCACACCGACCACTGCACCTCCCAATGCCGGGCCGTCAGCACCGAGCACATCGTTGTCCAGTACATTACCGCTGACTGTCCCGCCCTCTACCACCGCGACTGAATCGCAGTGCGCAGTCGGCACGTCATCGACGATGTTGATCACGATGGTGCTGGTGACGCTGTTGCCTAAAGAATCGGTGGCCTGATAGGTGAAGCTTTCGCTCAGAGTGTTCGGCCCGTCGTTAGCGTTGGGCGTGGTCGCTGGTGCGGACGTCAAGGTGTAGGTGTAGCTGCCATCCGGATTGAGCAGAATTTGCCCGTAGGTCCCAGTGGTGCTTCCGACCAAGGTGTAAGTGATTGCGCCAATAGCGCCAGTGATGGAGCCGACCAGCGTGCCGGAGGCGGTTTCACCGGTATTGCCCGGCTCGCTACCGGTGACGGTGCCTGCTGCCAGGTCCTGTCCATCCTTGGTCAAATCCAGCGCTTTTTCCTGAACCGTTACGTCGTTATCAGGGACCACCACGAGGGAGCAGTCGGCCACGTTGATGGTAATGGTCGTGGTGCTTTCATCGCCGTCGGCATCGCGCACGGTGTAGGTGAACACATCCGTGGCGCCCGGCGCGCTGACCGAGTTCGGATTGCTGTGGTACACGGTGTTGCCATTGGCATCCAGGGTCAGGTAGCCGTAGGTGCCGTTGATTTGCGTATTCAAACCGCCGATGGCTGAAGTCGAAGTGTCGCTGCCGGCGCGCACGCCGACCACTGCACCACCCGATGCAGGGCCGTCAGCGCCGAGTACATCATTGCCCAACACATTGCCGCTGACCGTTCCACCCTCCGCCACCGAGACTGCATCGGCGTGAGCGGTGGGTACGTCATCGACGATGTTGATCACGATGGTACTGGTGACGCTGTTACCCAAGGGATCGGTCGCTTGATAGGTGAAACTTTCGTTCAGGGTATTCGGCCCGTCGTTGGCGTGGGGGATGGTCGTTGGTGCGGAGGTCAGGGTGTAGGTGTAGCTGCCGTCGGGGTTGAGCACGATTTGCCCATAAGTCCCGGTGGCGCTGCCGACCAAGGTGTAAGTGATCGTGCCAGTGGTGCCAGTGACCGAGCCGACCAGCGTACCGGAGCCGGTTTCACCGGTGTTGCCCGGCTCGCTGCCGGTGACCGTGCCTGCCGCCAGATCCTGGCCATCCTGGGTCAAATCCAGCGCTTTTTCGTTAACCGTCACGTCGCTATCGCTGGCCGCAACGAGGGTGCAGTCCGCCACGTTAATGGTGATGGTCGTGGTGCTTTCATCGCCGTCGGCATCACGCACGGTGTAGGTGAACACATCCGTGGCCCCCGGCGCGCTGACCGAGTTCGGGTTGCTGTGGTACACGGCGTTGCCGTTGGCATCCAGAGTCAGGTAGCCATAGGCGCCGTTGATTTGAGTATTCAGGCCACCGATGGCTGAAGTCGAAGTGTCGTTGCCGGCGCGCACGCCAACCACCGCACCACTGAGTGCCGGGCCGTCGGCACCTCCGACGTCATTGTTCAGCACGTTGCCCGAGGCCGTTGCGCCTTCGGCTATCGTCGCTTGATCAGGGTTGGCGGTGGGCAAGTCATCGACGATGTTGACGTTGATCTGACCCAACGCAGTGCTGCCATCGACGTCGGTGGCGACGACATTGAGGTTCTCGGTGATGCTGTTGGTGCCGTCGGCGTTCGGGTGGGTTTCGTTATCCGTCAGGGTGTAGCTGTAGCTGACCACGCCAGTCGTGCTGTTGAAACCGGTGATGGTCAGCGTATTGCCGAGCGCAGTGACGATCGATTGCGGGAAGCCTGCGGCCACGCCACCGGTGACTACCGCGATGCCGCCCACGGTCAGGGTTTGCAAACCGTCGAGGGCGGTGACGGTGAAGGTGCCGCTTTGGGTCAAGGCCGGTGTGTTGGGGCTGGTGCCGTCGCTGAGGTTTTTCTCATAAACGTTGAGTTCACCGCCGTTGACGTTCAGGCCATCGAGAGTCACTGGGTCATCGTTGTTATGGATGTTCAGCACCAGCGTCGCGGTGCTGGTATCGCCATCGGAATCGGTGAGGGTGTAGACGAAATTCTCGGTAGCGTTGCCACCACCGTTCAAGGCTTTGAAGTCCGCATCGCTGGTGTTCAGGGTGTAGGTGTATGTGCCGTTGGCGTTGAGTACCAGCGTGCCGTAAGTCCCGTTGAACGTGCCGCCGATGACCGGCCCGCTGTCGGGGCCAGTAGGAATGCGGTCGGCGCCCTGGAGGTCGTTGGGCAGCACGCTGCCAGCCAGGGTCAGCAGGGTTTCCGAGGCGCTATTGGCGTTGGTGTCGTCGATGGCTTTGGGCACATCGTCAGTGATGTTGACGTCCAGCGAACCGGTGGCGGTATCGCCGTTGCTGTCACTCGCGACGACGGTGAACTGTTCGCTGAGGTTGTTGGTGCCGTCGCCAGCCGAGTGGGTTTCGTTGCCGACGAGGGTGTAGCTGTAACTCACCACGCCGGTAGCCGGGTTGTAACCGGTGATCGTCAGGGTGTTGCCCAGTTGAGTGGTGATCGATTGCGGAAAACCGGCGGGCACACCACCACTGATCACGTTGATTCCGCCGATGTTCAGGCTGGTCAGCCCGTCAGCCGCAATGATTGTGAAGGTGCCGTTTTGAATCAGCGCTCCGGGGTTGCTGGCCGAACCGTCCACCAGGTTGGCTTCATTGAGGGTCAGTTCGCCCCCCGCCGCCGACAGGCCGATGAGGGTGACCGGGTTATTCGGCGCGCCTGTCCCACCTGCACCACCCGCACCACCCGCACCGTTATCGCCATTGCCCGGATCAGCGTCCCGGCGCGCCAGGGGGAATTCGGGAATGCCGTTGAAGCCCGCAGTGGGGAAACCAATGATCGGATCGACCCGGCCCGCCACCTCCTCCAGCAACACAAAACTGTGACCACCGCCCAATCCACCCGGTGCTCCAGATGCGCCCGGCCCGGCAGCGGTGGCTTCACCGGTCTGAGTCGGGTCGGCACCGGCGGCAATGGCTTTTTGCAGTTGCTCGACATCGGTCAGTTGCGCCTGGCTCGGCGTCACCGCCTCAGAGGTCTCCACGTGCGGGACCTGATGCGCCAGTAATTGGTCCGTCATCTGCAGGCTGCTGTCACGCCCCAGGGTCAGTTCCTGGCCATTCTTCAACTGCACCGCCACCGCGCCTTCGGCCCCGGTGACCAGGTGCTCGCCAGCAAACAGCCGATCGCCCTCGACCAGGGTGCGTCGGGTGCCATCACCCGCCACTGCGTACACCTGACCGATGACCTTACTGACGATACCGATGAGCGTTGCCATGTGCATTTCCTCCGCTGCCAACAGCTGTCGGCATCCTGTTTGCGCGAAGAAGTTGCTCATGGTTCAAGCAGGTTGGCCTGGCGGATCGTTTGCCGAGAAAGCGTTTACCTGACGTAAACCACTGCCTCCCGACTCTCTCGCCAGACGTGTCGCTCGCAAGGGGAATTTCTGGATCGGGATAAAACCCTCTGCAATCAATGGCATCGGGGTCCACTTCCAAAATAACCGCCTTGCTAACGATGCGTAACGGTTTTGAATCACTCGAGTGACAAAAAATTGTCGCCTCTAAACCGTCTCGCTTCCCTCCCCTCCAGCACTTCTTCGCTCTGTGTCGAAAAGTGAATTGAACTTTCCTCAAGCCCTTCGATGCTCCTCAGAGCTCATAAACAAAGGCTTTCGCATTGAACAATGTGCTGGATTTTTCAGAGCGCATAAGTTTTTTTCGGCATAAGCCTTATGAGAAATCCTTCTTAGCTTCGCGTCAGGATGTTCTTAGCTCTGTTGTAACAAGCGTGAGACGGTTTCACTTAAAAATAACGTCAAATATTTGGCGACTCACTAAGTACCATCAGGAATCAGGGAGAGGCATCCATGCGCGTTTTAACCCCCCTCTGCAGCGCGATTTTGCTGGCCATGGCCTGCACTTCTCAGGCTCAGGCGATGTCATTGACCGAGGCGATCCAGAGCACCATTGCGACCCACCCGGAACTGGCATCGCGGGTCGACGCCCGGCTCTCGGCCGACGAGCAGATTAAAGTCGCCAAAGGGGGCTTCTATCCATCGGTGGATTTGAACGCCGGCTACGGGCGCGGGTACAGCGATAACACCACCACTCGGGCGCAAGGCAATCACCACACCGAAATCCTCACCTACACCCAATCGGAACTGCGCCTGCGGCAGATGCTGTTCGACGGCTTCAACACCTCCAACGAGGTCGCGCGCACCAAAGGCGTGGCCAACTCGCGAGCCTATTACGCTCAGGGCACCGCCCAGGATCTGGCCCTGCGCACCATCGAGGTGTACCTCGAAGTGCTCAAGCGCCGCGAACTGGTGACCCTGGCCAAGAACAACCTGCAAGCGCACATGCGAGTCAACGATCAGATCGGCCTGCGCACTCAGCGTGGGGTCGGCAGTAACGCCGACTCCGACCAATCCACCGCTCGCCGGGCGCTGGCGCAAAACAACCTCGACACCGCCGAAGTCGATCTGGCCGATGCCGAGACGAACTTCTACAGCGTCGTGGGGCGCATGCCCGATGAACTCGAAGCGCCGCCATCGACCCGCGGCGAATTGCCCACCACCCTGCCGGAAGCCCAGCAGAGCATGGTGGAAAACAACCCGTACCTGAAATCCGCCCAGGCCGATGTGCAATCGGCCGAGAGCCAGTACGAAGTATCCAAGTCGCCGTTCTACCCGCGCTTTGACGCTGAAGCGGCGGTGGGCGCGAATAATAATATTCAGGGCGACGAAGGCCACGACAACGAATGGCGAGTGGGTGTGGTGATGAACTACAACCTGTTCCGCGGCGGCAGCGACAAGGCCCGGCTGGCCTCCAATGCGCACCAGATCAACCAGGCGCTGGACATCCGCAACAACGCCCTGCGCCAACTCAACGAGAACATCCACCTGGCCTGGAACGCCATGCTCAACGCCAAGAAACAAACCCCGACCGCCCGTGAATACGCCGAAACCACCACCCGTGTGCGGGCCGCGTATCAGGATCAGTTCGGCCTTGGTCAACGGACCTTGCTCGACTTGCTCGACAGTGAAAATGAGCTCTACAACGCCAACCGCCGCTACACCGAAGTGCGCTACACCGAGGAGTTTTCGATGTACCGCGTACTGGCGAACATGGGTCAGTTGCTGAGCAAACAACGGGTGGTGCTGCCCGCCGATGCGATCGCTTCCACCGAAGTGAAAAACGAAGCTCGTTTACCTGAACTGAAATGAAATAACCCCATGTAGGAGCTGCCGAAGGCTGCGATCTTTTGATTTTGTTTTTCAAGATCAAGATCAAAAGATCGCAGCCTTCGGCAGCTCCTACAGGGAGATATGTAGATATTTATGCCAATTGCCGCAGCGCAACGGGAGCGATCAAGTGACCAGCATGGAAACCGGCAATACTGGCGTCGATCCGCGTCTGAGCTTCGATGACCCGCTTCTGGACGGTCTGTTGATCCTCTGCAAACTTCATGGCGCGACGGTCAGTCGCGCCAGCCTGAGTGCCGGGCTGCCAATGGCACACCAACGTTTGAGCCTGGACCTGCTGCCGCGCGCAGCGGCCCGGGCCAGTTTGCAGGCGCGTGTGTTGCGCCGTGAACTGGGGGAAATTTCCGCGCTCAACCTGCCTGTGATGCTGATCCTCAACCATGGCCGCTGCGCAATCTTGCGTCGCTTCGGCGATGACGGGCAGGCGCTGATTCTGCCGAGCGAAGCCGACGGCGGAGAACAATGGGTCAGCACGGACGAGCTGACCGCCAACTACAGCGGCCAGGCCTTGTTCGCCCGGCCGCGGCATGAACTCGAAGACTTGCGTGCGCCGCTGGTGCCACGAGTCGAGGCGTGGTTTCGCGACACGTTGAAGTTGTCGAAGTGGCTGTACAGCGATGCGATTCTGGCGAGTTTTCTGATCAACCTGCTGGGCTTGATGGTGCCGCTGTTTGTGATGCAGACCTACGATCGGGTAGTGCCTAACCAGGCCACTTCAACGTTGTGGGTGCTGTCGATCGGCTTGTTGATTGGCACCGGTTTCGAACTGGTGCTGCGGGTGGTTCGCGCGCACCTGCTGGACACCGCAGGGAAGAAAACCGACGTGATTCTTTCGGCGACCTTGTTCGAACGCATCACCGGCATGGCGATGAAAGCGCGGCCGGCGACTATCGGTGGTTTCGCCCAGAGCATTCACGATTTCCAGGGCCTGCGGGAGTTTCTCACCGCCGTCACGCTGACCAGCCTGATCGACCTGCCCTTCGCGGTGTTGATGTTGGTGGTGATCGGCCTGCTCGGTGGCTGGCTGGTGGTGATTCCGCTGTTGGCATTCCCCATCACGATCATCTTTGCCATGGTGATTCAGGCACGTCTGCGCGACACCGTGCAGAAGAGTCTGAGCCTCGGCGCCGAACGCCAGGCCTTGCTGATCGAAACCCTCGGCGGCCTGGAAACCCTCAAGGCGTGCAGCGCCGAAAGCGAACGCCAACACAAATGGGAAAGCACCCACGGCGCCCTCACCCGCCTCGACAGCCATGCCCGCAACCTCTCGGCGCTGGCCACCAACGGCACGCTGTTCATTCAGCAATTCTCCGGCATGGCGACCATCGTCGCCGGGGTCTACAGCATCATCGCCGGCAACCTCAGCGTTGGTGCGCTGGTGGCGACCTACATGCTCGGCAGCCGCGTGCTCGCGCCGCTGGGGCAAATCGCCGGGCTGATCACTCGTTATCAGCAAGCGCAACTGACCATGAAAAGCACCGATGCGCTGATGTCGTTGCCGCAAGAACGTGACGCCAAACAGCGGCCGTTGGAGCGTACGCAATTGCAAGGCGCACTCGACGTCAGCGGCGTGACGTTCCACTACAACGGCCAGAATGCCCCGGCCCTGGCCAACGTCAGCTTCAGCATGAAACCCGGCGAACGGATCGGCATCATCGGCCGCAGCGGTTCGGGCAAAAGCACATTGGCGCGGCTGGTGATGGGGTTCTATGCACCGGAGGAAGGCCAGTTGCTGCTCGATGGTCTGGACCTGCGGCAACTGGACGTCGCCGACCTGCGTCAACAGATCGGCTACGTCGCCCACGACCTGCCATTGCTGGCCGGCAGCCTGCGCGACAACCTGACCCTCGGGGCGCGCTACATCAGCGATGCCCGGATGCTTGAAGTCGCCGAACTGACCGGCGTCACCGAACTGGCTCGCCAACATCCCCAGGGCTTCGACCGGCCGGTGGGCGAACGCGGTCAGTTGCTGTCGGGCGGTCAACGCCAAGCGGTGTTGCTGGCGCGTGCCTTGTTGCTCGACCCGCCGATCATGCTGCTCGACGAACCCACCAGCGCCATGGACAACAGCAGCGAAGACGTCCTGCGGCAAAAACTCCACGGCTGGATTCAGGGCAAAACCCTGCTGTTGGTCACTCACCGCACCTCGATGCTCAGCCTGGTAGACCGGTTGGTGGTGCTGGACAACGGGCGGATCGTCGCCGACGGCCCGAAAGAAGCGGTCATCGATGCATTGCGCAAGGGCCGTGTCGGCTCTGCGACGGTTTAGGAGTTGCCCATGTCTGATTCATCGTCCGCTTCATCAAAGGACAGAGGCTACTTTGGCAGTTTCAACAAAAGCGCCGAAAGCGAATTCATGCCGGAAACCGCCGGCGCCTCGTTGCAGGATTCGCCGCGCTGGTCGCGGATCACCGTGTGGCTGGCAGCGGCATTGCTGATCACTGCGTTGGTCTGGGCCAAATTCGCCGTGTTGCAGGAAGTCACCACGGGTGAAGGCAAGGCGATTCCGTCGAGCAAGATTCAGGTGATCCAGAACCTGGAGGGCGGCATCGTCACGGAAATCTTCGTGCGCGAAGGGCAAATGGTGAACAAGGGCGACACGTTGCTGCGCCTGGATGACACGCGTTTTCTGTCGAACAAAGGTGAAAGCGAAGCGGACCGCTATGCACTGACCGCGCAGGTCGAACGCCTGTCGGCCGAAGCGGAAGGCCGGCCATTCAAGTTGTCCGCGGAAGTGATCGCCAAGGCGCCGCAAGTGGCCGAGGACGAACGCTCGCTGTATGAACAACGCCAGCGCCGACTGGCCAGCGAACAGCGCACATTGACCGAACAACTTCGGCAGAAAACCCAGGAGTTGGCAGAATTCCGTTCCAAACAGGGCCAGTTCAGTTCCAGCCTGGCACTGCTGCAACAAGAGATGAACATGTCGGCGCCACTGGTGGGCACCGGGGCGGTTTCGCCGGTGGAAATCCTGCGGCTCAAACGCAGCGCGGTGGAGATCCGCGGCTCGCTGAACGCCACGACCCTGGCGATTCCCCGTGCCGAATCAGCGATCAATGAGATCAAAAGCAAGATCGACGAATCCGAACAATCCTTCCGTTCAGACGCGGCAAAAGAGCTGAATGAGAAACGCACCGACTTGTCGAAAATCACCGCATCGAGCATTGCCATCGACGACCGCGTGACGCGCACCACCGTGGTGTCGCCGGTTCACGGCATTATCAAAATGCTGAAGGTCAACACCATCGGCGGCGTGGTCCAGCCGGGCAACGACATGGTGGAAATCGTGCCGCTGGAAGACAACCTGCTGATCGAAGCCAAGGTCCGCCCTCAAGACGTGGCGTTCCTGCACCCGGGCCAGAAAGCCATGGTCAAGTTCAGCGCTTACGACTACACGATTTACGGGGGGTTGAGTGCGAAGCTGGAGTTGATCGGGGCGGACACTATCACTGATGACAAGGGCAACAGTTTTTATCTGATTCAGGTGCGCACCGACAAGAATCACTTGGGCGGGGATGCGAAACCGCTGCTGATCATTCCGGGGATGGTCGCGACGGTGGACATTATTACCGGGGAGAAAAGCGTGCTGGATTATTTGCTTAAACCGGTGTTGAAAGCGCGGACTGAGGCGATGCGCGAAAGATAGGCTGGACGCGGTCCTGTGGCGAGGGGGCTTGCCCCCGTTCGGCTGCGAAGCAGTCGTAAAACCGATTGATGCGATTTACCTGATACAACGGGGTTGAATGGTTTTTGGGGCCGCTTCGCGACCCAACGGGGGCAAGCCCCCTCGCCACAGGGGATCATCGCCCGTGATTTTTCTGATAGATCTCCTCCCCCATCGCCGCAATCTGCCCCTCGATCAACGCCTCGAACGGTTTCAGCAACGGTTCGAATGTGCTCGGCGCTTCGAGGGTCTGCAACGCCTGCACAATCGCCTCCACCGTCGACAACGCCCCCGGTCCCGGAGCCTTGCGCAGGCGATAACGCGACACCCCGCCTTCGGCCAATGTCACTCTGGGCAACGCCGCCAACAACGGATTGAGGTGCAGCATTTTGCGCGCTTTACGCCAGGTGCCGTCCGGAACCACCAGCAGCAGCGGCTCATCATTCGCGGTGTAAGTCTGCATCGGCTGCGCCTCCTCACCGGGAAAAAGCAACCGTGCCTGATAGCCCGGCTGATTCAGCAGCACCGGCAAATCCTCGAACACCTCGCCCACAATCAACTCGGCATTCTTCAATCCCAGCGCCGCCAACCGCGCGGTGTTCAGCGCGTGGTTCACTTCGCTTGGATGCTGAAGCAGCAACACCCGAGTGCGACTGTCGAGGCTCGGGATCAGCGGGCACAGACAATGGGTTTGCGGGCGTAGACAGCGTGGGCATTGGATTCTGGACATCGCTTCTTTTTCCTTTAAGCGGCCTGATTGAGCTGCGCTTTGAGCAGGTCGCGGAAGGTCTGGATCAGCGGTTCGCGGCTGCGGCCCCGGCGCACGATCATCGAAAACGGTGCCTGATAACCGAACGTCGCCGGCAGCAGCACGCGCAAATCCCCTTTGTCGGCCCAAGCCTGGGCGTAGTGCTCCGGCAGGTAACCGATGTAGGCGCCGGACAACACCAGAATCAGCTGGGCCTCCATACTTTCTACGGTCGCCGCGCTGTGCTTGAAACCGTGGCGAGCCAGTTCGGCCTGGCTCCAATAGCCGCGACCGACCATGCGCTGTTGGGTGATGACTTGCTCGGGGATGCGCCGCTCGGTGAACAGCGGATGACGGCTGCTGCAATACAGCCAGTGTTGCTCACGATACAGCGGCATGTAGACCAGACCGCTCATGCGCGTGGAAAAGGCACCGATGGCCAGGTCGAGGCGGTTGTCCTGCACACCGAGTTGCAGTTCGTAGGGGCTCATCACCGAAAGATGCAAATGCACTGCCGGGTGTTCCTGACTGTAGGCACCGATGGCTTCAGCGAACGGCAAGGCCTTGTCGCTGACGGTGGAGTCGATCACCCCCAGGTTCAGAGTGCCGCGCAGCTCGCCTTTGAGGGCGGCGGCGTATTGTTCGAAACCTTCGAGTTCCGCCAATAGACGCAGGGTTTCCTGATGGAACAACTCGCCCTTGCTGGTCAGGCTGAAACCACCGCGACCGCGATGGCAAAGCACCAGACCCAAGGCCGCTTCGAGCTGGCTCATGTAGGTGCTGATCGCCGAGGTCGAGAGGTTGAGCTCTTGCTGGGCGTTGGCGAACCCCTGATGGCGGACCACGCTGACGAAGATGCGCAATAGTTTCAGGTCGGGTAAAGCGTTGGCCATTGGATGCTCCGAAGTGCCAGGGAACGCGGTTTTTTTGTGACTATGGAGATCACTGTGGCGAGGGGGCTTGCCCCCGTTGGGTTGCGCAGCAGCCCCAAAACCATTCACCCCGGTGTCATCAGACAGACCGAGTTGGCAGGTTTACGACTGCTGCGCAACCCAACGGGGGCAAGCCCCCTCGCCACAAAGGCCCCCCACCACAAAAGCTCCCTCGCCACAGGGGTTCTGCGTGTGGTCAGAAGTCTATCGCTACCGTCTCCATTAGTTTAGAAAAATCTGAACTAAGTATTTGCCCGTAGCGATTCTTCCCGGTCACTACATTTCGCAGAATCGGCCCACAGCGGTGCCCGTCTCTCCCCGAGCGTGCAACCGACATAAATAAAACAACGACGATGAGGCCTTACCCGTGGACAAGATTCTTCACCAACCACTGGGCGGCAACGAAATGCCGCGCTTCGGCGGCATCGCCACCATGCTGCGACTCCCCCATTTGCCATCCGCCGCTGGCCTGGACGCTGCCTTTATCGGCATCCCGCTGGACATCGGCACTTCCCTGCGCCCCGGCACCCGTTTCGGACCGCGTGAAATCCGCGCTGAGTCGGTGATGATCCGCCCGTACAACATGGCCACCGGCGCCGCGCCGTTCGATTCGCTGTCGGTTGCCGACATCGGTGACGTCGCGATCAACACGTTCAACCTGTTGGACGCCGTGCGGATCATCGAAGAGGCCTACGACAATATCCTCGAACACGATGTGATCCCCATGACTCTCGGCGGCGACCACACCATCACCCTGCCGATTCTGCGTGCCATCCATAAAAAGCACGGCAAGGTCGGCCTGGTGCACATCGACGCTCACGCCGATGTGAACGATCACATGTTCGGCGAGAAAATCGCCCACGGCACCACCTTCCGTCGCGCCGTTGAAGAAGGCCTTCTGGATTGCGACCGCGTGGTGCAAATTGGCCTGCGCGCTCAGGGTTACACCGCTGATGACTTCAACTGGAGCCGCAATCAAGGCTTCCGTGTGGTTCAGGCTGAAGAATGCTGGCACAAATCCCTGGCACCGCTGATGGCCGAAGTTCGCGAGAAAGTCGGCGGCGGTCCGGTGTACCTGAGTTTCGATATCGACGGTATCGACCCGGCCTGGGCACCCGGCACTGGCACCCCGGAAATCGGTGGTCTGACGACCATTCAGGCGATCGAAATCGTGCGCGGCTGCCAAGGCCTCGATCTGGTCGGTTGCGATCTGGTAGAAGTCTCGCCAGCGTACGACACCACCGGTAATACCTCGCTGTTGGGCGCCAACCTGCTGTACGAAATGCTCTGCGTACTGCCGGGCGTGGTCCATCGCTGAGGATCGGTCATGAGCGAACGTGATCAGGTACTCAACGCCGCCGCCGAGCTGGTGTCGGCCTTTGCCCGTAACGATCGCGAAGCCTACTTCGGCGCATTCAGCGTTGATGCCAGCTTCGTGTTCTACACCCTCGAGCAGCCCCTGTTGTCGCGCGATGCCTATCAGGCGTTATGGGACACATGGCGCGTCGAGGACGGCTTCGAGGTGCTGTCCTGCATCTCGAGCAACACCTTCGTCAGCCTGCAGGGTGACGTAGCGATTTTCATCCATGACGTAGCCACCGAGCTACGCATGCAAGGGGAGCAACACTTCAGCCAGGAACGCGAGACGATTGTTTTCAAGAAACAGACGTCTGGCCAAGAACAACAAGGCCTATGGCTGGCCTGCCACGAACATTTGTCCGCAATGCCGGAAGGGCTGCCACCCCCTTAGCCAAACAGGTGACGCTCACACACGATGAGCGCGCCTTTATGATCGGAGCAGATCATGAATAACAACAACAAAGAAAAAAGCCTTAGCAGCATCGAAACAAACGGGGTCGAACAGATCCCGGATCATGAGCGCGACGCCAGACCCAGCGACCTGTTTCGCCTGATCTTCGGCGGCGCCAATACCTTTGCCACAGCGGTGCTCGGCAGTTTTCCCGTGCTGTTCGGCCTGTCCTTCCAGGCGGGCGTGTGGGCGATTGTGCTGGGCGTGGTAATCGGGGCGCTGATCCTAGCGCCGATGGGCCTGTTCGGGCCGATCAATGGCACCAATAACGCTGTGTCCTCCGGCGCCCACTTCGGCGTGCACGGACGGATCGTCGGTTCGTTTCTGTCGCTGCTGACCGCCATTGCCTTCTTCTCGCTCTCGGTATGGAGTTCGGGTGATGCGCTGATCGGTGGCGCCAAACGCCTGATCGGCATCCCGGAAACCGACCTGACCCTGGGCCTGGCTTACGGTCTGTTCGCGATCCTGGTACTGACCGTGTGCATCTACGGCTTCCGCTTCATGCTGTGGGTCAATCGCATCGCTGTGTGGGCCGCCAGCCTGCTGTTCCTGCTCGGCATCTTCGCGTTCGCCCCGACCTTCGACAGCCAGTTCGCCGGCACCGTCGCCATGGGGCAGGCCGGTTTCTGGGCCGCCTTCATCGGCGCCGCGCTGGTCGCCATGAGCAACCCGATTTCCTTCGGTGCGTTCCTTGGCGACTGGTCGCGGTACATCCCGCGTGAAACCCCGAAGGGTCGCATCATGCTGGCGGTGATTGCTGCGCAACTTGCCACGTTGATCCCGTTCCTGTTCGGCCTCGCCACCGCCACCATCGTGGCAATCAAGGCACCGGACTACATCGCAGCCAACAACTACGTCGGCGGTCTGCTGGCGGTATCGCCGAGCTGGTTCTTCCTGCCGGTGTGCCTGATTGCGGTGATCGGCGGCATGTCCACCGGCACCACCTCGCTGTATGGCACCGGGCTGGACATGTCCAGCGTATTCCCGAGGGTACTGTCGCGGGTCAAGGCAACGTTGCTGATCGGCGTGATGTCGATTGCTTTCATCTTCATCGGGCGCTTTGCGGCGAACCTGGTGCAGAGCGTGTCGACCTTCGCTGTGCTGATCATCACCTGCACCACCCCGTGGATGGTGATCATGATCATCGGCCTGCTGGTGCGTCGCGGCTTCTACTGCCCGGATGACCTGCAAGTGTTCACCCGTGGCGAGAAAGGTGGCCGCTACTGGTTCACCCACGGCTGGAACTGGCGTGGCCTGGGTGCCTGGATCCCGAGCGCGCTGGTGGGTTTGTGCTTCGTGAATCTGCCGGGGCAGTTTGTCGGCCCACTCGGGAATCTGGCGGGCGGTATCGACATCAGCTTGCCGGTGACCCTCGGCCTGGCCTCGCTGGTGTACCTGACGCTGCTGAGCCTGTTCCCGGAATCGCGGGAAGTGTTTGGCCCGACCGATGCACGCAGCAAGGGCAAGGATTCGCTCGGTAAACCGGCGATGCGCCAAGCCGCCTGATTCAACGCATTACCTGTGGTCAACGCATTACCTGTGGGAGCGGGCTTGCCCGCGATAAACGATGACGCGGTCCGCCTGACAGATCGCGGCGCTCCCATCGCGGGCAAGCCACGCTCCCACAGGAATTGGTATTCGCACAAAGATTGATTTTCGCCTCACCATAAAAAAGACAATCGGAGACACGCCATCATGGCTTTGGATTTATTCGTCGTTCTCATTTACGCCGCCGCAATGCTGGTGCTCGGCTACTACGGCATGCGCAAGGCCAAGACCCACGAAGACTATTTGGTCGCCGGTCGTAACCTCGGCCCTGGTCTCTATATGGGCACCATGGCCGCTACCGTTCTGGGTGGCGCGTCCACCGTCGGCACCGTGCGCCTGGGCTATGTTCATGGCATTTCCGGTTTCTGGCTGTGCGCCGCACTGGGCTGCGGCATCGTGGCGCTGAACCTGTTCCTCGCCAAACCGCTGCTGAAGCTGAAGGTATTCACCGTTACCCAGGTGCTGGAAAAGCGCTACAACCCAATGGCGCGTACCGCGAGCGCGAGCATCATGCTGGCCTATGCGCTGATGATCGGTGTGACCTCGATCCTGGCGATCGGCACCGTACTGCAAGTGCTTTTCGGTCTGCCGTTCTGGCTCTCGGTGCTGCTGGGTGGCGGTGTGGTGGTGATTTACTCGACCATCGGTGGCATGTGGTCCCTGACCCTGACCGATATCGTCCAGTTCGGTATCCAGACCGTGGGCCTGATGTTCCTGTTGCTGCCGATCTGCCTGTACCGTGTCGGTGGCTGGGATCAACTGGTTGCGCAATTGCCGGCCGCCAGCTTCAACTTCACCAGCATCGGCTGGGACACCATCATCACCTACTTCCTGATCTACTTCTTTGGCATCCTGATCGGTCAAGACATCTGGCAACGAGTGTTCACCGCACGAAGCGAGAAAGTCGCCAAGTACGCCGGTACGTCTGCCGGGATCTACTGCATTGTCTACGGCCTGGTGTGTGCGCTGATCGGCATGGCTGCTCATGTGCTGATTCCGGATCTGGACAACGTCAACAATGCCTTTGCCGCCATCGTCAAAGTGTCCCTGCCGGACGGTATCCGCGGCTTGGTGATCGCTGCGGCACTGGCGGCCATGATGTCCACCGCCAGCGCCGGCCTGCTCGCCGCATCCACCACCCTGACCGAAGACCTGCTGCCGAAACTGCGCGGCGGTAAACAATCGAACGTGAGCGTCAATCGCCTGTTTACCCTGCTGACTGGCATCGCAGTATTGGGCATCGCTCTGGTGGTCAATGATGTGATCAGCGCACTGACCTTGGCCTACAACCTGTTGGTGGGCGGCATGCTGATCCCGCTGATGGGAGCTATCTACTGGAAACGCGCCACGACGGCCGGTGCAATCACCAGCATGGCGCTGGGCTTCATCACCGCGCTGGTGTTCATGTTCAAGGACGGTATGGACGCCAATACCCCGATCTACTACAGCCTCGGCGTAGGCCTGGTGAGTTTCGTGTTGGTCAGCTTGCTGTCCCGTCGCCCGGCAGTGGTGGCGAGCGCGATCTAACCTTTCTATAACGACTTAGATGCTTTCTTCGACGGGTGTGGCGTCGGTTGCCACACCCGTTTTTTTTCGCCTGAAGGAATCTATCCGCAAAGATCGTCAGCCGCGATCGGTGGTTGGAGGTGAGGCGACGGGTTCGATCGTTTGCACGCTGGCTACGATGAGACAAGTGGCAGCGCCGACACGCCTGAAGCCTGCTGTACTCACCACCTGGGACAACAACAATAACGCCCTCGAAGAACAACCATGACCAGAGACACCGTTCGTACAGCCGTGCATCGCTTCATCAGCCGCCTGCTGGAAAATCAGGATGATTTCGACGACAACTCCAACCTGGTGCAGTTGGGACTGGATGAAGAAGATATTGAAGAGCTGATTTTCCACCTGGAAGATCAGCTGGGATTGACAGCGTTTACCGCCGAAGAAGACCGGATGCTCAAGACTGCGACGACCGTCGACGACTTGAGCCGGTTTTTGATTGAGATTGGGCGGTATTGAGACGGGCTGCCAAAAAATCTTTTGCGGCAGATGCAGTTACCTGTGGCGAGGGGGCTTGCCCCCGTTGGGCCGCGAAGCGGCCCCAAAACCATTCAGCCTGGTTGAATCAGATAGACCTCGTCAGCAGATTCTACGACTGCTTCGCAGCCGAACGGGGGCAAGCCCCCTCGCCACAAGCAAGCCCCTCAGCACAGGCAAGCCCCTTGTCACAACAAGTGCGCTTGCCAAATAGATCCAGGCTTACCTGCGGCGCTGCTGCTGGCGGCGACGTTGTTCGTCGTCAGTGCGAATAGGCACGGGTTGCAGAGGCGGTTCGATCAAACCGAGTGCGACGCCCAGGTCATGCAGCCAGTTTTGGATTTTCTCTTTCATGGTGCCCCCTTCAGGGTAGTGCCGAGCGGCCGAAGTTCTGTAGCCCCTTCGCACTGATAATAGTCCGAAGTCCTACGCAATGCTCGTCCAACATCGCAATGATCTGTTACTGAATTGATCCAAATCCCTGGACGTTGGTTCAAGCAAATGCCTGGGCTTGAATCGCTGCCGACGGATACACCGCCTGCTGCTGCTCGATCCATGCATTCAGATTGGCGCCGACCATGCCCTTGCGCCACATCAGCCAGGTGGTTGCGCTGGCGAAAGGCTCGGCCAACGGGTGCACTGCCACACTTTCGCGCCCCGGCAGGCTGGCAAGCATCGACTCCGACATCAGCGCCACGCCGGAGCCGGCGATCACACAGGCGAGCATTCCCGGATAAGACTCGATCTCCATGGCCCGGCCCATGGCCGCGTGATCATGGGCGAACCAGGCTTCCAGACGCATCCGGTAGGAACAGCCCTGCCGAAACGTAAACACCGAACGCCCTTCGACATCCAGCGCGCTGCGTACCGGCGGATGATCGGCCTCGCTGATCAACACCAGCCGTTCGTCGCATAACGGCACACCGTCGAGCCCGGCCAGTTCCAGCGGGCCGTCCACCAGCGCCGCATCGAGGCGCCCGGTGAGCAGACCTTCGAGCAATTCGCCGCTGGGCCCCGACTGCACTTGCAGGTTTACCGCCGGATAGCTGCGGTGATAACGCGCCAACAGCTCTGGCAGGTGAATCGCAGCGGTGCTGTACATGGTGCCGAGCACGAAATCCCCGGCCGGTTGCCCGCCCTGCACCGCCGCGTGGGCCTCGTCGTGCAAGGCGAACAGCTTGGCGGTGTAGTCCAAGAGGACTTTTCCCGCAGGTGACAACTGCAAACGCTGACGCTCACGTACGAACAGTTCGACACCGAGTTGCTCTTCGAGCTGCTTGAGCCGAGTCGACAGGTTGGACGGCACACGATGCAGGCGTTCAGCAGCGCGGGTAATGGAGCCCTCCTCCGCCACTGCCTGGAAGATCCGCAATTGGCTGAATTCCACACCATTCTCCAAATCAGAACAAGTTTCTCACTATTATTCATTTTTAAAGAAAGTCAATCAGTCCTAGCCTGACGGTCATTGATCCTTGAAACGGAACTCAGACCATGTCCCCTCTGATTCGCTTAACAGCCAGCTTCATCGCCCTGATGATGGCCATGGGTATCGGGCGTTTCGCCCTGACGCCGCAACTGCCGCACTTGCTCAGCGAAGGCCAGATCGACCTGACCGCCGCCGGTCTGATTGCCGCCGCCAACTACCTCGGCTACTTCGTCGGTGCGGTGGACGCGATGTTCGCCCGTCGCCCCGATCAGGTTCGTCGGCGCCTGCTCGGCGGTTTATGGCTCTGTGTATTGCTGACTCTGGCCTCGTTCTGGGCCGACGGGTTCTGGTCGCATCTGGTGCTGCGTTTCGGCACGGGCGTGGCCAGCGCCTGGGTGTTGGTGATGATTACCGCATTGAGCCAACCGCTGGCAACAGCGGCCGGTCGTCCGCGGCTCGGCGCCTTGGTCTTTGCCGGGCCGGGGTTGGGGATTTTTCTGACAGGATTGTTGGCCTTGGGCTCGAACCTGCTGGGGCAGACGTCCGCGACCTTGTGGCTGGTGTATGCCGGTGTCGGACTGGTGATGCTGCTGGGGATTCTGCCATTCCTGCCGCAACCGGCCAGCCCTTCCACTGGGACACCGTCTGCCGTCACATCGGGCACCCAAGGTGTCGGACGTTTACCGGTGATCTATGGTCTGTACGGTTTGGGCTACATCATCCCCGCCACTTTCCTCTCGCAAATGGCCAGCGCGCAGTTCCATGGGCAATGGCAAGCCGATCTGTTCTGGCCATGCTTCGGCCTGGCGGCAGCAATCGGGGTGGTGTTGGTGAGCCTGCGTCGGCACAACCCGAACGCCACTCGCCATTGGCTGATGGCAACATTGTGGTTGCAGGCAGCCGGGGTCTTCGCCTGCCTGTTGGGCAGCGGTGCCGGCCTGGTGCTGGGGGTGATCCTGTGTGGTGGGCCGTTCCTGGCCTGCATGCAACTGGTGATGCAGCGCTCCCGGGAACTGGCGCCCCATGCCACCCAACGCAACGCCGGGCTGCTGACCGCGTGCTTCGCCGTGGGTCAGCTCAGCGGGCCGTTGCTGGCAGCGCTGAGCAGCCATTTCAGCGGTGGATTGCAACCGGCGCTGGTGATCGCAGGCAGCGGTTTGCTCGTCGCAGGAGGCCTGTTGCTGCGCCCGATCAGGGTTGCCCAAGTGCTTTGCGCAAACGACGGCGGACCCACTGTTCTGCGCTCACAAAAGTGATCCCGAGCAGAACCAGCACCGCGCCGATCACAAAGTTGAGGCTCAGTTCTTCGCCCAGCAGCACCACACCGAACGTGACGCCGAACAGCGGCGTCATGAACGAAAACACCGCCAGGTTCGCCGCCAGATAACGGCGCAGCAGCCAGAACCAGGTCAGGTAACTGAAGAATGACACCACCAATCCCTGGAACAGCACGCTGGCCACCGCAACAGTGGTCAGGCTGACATGGGTAACCTGCCCGCTGAGGATCGCGATCAACAACAGGCCGACGAAGCCGACGATCAGTTGATAAAACAGCGTCAGGGTCACCGGCGCTTCCGACAGACGCGAGGCACGCACCACCACGGTGGTCGCCCCCCACGACGCGCCGGCCAGCACGCCCAACGCATCGCCCATCAGCATGCGGTGGTCAAGATTGTCCCAGGACACGCCACCGGCAAACGCAATGGCAATGCCGACGAAGGCAAGAAAAATCCCCAGCCACTGCACCGGTCTTAAACGCTCACTCGGCAGCAGCCAATGCACGCCCAACGCGGTAAAAATCGGCGCGGTGTAGAGGAACACCGACATGTGCGCCGCCGTGGTCAGTTGCAAGCCTTCGGAAATGAAGAAGAACTCCAGGCCAAACAACGCACCCGCCAGCAAGCCGCCGCGCCAGGTACTACCGACCTGATCCCAGCCGCCCTTCCAGCAGATCAACAATCCTACGAGCAACGCGGAAATACCCGACCGCCCCGCCGCCTGCATGACCGGCGCGATGTCGGGCGCCGCCCACTTGATCATCACCTGCTGCACACCCCAGATCAGGCACAACCCGACCATCACCTGCAGGGCAAATCCATCAGCGCTACGCCGGGCGGCGCTCACCGGAACACCTCGACAACACAATCCATGGCAGTGACTCGACAGTAAAAGCAAAGCCCCGACCTTCTGGCTGAGCAGAGTGCCGGGGCGAAAAATTATGCCGTCGATTATTAACCAGATGGACAGAAAAAGGTGTCTGCAAAAGACCTTTAAATCGCCGCTTGCGTCATCCCGCTATGACCAGCGCCGCCGACTGCTGTGCCTGCGCGCGTTTGGCCAGTGCGAAGTACAAGACGCCGCCAAGGAAGCAGCCGGTAAACCAGGCAAAATTAGCCATCGGCTGCAGGACTGGAATGAAGGTGATCGCAACGCCCATCAGCGTGGCCGGAATCAACGCTTTGACCGCCGTCCAGTTGATCCCGCCGCTGTAGTAATAACGTCCGCTCGGACCGTCGTTAAACAGTGCATCGACGTCGATCTGCTGCTTTTTGATCAGGTAGTAATCCACCAGCAGAATCCCGAACAGCGGCCCGATGAACGCCGCCAGCACGTCGAGGGTGTAGTGAATCACTTCGGGGTTGTTGAACAGGTTCCACGGGGTGATGAAAATCGAAGCCACCGCGGCGATCATGCCGCCAGCGCGCCAACTGATTTTGCTCGGGGCGATGTTGGCGAAGTCGAACGCCGGGGATACAAAGTTGGCGACGATATTGATACCGATGGTCGCCGTGACGAAGGCAAAGGCGCCGAGCAGCACCGCCACGCTGTTGTCGATGCGTGCAACGGTGGCGATCGGGTCGTGAAGCATTTCACCGAACACCGGCAAGGTCCCGGAAACGATCACCACGGTCACCAGCGAGAACGCCAGAAAATTCACCGGCAAGCCCCAGAAATTGCCACGCCGCACGTCATTCATGCTGCGGCAGTAGCGACTGAAATCGCCGAAGTTCAGGGTCGGACCGGAAAAGTACGACACCACCAACGCCGTTGCCACGATCACTTGGCCGAAGGCTTCCCAGCCAGACAGGGATTTTTCCGCCAGGGTGAAGCTGATGTTGCTCCACCCGGCCTGCCAGACGATCCAGCCGGCGAGCAGGAACATCACGCCGTAGACCACCGGGCCGGCCCAGTCGATGAAGCGACGGATCGACTCCATGCCAGTCCAGAACACCAGCGCCTGGACGAACCACAGGCTGAGGAAACCGAACCAGCCGAGGTAGGACAAACCGGCAAAGTGCGGTTCGGCGTAGGCCGCCATTGAAGGAAAAAAGCGCAACACGACGATGATCAGGGCACTGGACGCCAGGTACGTCTGAATCCCGTACCAGGCCACCGCGATCAGGCCGCGGATGACCGCAGGAATATTCGCCCCGAACACCCCGAACGCCAGTCGGCAGATCACCGGGTATGGCACCGCGGCTTGCTGACTCGGCTTGGCCACCAGGTTGGCGATCAACTGCACAATGCAAATCCCGCCCAGCAACGCAATCAACACCTGCCAACTGGCCAGCCCAAGTGCAAACAGGCTGGCGGCGAACACATAGCCGCCGACGCTGTGCACGTCACTCATCCAGAAGGCAAAGATGTTGTACCAATTCCATTTCTGCGGCAGCGGCCCCAGGTCCTGGTTATACAGGCGTGGGCTGTAGCCGTTGGGCAATTGCTCGGTCATCGCAGGGCTCCTCGAAAGTACAGGCGCGGCCCCCGAGATTGATGCGGCGACCACACTGCGTACGGGAGCCGGCATGGTTTGTATACGAGTTGCTACGCAGAATGCGTGCCATACGTTAGAAAGATGCGACAAATCGGGCTTTCAACTCTGTTCAGAGGAAAGGCTTTAAGACGTAGAGGGGATGGCAATGCCCATGAACAGGGCGTCAGCGCCTGCAAACGGTGCAGGACGTTATGTATACAAAGAGATGGGTGACTGCTGCGCAGTCAATCGCGAGCAGGCTCGCTCCCACATTGGATTCGTGGTGAGCCGGGAGTTTGTGCCCGATACATACCGTATGAGCTGCCGCAGGCTGCGAGTCAAAAGATCGCAGCCTGCGGCAGCTCCTGCAGGGGCCGGCGTAAGCTCAGCTGAGTTCGATACGATCAGCGTGAATGACGATCTGGCCGTTCTTGTACAACGCACCGATGGCCTTTTTGAAGTTGCCCTTGCTGACGCCGAACATACTGCTGATCAGCGTCGGGTCGCTCTTGTCGCTGACTGGCAGGGTGCCGTTATTGTCGCGCAACTTGGCAAGAATCTTCGAGTTCAGACTGGTGGCGGCTTCCTCGCCCACCGGTTGCAGGCTCAGGCTGATCTTGCCGTCGGCGCGGACTTCTTTGATAAAGCCCTTCTCTTCTTTACCGGCGCGCATGAACTTGAAGATTTCGTTCTTGTGGATCAGGCCCCAATGCTTGTTGTTGATGATTGCCTTGAAGCCCATATCGGTCGCTTCGGCCACCAGCAAATCAACTTCCTGACCCGGGGTGTAATTGGCTGGAGTCTTGTCCAGGTAGCGATCCAGACGCGCCGTCGCAGTGATGCGTCGCGTGTGTTTGTCGAGGTAGACGTGCACCACGACATACTCGCCGGCCGTCATCTGGCGCTTTTCTTCGGAATACGGCAGCAGCAGATCCTTCGGCAAACCCCAATCCAGGAACACGCCGATGCTGTTGACTTCAACGACTTTCAAACTGGCGAATTCACCGACCTGAACTTTCGGCTTTTCGGTGGTGGCGATAAGTTTGTCATCGCTGTCCAGATAAATAAAAACGTTGAGCCAGTCTTCATCTTCGCTGGGAATATCTTTGGGGATATAACGATTAGGCAGGAGGATTTCACCATCCGCGCCACCGTCCAGATATAAACCGAAGTTAGTGTGTTTAACCACTTGCAAACTGTTGTAGCGCCCGACTAAAGCCATGTCCAATACCCTCATTGCGTGGGCGGCATTCTACCCGGTTTTGCGGGCCGCGTTCGGCGGCCGGCCCGGTGGCGCAAGAAAATCCGTCGAAGGCCTTAATTTTCCTGGGTTTTGCCGTGTGCGTTTGGCCGCTCGTCAGGCCGTTCGGCTGCTCTTCCCCCTCGCCAGCCCATCCGAAAAACGCTTTTTCTTCACTTGGGTTCTTAGTTAAAACAGCAGCTTAGGGGAACATTGCGAATAATAACTTGCGATAGATTGCGTTTCTCCAAGGTGTATTTCGGGAGGATATTTACCAAGCAATTGTCAAGTATTTCCTGTACGATGCTTGGCCAAGTTAATTTCTACAGGTTAATGGCCGCCATGCGTGTAAAAGCATCCAACAGCAAAGCAAAGCCAGCTCCAGCCGTTGAAACCAGCGAATCGATCAACAACCAGATCGCTGCGTTCCTCAAGTCCGGCGGAGAGATCCAGCAAATTGCCAAAGGCGTCAGCGGCCAGACGTTCGGCCCGTCCAAGCAGATCACGCTGGGCAAGAAGTAATTTCCCCTGCGTTAACTGGTCCGTAAGCGCTTTGAGCTTCGAAGCGCTTGGACTGGAACCCTCCCGCAATACCCCATCAAACAAATCAATATTTCAAAAATCGACGAACGGCCCTCGATGCCGAACATTCGCCGGTATGCTTGCACGTGTCTGGATCAAGCGTTTCAGCAGGTTTTCAGTACCTGCTCCTCGCTGTTCATGGAGTGACGCATGTTCAAGCCCTCTCTTTTCCTGCTCGGCAGCCTGCTGTGGTGTTCGGTCGCCCATGCGCAAGTCTTTCAGCGCGAGCTGGGCGACTTCGATCTCAAACTCGCCACCACCCCCAGCCGCAGCATGGCCCAAGGTCTGGTAAAACCCTCGACGACCGGCTCGTTCCACGGTGGTCTCGACCTGAGCCACGACAGCGGCTTCTACGTGGGTCAATGGTCCCCCAGCATGGGACTGAGCCCGTCGAGCAACCTTGAAGTCGATTCCTACATGGGCTTTAAACAGCCTTTCGATCAATCCCTCGGCTACGAAGTGGGCATGATCCAATACAGCTACCCGAAAGTGGACACTCTCGACAGCCAAGAGCTTTTTGGTGGCCTGACCCTGCTGGGCAGTCGCTTCGGCGCGGCCTTCAGCAACGACCCGGACAAACAGAACAGCACCCTGTTCGCCGACCTCAGTGGCAATCAGCCGTTCGGCATCGGGATCAGCCTGAAATACACCACCCACCAACTCAACACACCGGTGTCCGTCGACGATGGGTATGTAGGCAGCTATACCGACTGGTCAGTGAAATTGTCCCGGCCGTTCATGGGCATCGATCTGGACTTGATCTACAGTGATTCAAGCCTGAGCGGCAGCGATTGTTCCGCCTATTCCGGCCACAATACCGAGTGCGACGGCCTGGTCACGCTCAAGGCTGCGCACAGTTTCTATTAATCAGCTGAACTGCCGGGCTCATCCCACAATCACACAAGAGAACCCAATTAGAAACCAGGTCTTCGCAAGGACTCGCCATGTCGCACTGGTGGAAACAGATAGGCGTCATCATCACCCTCAGCCTCACCGTCGTCGCGTGCAGCCGCGTAGGCCTGGCTTACCGCAACCTCGACGTGATCATTCCCTGGACGCTCAGCGACTATCTGGAAATGAACCACGAGCAAAAAGACTGGTTCAACGAGCGCCTCAAAGAACACCTGAGCTGGCACTGCACCACGCAATTGCCCGGTTACCTCGACTGGCTGGATCGTTTACAGGCCATGGTCGAAGCCAACCAGATCACCGACGCCGCACTGCAAACCCGCACCCAGGAAGCCAAACAGGCCATCGCCGAAACCGCCCGGGAAATCACCCCGTCGGCCATCGAGCTGTTGCAGGGCCTTGATGACAAGCAAGTCGCGGAAATGAACGACGCCTTTGCCAAGGACCAGCACAAACGCCAGGAGGCCTACCTCAAGCCGTCTCTGGAGCAACAGATCAAAGCGCGGAGCATGCGCATGGAGAAACGCCTGAATGTCTGGCTCGGCCCGCTCAGCCCAACCCAACAGCAACGGGTAGTGGCCTGGTCGAATGCCCTGGGTGATCAGAACAAACAATGGATTGGCAACCGCGCCCATTGGCAACAGCAATTCAGCGCGGCTGTCGCGCAACGGCAGAGCCCAGAATTCCCACAGCAAATCGAGACACTTCTGGTGAATCGCGAGAGCTTGTGGACGCCGGCTTACCGCGAGGCCTACGCCAACACCGAAGCCCAGGCTCGGGCGTTGCTGGTGGACATAATGACCGAGAGCACGCCGGTTCAGCGTCAACAGTTGCTGAAAAAGATTGAAGGCGTGCGCAAGGATTTCACTGATTTGAAATGCCTGAAAGCGACGCGGCAAGGCTAGAAGATCAAAAGATCGCAGCCTTCGGCAGCTCCTACAGAATTTGTGTCCGCCCGATGTTTAAGGGTGTACCCGATTTCCCTGTAGGAGCTGCCGAAGGCTGCGATCTTTTGCTGTCACCACAAAATCAGGCAATCTGCGCCTTCGACGCCACCTCATCAAACGTCAGCTCCTCCAGCGCATCCTCCTGTTCATCCAGCACCTGCCGCGGATGCTCATTACCCGGAATGCTGCTGTCGATCAGGCTCAATAAACTCGAGCCCCGAGGCGTCAAAATGTAGTTCTCGCCATTGCCACCCTGATCTTCTGGCCGAGGCTCGATATAGCCCCGTAGCAACAGTAACTTTTCGTACTCGCCAGCCACCGTTTTCAGGTGATCCAGATTCTCAAACGCCTCACCTTCCGACGCTTTCTCCGCCGCATACTGCTCGGCATAGGGCCGTGGGGTGAAACTGTGGCCAGCGCCGTTCTGCACTTCGTGCAGCAAGCGTTCAATCAAATCCCAGTTATAAGTCGTCATCCTGATCAACCTCCAGAGCCCGTGAGTGAAATGGCCTTCATAGGTTGTGACCGACAGGGAGGGCGGCCGTTCAGCCTGGTTATTTCGCCCTACCGACCGGCGGTATGTCGAATAGGGCGCAGGCCAAACGACTAGGCTGTGTAAGACGGTTTACCCCTCTGCGCGGATCAACTTTCGCCAAAGCATGCAGGAGAAATCACCATGAACATTCAGAATCATCCGGTCGTGTCCCGAGAAGATTGGCTCGCCGCCCGCAAACAACACCTGGCCCACGAAAAAGCCTTCACCAAGGAACGAGACAAACTCAGCGCCGAACGCCGCGCCCTGCCCTGGGTAAAAATCGACAAACCCTACCGCTTCCAGGGCCCCAAAGGCGAACTGAGCCTGGCCGACCTGTTCGGCGGCCGTAGCCAATTGATTGTCTACCACTTCATGTTCGCCGCTGGCTGGGACGAAGGCTGCCCAGGTTGCTCGTTCCTGTCCGACCATATCGACGGCGCCAACCAACACCTGGCCCACCATGACGTGGCCGTGGTCGCGGTTTCCCACGCACCGTTCGCCGAGTTCCAATCCTTCAAACAGCGCATGGGCTGGAAATTCGACTGGGTGTCGTCTGAAGGCTGCGATTTCAATTATGACTTTGGCGTATCAGCCCGAGCCGAAGACGTCACCGCGGGAAAAGCTACCTACAACTACGAAAAAACTGACGGCGCCGAGGAAGAACTCCCAGGGCTTAGCGTGTTTTATCGCAATGAAGCGGGGGAGATTTTCCACACCTATTCAACTTATGCCCGAGGTTTGGACCTGCTGGTCGGCGCCTACAACTATCTCGACCTCATGCCTAAGGGCCGTAATGAAGAGGAAATCATGGATTGGGTGAGGCATCACGACCGGTATGAGGACAAGGCACCGGGCAGTTGCTGTCATGGGGGATAAGGCCCGTTCTCACACGGTCCGAGCCACAGTCCCCGCGAACACCACAATCCCCTGTGGGAGCGGGCTTGCCCGCGATGACTGACTAACATTCAACATGGATGTCGACTGATGCACCGCCATCGCGACGCAAGCTCGCTCCCACAAGGTTGCGTCGAGTTCTGTAGGGCGCGTCCAGCTGCCCAGCTGCCGCTAGGAAAACGCCCTACAACAACCTCGGAATCAGGCGCCTTGCACCGCTGGAACGATGAAGCTTATAGTCCGCCCGTCGCCCAAATGGCGATTCAGGTTTGGCGACCTGATTATAGAGAATGCGAAGGCTATCAGCTTAATTGCAGGCGCCAACGCACCCGCAAAGCCGCTATTTTATGGCGGCTGTGCGCGGGAGATCTTCGGATCTGCCGGTTTCTCTGTACCGGTTCGCCAACCTGCGTACAGCTGCCACCCTCTCGTTTGGCGACGACTGAGTGACGGCATTAGCCAATCAAACAGAGATCTTCAAATGAATCGATACATGCCCCTCACCGGAATCGACCTGATCCCGGCCTCCCTGCTCATCGACACCCAAGCTCCTCTTGATGTTCTTCAAGCCATGGCCGACTACCGCATTCGCACGGTCACTCAGGTGCTGGAAAACATCGCCTTTCGCGCCGAGATCGGTTGCGACACGGTTGTACTTTCCGACTTTTCAAAACTGCTGGCCATTCCGTTGCGTGATGGCTGTGATTTGATGGATGTAATTGGCAGACGGCTGCGGGCGCTGGCTGCGGAGTGAATGAAAAACGGGCGACCTATGGGCCGCCCGATTTACATAGGGAATGCAAATAAATAAGCCTTACACTGAAGGCATGCTCGTCACGGGAATGCGTTCCTGAGGCTGCGTTATATCGTAAATATGCTGCTCACAGCGACTACCAACAAACTGAAACTCCACCAAATAGACCTTGCTTCTTTCCGGTGTGAAAGTGGTTTTGAGCGGACCGCAGCTGTAAGTATTGCCGACTCCCCCACCCTTTGAATAACCCGACACCTCGAACGGCTGATCGGCATCGGCCTGTACTTCCAGCTGCGGGAAGCGTTTAAGGGTGGCGCTGTTGGCTGCTTCGTTGAGTTTGGCAATCCAGCCGAACACCTTCCCCTGGCCTGAATCCACCACGGTTCCAAGCACTTCCATACGCGGGTCAGGATCCGATGCGCGGTGGATCGCGAACTCTACCGGAGCAGTTTTACCTGAGGCTTTCATGATGACTTTGGCGTGTTGCGCATCGACTGTCACCTTGTTCTGGCGCAGCTGGACACCGTCCTTCAGCAGGCTGGGTGAAGAGTCTCTGACGTTGGAATGGCAACCTGGTAATGCCAGAATCAGGGTCAGTGTTAGCAGTGTGGTTCTCTTCACGTCTAAATGTCCTTGAAAGCGTATGTTCGGCTGATGAAGAAACATTTTTAAAGCAGCGCATAATAAACTCTGAATTCACCGGAGGCAGACTTGGCCCAGCGCGTATAGAGTAAAAACGACAAAAAACGGGACAGAATTATTTCCAGCAAACTAACCTAGTAAAAAAACCGCCCCCTTTAGATATTTTACCCAATCATTCATAAATTTTTGCCGCACAAAGTATTTTCGCAAAAGTTTTCCAGCTTGGTGTAAATACCTCGGCATCACCTATATTTTTTGCATAAGAGTCAACAACTCTTACCCATGCTTCCATGGACTCTAAAAACTCCTCCAACGTTTTGTTCTCCCACTCCTGCGACGAACTCAACAACTCCGCCTTTAAGCTCCCTATAAAATCTGCCAAACTCTCCTTTGTTTGTACCTGATCGAAATCTTCTCCAAAATCCACCTCTTACAGACATCTAGAAAAATCGGATCAATTTATTATCTGGCCACCACCAAATAAATAAATTCATCCCTTCTCTCCCATCCTCTTTCCTCAACACCACTCATCATTAAAACTAAAAATAGTCCAACCAATCATTCGAATCAATAAACGTTTTTTTCATCAAATCAGGATATTTATTTTTAGCCAGCTCAACATACTCTGGCTTTAGATTAATCTCGATAAACGTCGAGCACTCATCTTCCAACGACAAAGCTTTCACTTCAAATACCGCATCACCCCCCCCAAAAAAAGAACCTATCACCTTGACCCGATGAAAAACAAAACTCTTCCCTCCTCCCAAAGGAGAGATACTATCTCGAACCGAAAACGCGATATCGGAATTCGCTATCTTTATCTTTTTACCAGATTCATATGGATCAGGAAACCGCTCTTCAATCACATACAACTCAGCATCAATAACGACAAGCCAGCCTGTTACCTCCACCAAATCCCTACTCTTTATCAACTGCTCTATTTGATCACGACCATACAATTCACTAACGTCCATAATCACTTACCTATCACGATAGCATTGACACCATGCGACATTGCACCATCCAAGATACTGGCCATGACACCACGTGGCCCGGTATATGAATCTCGCATCATATAATATGTCGCGCCTCCCTCCGTCCGAACACTATCAACAATCATAAAGTGGTAACCATTACCAGCTTTAACTTGCACGATCACGGTATTTCCGTTTTGCAGAGCATTATTTAACTGCCTTGGAAACATGTCTGTTTCTACAGTATTTCTAACACCTGCATTCGAGATTACTCTAGAAAGCTCGGTTGTGCTAACACCGGTGGGCCTGATCCCATTCGCAAAACGTCCAATAGCATCATCCAGACTGACGGAGGTCCCTGTAGCATCGGTGATCGTCATCGCCGCACACGCTGGGCCGCATACAGGTTGATCCCCCTGCCGAACAACTGAACCACTTGGCTGATACTCTATCGTTTTAGGTGCAGTAATAGTGTTGCCTGCACCGTCGACAACCTTCGCGCCAAGAGTGAGAATCGGGGACAGACCACGTTTAAATCGAATGAGCCCTGCCCCACCCTCAGGATAAATGTGGTCTGTCCCCGTTTATCCCTGGTGCAATACAAGCTGCCGCCCCATGCAGGTCTCTTCAATTCCCAACTTCTTGATTTACCGTAAGAAAAATCGGGGATTTCTCAGGGTCTGTCCCCGTTTATCTCGTATCTCGTATCTCGTAACTTTCCTCAGGCAAAAAGAAATGGGCCGTTAACCAACAGGTAGCCATCGATGCGACGAACAGCATCAGAAGCTCAATGATATAGTCTGAGTACTGAGCCCCCTTAATATTTTGCACCACATTCGAAATAAACAACAACACCCACGATGTCGCTATACAACTTCCCAAAAAGGAAACCACCATACAGCTACGCGGTGTTTTGTTGACTTTAATTAATGCAATCGCCAATGCGTAACCCAGAAACGGCAGAAAGAAAGCTAACTGTATGAGAAGAGGGGTCAAAAACGGCATTAACAGCAATTCAGCGCCCCTCACCGAACCCAACAATTTTGGATTACTCACCAACTCGGCGAGCACTGCTACTGTTCTGATAATTCCAGCAATGAATCCAAGTACTAGCGGACAAAGAAAAAAAGCCAGAAAAACTTTACGACGTGGATAAATGACTCCACTCATGGCACACAACCTTGACTCTTAGAGTATCCCAGTAGTTTGCAACCAAATTCCACCCGAGATTTATAGTCCAAAATAGACACCCCACCATTGGCACCAACAATGGAATCGGGCCAAATTGAAGTATCAGTAGCTAGCCTTCCAATATTCTGAAAAATATTGTGCCCCTCCAAAAATCTTTCATGAATTGACTGTAGTAAAGACTGCTCGGTCTTTAATTGATTTATATCCCAAGCAACAGGATCAGTACTGACTTTATTGAATAGACCCTTGAAGTTATCGAACCCGCCATTGATCAGTGCATCACCAGCCGCTGTACGCCAGCTATATACTGGAGCCAACAACCAACCCAGACCAAAGGTTATGTAAGATGCATTTCCATCTGGGGAAATCAGGGAGGGGAATCAGGGACAGACCACGTTTAAAGCGAAAGAGCGCTGCCCGGTCCTGAGGATAAACGTGGTCTGTCCCCGTTTATCCCCCGTTTATTTGTATCTGAAAAACAACACCAGCACAGAGCCGGTGCTGGAGAACCTCTTCACTAGACAATTAACTTAACTCAATTGATTTTAGTTGTCCCTCTCCATCACACAAGATAACTACCGTACCGTATGGACAATCTAATGTTATTACTCTGTTCTTGTACTCTTCATCAACAACCCCAGATATTCTTCGATTAAGTTTATCAAATCTAATTTCCAAAAAATAACCTTCTCCGTTATCTTGATTTGGCAAGGCATCTTTATTTCCTTGCGCGGACAAGATTTTTTGAATTTCCTCAATATGGATTGAAGCCATAAGTCCTCCGCTAACTCAAGGTAATGGGACGAAATCGCCCTTACCTAACAAATTTTTAACTTGATTAGGCCTAATTGGACCAACCGAAATAATCTTCATCTCGTCTCTTGGCACAGTAATTCGGATTAGTTTCCCTTCAACCTCTTGAATCACATTGATGTGCCCTGTTCTTGAGTCCATGAACCGAGTGGCGCTCGGGTTATTGGCGAGCCTCTGCAAAGCATCAGCATCAAGCTTGCCTGCAAGCTGTCCCATCCGAGGGTCGCTGAGCTGACCAAATACACGGTCTGCAATTGAGAAGTTTTTTTCTGACCCTGCAACGACTCTTTCTGCTGCACCAATAGCTGAAGTACCGCTCAACACCCCGCCCGCTACACCCGATTCCTGCCAAAACGTTTGCTTCCAAGGGTCGTACGCTACACGATCATCGGCGTGATTAATATCTTGGAAGTGCTCAATAATTTCCCGTTCTTCGGGACTGATTTTTTTTGTCCCGAGTAGCCAATCCAGCGCCGCTGAGCCAGATTGGGCATCCGCTAGTTGTTCTGCGCAGGCCTTCTCGCCGCTTTTTTTGCAGTCGTATAGCGATACCCCGGTCTGACCGTCACTGACCTTCTGATATTTGTCTTTTACACTTGCGCGGCAGGCTGCTGGATCAGGATTGTAACGACAGCCAATCAGCTCACCTTCGAGTTTCTCGACTTCGACGTGCCCCAAATAGTTATTGGCAGTTGCTTGCCCCGTGACCCAGCCGGCCACTTGCTGATCTTTTTCGCTTCCTCCAGCAGCTGCGGCAACGGTCATGCCGAGTAGCTGCGAAGTCATCGCCAAAACCTGATCGTGTACTGCGCCCGGAAAAACCTTTTCGCCCACTGTAGTGACGAAGGCTTCGTTGGCGCCCGCTGCCAACGCGGCGGTTCGGAAGTCACCCCCCATCGCCTCGGCAATCAATCCACCAACGAGAGCATGAACGGCAATTTTGGTAGGCAGGCCCTCGAAAACCAGATTGTCACCGACAGTTTGGTAGATAGAAGCGGCCAAATAATTCGCCGCCAACTCAATTCCACCCTCAACCAAGTTGTCTTTGAAACTGCCTCCCTGCAACCCCGCGTTTACTACCATCCGCATCGGGATGCTGTTCCCCGCAAGCGCACCGGTAAGTGTCGCCGTGGCTATGCCCTTTAACGTTTCACTGGACGTCATATCTTTAGTCACAGCGAACAAGTTGCCTTTGTTGTTGACCGTGCTAACTGCGGCTTGGCTGACGGCAGCCTGGAACGCTGCCGTTGCGGCGTAACCAGCAACAGTGCCTAATGCTGAGGCCGTTCCTGCCGACGCACCAGCAGCAACTGCAGCTGCGCTCGTCGTACTTGCAGCTGCACCGGCTACACCCGCCGCCGCACCGGCCGTCAATACCGTCACAATGATAATGATCACCAACATCGCGCCCTGCCCCAGGCCCGAGTGGCTGTACTTGAAGCTATCGTGAACCTCTTTCACCTTGCGCCAATCCACATCCCCACGCGTCTCGGCGCCTTTCAGCCACGCCAGTTGCGGATCGGCCTGCACCATTGCATCAATGGCCTGACTCACCGATTTCTGGTCGATCTGCTTGATATCGATCTTCAGGCCGTCAACCGCCTTGATTACCAAATTGCCTTGAGCCACCAGTTGGCTTTGACGCAAGGTCTCATCGGTATTGCCTTTACCCTTGGCGCTGGTCCACGCCAGGCTGTTGCTGCTCTTGATATGGCTCTCATCATGCAGGTCCTTCACCCCTTCAAAAACGATCGCCCCACCACTGTCTAGGATGATGTCCTTACCACTCTCCAGCTTCGCCACCTGATACCGCTGATCCCCACCGCTGACCAACGTCAGGTTGCCCCCGGTGGTGATTGCACTGCCGATGTTTTTCACATCGGTGACTTCATCGCGCTGGGTTTTCTCGGCGCCGAAGCCGCCCTTTTTCTTCATGTCATACAGCGTGTAGTCGCGGTCTTGCGCCGCCAGCAGTTCGAGCTTGTCACCCGCCACCAGATAGGCCTCATCCCCGGCGGTGACCTTGCTTGAGATCAGCGTCATGTCCTTACCCGCGCTCAGGGCAACGCTCCCCCCCGCGGTGATCTCCGTGGACACCTGACTGACGTGGTCTTCCTGCTTGGTGACACTCTCGGTTTTTTCGTACGAGTGCTGTTCATCCGCAGCCGAGGCCAGGGTCAAGTCGCCAACCGCACTCATGCTCACATCGCCTTTGGCATCAATCTGACTGGCAATGGCGGTCAGGTCGCGACCGGCGGTAATGGTCAGGTCGCGACCCGCGGATACTTGCGAGCCAAGCTGCGTCACCGACGCATCGTTATGATCTCGACCATCGGTGATGCTGTTGGCCACCTGCGCCGACACGATGTTCACATCCCGGCCCGCTTTTATCGTCAGCTCACCCCGGCTGTTGACCACGCTGCCGATGCTGTTGAAGTCGCGCCCGGCACCGATGGTCAGGCTGTTGGCCGCTTCGATCCGCGCCGCGCTGTCGGCAAAGCCCTGGGACCAGGACCATTGGCCGTTCTGGTCGTCGTAACTGCTGACGGTGCGTTCGTTGATCACGTCGCCCCGGGTGGTGCTGAGCGCGACGTCCCGCCCGGCGATGATGCCGCCGGCCTTGTTGACCAGGTCGTTGCCGGCCTTGAGCGTCAGCCGTTCACCGGCTTCCACCAGGCCGCTGTTGACCAGGTCGTTGCCAGCGGTGGCCGACAGGTTGTTGGCGGCGCGCAAGGTACCGGCGTTGTTCAGGTCCTTGCCGGCGATCAGGGTGATGTCGTTGCCGGCAATCAACGCGCCATTGGCGGCCAAGCGGTTGTTGGCATTGGCCAGGTAGAGCACCGGCACCAGCACTGGCTCGCCGTTCACCTCGGCCGTTTCCATCCAGACGATGTCGTGGGTCAGGGCCGCGACTTGTTCGGCGGTCAGGCTGACGCCGAGCGCCAGGTTGAGTGCCTGTTTGCTGGCGATGGCGTTGTTCATCAGGTATTTGAACAAGCCCTCGTCGCTGGTCTGGCCATTGATGAAACGTTGGCCGGTGCGGGCCACCACGGCCTGTTGCACCAGCCGTTGTTCGAAGAGGCCATCGCCCAGGCGTTTGGCGCTTTTGTCCGGGTCGTAACCGAGGTTCGACAGCAGGTAGTCCGAGCTCATGAATTGCTTGAGGTCGGTGAGCACCGGGTTGGTTTCGATCAGGTATTTCTGCGGTTTGGATTGAACGCTGTTGGCCGGTAAGCCCTGGACACGGTTGATCGTGACGGCGCTGGTGGCAGGTACCGTTTGCTGCCGTTGTGTCGGGGTGATGCTTGCACCGCCCAGGGTCCAGCTTTGCGGACCGTTGTTGGCGACGCCAGAGGTGGTGCCCTGCGTGCTGAGACGGAACAGGCCGTTTGTACCTTCCGGTATCACGAAGCCCGGCAGCGTCAGGGGATCGACACGCTGTTGAGCCAGGTCCGGTGGGAGTTGGCTGTTGAGGTGGACGATAAACGGGGTGGTCGCACGTAGGGTACCGGTGGCGTCCACCTTGCTGTCGCTGGTGACGATGGGCGCGTTGACCGTTTGCACACTGTTGTTGAGAGAAGTCGAAGCATTGATGGTGGTATTGCCGCCGGACTGAATGACGGCGTTGATGCTTTTACCCGTGCTGGCGGTTTGCGTGGCCGAGAAAACCCCGTATTTGGTGACGGCTTCAGGCACCGGCAGGTTTTTCGACGGATCGTAATCAGGGTTGAGCTCGGTGCTTAATCCGCTCTCCTGTTGGTAGAAGTAACCGCCATCGGCCCGCCGGTATAACGGCACGTATTCGGCGCTGTACTTGTTGTATTCATTGACCGCACCGCCCGGATCGATCAACCCCAGGTAGATGCTTCCCGGCTCCTGGTCGGCCGGATTTCTGTAGTGGCTGCGATAGGTAATGGTCTCCAGGTTCACACCTTCATTCTTGAAGGTATCGACCGTGATGTTGATGTTGTTGGCAGCCGATACCGAGCTGTATTGATTGAGGAAGCTCGATCCCGTGACATCGAGATTGCCTCCGGAGGTCAGGAAGGCCGACGGCGAGTCTTGATCGACCGTGCGCTCATACACTTCGGTGACGTAGTACCAGACGTTCCACTCGTCCGAGCAATGGCTGCAGCTGTGGGTGATAGTGCCATTCACGCGTTGCTCGGTGAGGGTCAGCACGTCCTTGCGGTTGCTGATTGAAGTTGCCAGCAAGCGCATGTCAGCGATCGCCAAAAACAAACTTAGCAAGCGATCAGCCAGCAACCTGCCGGAGGATCAATGGAGTTCATCGAGAATCGAGGCCACTTACAAGCAGCGTAGGCAGATAGAGGAAGGCTTCAGGGATGTAAAAAGCGGGCACTTGGGCGTTGGCGTGACTCGCCACCGGAGTCGCTGTCCGCGCCGAATCGAAGTGCTTTTACTGATCTCGGCTTTGGCCCATTACATCATTTGTATAACGGGGTTGCAGGCCCGCGAAGCGGGTCATGAACACCGTTTTCAAAGCAATAGCCTTAAACGCCGACGGGTGTTGTCGCTGTGGCGACTGGGTTTGGAATACTGGCGCAATGGACGCGGCTCAAGCTCTCGAAAAACCTTGGAGAGACTTGAGCGCGCGTTGCGAGCCGAGGTACATCAACAGGCGCAGGCGCTGGAGTAGATTTGTGGGGATCCCTCAGGGTCTGTCCCCGGTTACCCCGCTATTCCCCATAAAAAGGCTGACAATGTTTGATGCTATCCACATTAATTACTAATGGGGAGCTTATTGACGTATCTTTCCTTCAGCCTTTCAACTGAAGACAAAACTCCTTTTTTCTCATCAGGGGCATAATTAGAGTACACATCAGCAGCCATACCCATCAAAGAAATATAGTCAGACACTGAAATACTTGAAGTCTCTACTTCTCCTAAAAAGAAGCTAACCTCATCAAATTCTTTAGGTTCATCCCAATCTTGATCAAGACAGTAGAAATATCCTTCTCCTACACAAAAACCGAACCCTCTCGAGGCCTCATACAAGAAGGCGGGAAAATTAGTTTTTTCTCTAATTATGGCCGCCTCCATCAGCCCATACAGATCCTCATATTCAAGACCTGAAGAGCCAAAGACCTCTCTAACCTTTTTCAACCAAGTCAAATTATTCATTAGTTCCTCCTTGGCGGCATAGTTATGAAGGAGTTTGTTATTTCTCCGGTTTTGCTGTTCCGTGTGACTTGGAAATAATACCCATCAACCTGAATACTAGCCTCTCTCAGTGCTGGATTGGTGTTAAAGACGGTCTCAGCCTGGACCGCTGCGCGACTAGACATGTCCGCAACCTTACTATCCGGCAAAACCTTTGGATCATAGGTTGTCTTGGTAGATATAGGTTTATAGCCACCAATTAGCTCACCTTTTGTATTAGCTCTAGGCAACTGATAGCTGTACTCGACAACACCTGGGAAGCGAACATCCGTAATTTTGTTGGAAACCTTCGCTCCAGTCATCTCAACTGACTCTAGGAATGCATCGTTGTTGTGTGCACCAGAGATGGTGCCTGCCTTGCTATTACGCACTCCAATTTGAGTGTTATGCCCAAGCACTGACTCATTGAAGCTCTTCGGAAGAGTCGAGATAGCAGGGACATCAACCGCACCAACTCCTTTTGCACCCCCTACTTCTCCCAAGCCTTTCGCTACAGCCGAGCTTCCCCCACCTATCGCCTCGCTCGCAACCCCTTTTCCAAAAACAGATCCCAGGACCTTACCAACCCACGCCATTGGCAAAGGCACGAGCGACCCGACTGCCAAGGCATCTTTTGCCGCCTTCGTGTTTCCTGCACTGATCCAGCGCTGAGTTTCTGGATCCTTCAGGTCAATGCCGGCCCCGCTTGCAACACACGAAGCGTCACCACAAGGCAGGAAGCGTGGATTGGCCACCACCGTCTTGCCGGTGTTGTTGAGGTTCTGCGCGCTCAGGCTCACATCACCGTTGGCGTTACGGCTGGTGTCAGCGTTAACCCCGGCCTCGATGACGCCGTTGTTGGTCAGCACACCGCCGGCGCTCAGGGTGATGCTGTCCCGCGCGGCGAGGGTTTGCTGGTTGCTCAGGTTGCCTTGGGTTTGAATGTTGACGGTGCCAGCGTAGACCGGTCCCTGAGCGTCGAGACTGGCGGCTTTGACGTTCACTGCCCCCGTAGCAGAAGTCTGCGCGAGGCTGAGATGCCCATTGGCATCGAGCTGGATATCCCCGCCACTGGCGGCCAGGTTGCCGTCGAGTTTCACCCCGACCCCGGCTTCGGTGCCCACCAGTTTGATCGCCCCGGCGTACATGCCGCCGAGGGCCGAGGAGTCGATGGCCAGTTGCGGTTTGGCGCTGCCGTCATCGGCACGGGCGGTGGCGTTGAGGCTGTCGGCATTGACGTCGTTGCGACCGGCGACGATGGTCAGGTTGTTGGCCTGAATCTCGGCGTTGATCTTGGCGCTGCGAGTAATGATTTCGAAGCGGTCGACGTTGTTGGCATTCAGCCCGGCACCGTCGATGGCAACGCTGCCCTGATCGACCTGGAAGCGATCCAGACGACCGTTGTCCAGCACCGGTTTGCCGGTGGTCAACGTCACGCGCGGGGTGTTGATGAAACCGCAGCCGTTGCAGCTGATGCCGTAGGGGTTGGCGACAATCACCCGCGCCGACTGCCCCGCCACTTCGGTGTAACCGCGCAACTGGCTGGGGCTGCCGCCGACCACTTCGTTGAGGATGGTTTGTGCGGCGACTCCGTTGGTCAGGTTGGGGTTACCGACAATGATCCCGCCCAATTGCGTCGCGCCGGTCTGGTTGGCGACGTTGTTGAGGATCACGCCCTGGGTGCCGACGTTGTAATCGTGAAACTGGTTATGCGACAGGCCGCTGCCGTTGGGCGTGGCGATTTGGACGATCGGCACCCCATTGCCCGCCTGCCCGAGACTGGTGCCCGGCGAGGCCACCACAATCCCCTCGGCCTGCGCCCACATCGGTTGCCAGAACATGACGTTGGCCAACAGGAACGCCAAACCGCGCTTGGGCATGCCCCAGAAGTGCTCACAGTTTTTGACGGCAGCAGAAGGCTGACCAGCCAGAAAGGCCAGTTGACGAACGTCCATGATTTGAATCTCGTTAAAGCAGAATTTAGAGGAAGAAATCCACGCGGAAATAGATCGGCGCTTCACGCTCGGTCAGGGTGTCCGGGCGTTCCAGGGAATGGGCAAAGGTCACGCTGGCGGCCAGGTGCTGACCCCGGGCAAACAACTCCACCGAGTTGCTCGACATGCGCCCGTGCTGATCGCCGTTGTAGCGGTCGCCACGAATCACGCCCTGGTCATAGCCGAGGCTGGTGCCGTATTCAGCGAACACCGGGCGCAGCCATTCCAGGGTCACCGGGCGGCTCCAGCGCAGGTCGTTGCGCCAGTAGCCGCCGCTGTCGCCAGACAAGGACTGGTCCTTATAGCCACGGATCGACGACTGCCCTCCAAGGCTGGTGCGCTGCGGGCTGAACAGCACGTCTTCACTGCGCTGGCCGGTCATCAGGCTACTGAAACTGAAGGACTCGCCCCACAGTTTGAACGGCTGCAAATAACTCGCGGTGGCGGTGTATTTGCGGTAACGCGCGTCCGGCTCGCCGGGGCCCGGATGACCGTTGCCCTGAGCGTCGAACGCACCGATGCCTTCCTGCATGCCCAGGTCGAGGTTGACGAATGCGCTGCCGACCCGCCGACCGTGGTTGATGCCGAACTGCGCTTCGCTGATGCGGTTGCTGCTCAGCTTGAGCTTGCTGTCTTCGATGAAATTGTTGGTGCGCAGGTACGAGACACCGGTGCTGAGGGAGGTCTTGCTCAGGGCGTCGCGATGGATCACCCGCTCGGCGCGTAGCTGATGGTTTTCGCTGTCGCCGGTCTGCTTGAAATTGAAACCGTTGGCCTGCGCTTGCGAGCGGTATTCGCTCTGGCTGTAGGTGTAATTGAAATTCCACCAGCCCCACGGCACGCTGTAATTGAGCATCGCGTTGTTGGAGGTGTGCTGGTGATCGGTCATCGCATCGTGACCGCCGCGCAGCATCAACTGATCGGCCAAACCGAGCGGGCTGTCCCAATCAAACGTCGTACCCCACTGCTGCTCGCCGGTGCTGCGCTGGCCGTCATTACTGCGGGACAACCCGGCACGCCACGGTTTCTGCGGCGTGTTCTTGACCAGCACTTCGCTGCCGCCAACGTTCTTGCCCGGCGACAATTCCATCTGCGCCTGATTCGACGGCAAACGGTTCAGCTGATCCACCATCTGCTCGATTTCCCGCAGATTGACCAAGTCACCACTCTTGCCGGGGAAAGCCATGCCCAGTTCGCGGTCCGACAGCTTGCTACCCTCCGCGCCCTTCAACCCTTCGAGCCGGCCCTCGACCACCAGCACCTTCAAATGCCCACCGGACAAATCCTGCTGCGGCAAATAGGCACGGCTAGTGACCAGGCCTTTTTCGATGTAGTGATCGGTGATGACTTTCAGCAACTCGTTGAGCTGCGTGACACCCAGGCACTGACCGATATAAGGCTTGAGCAGACGATTTTTATCGCTGTCCGAAAGACTGTCGGCGCCTTTGAGCTCGATGTCCTTGATGGGGAAACAAGGCGCGTCGGCCGGGGCCGTCGGTGGCGTGGGTTTGGCTTCCTTGCCGGGTAATTCCTTGAGTTCTTCGAGACGCCGCCGCTGCTCTTCGAGCAAGCGATCCTGACGTTCGCGGATCAGATCGGTTTCACCGGGGGTGGGGGCGGCGTGAGCAAGATTTAGCGGAGAAAGGCACAGCAAAGCCAGGCACAACCTCGCCACGAGGGCGGGTGGGTACATGTTCGATCCCTTGAATGGAGAGTGATAGCATAATGGTGGCGCGATATTAGATGGCCATTATTCTGGCGTCAATGAATGGATCCGTTTGGGGGTGGGGGTCGATGAGCGGTAGGGGGTGTTGCGCTTGCCTTTTGATTAGGCATTTCTTGGCATGGTGACTGTGGCGATGGCGGAGTTGACAGAGGAAATGAAAAAACGGGCGACCTATGGGTCGCCCGTTTTAAATTGCGTGTACGACTAAACAAGTCCTCTGCGCGCCCTTACTCCCGACGGGACACCCTTTCGCGCCAATTTTTCCTACGGTAATTTCACCGTAACGACCTCATCTGAACCTTTAGGCAGCTCCAGAAGGTACTTCCATTGCTCAAGGATCTTGCGCCATTCCTGCAAGGTAAACTTGCTCTCCGGTTGTCCGATCCAGTCGTCATTGACCAGAATATCGACCTGTACACCCGAAGCACTCATGTTCAATAGAACATCATTTCCCCCTGCACTGATTGACTCCTCAGTCCCCTCTTCGATTGAGGTGAGATATCCCAGCAATCGATCACAATTTTTCGGAGTTTGAGCGATTGCCCCCAGCACACTGCAGACATAAAGGTCGTAACGTTGCGCATCCTCCTGTTCAGAAGATACCTCGGCTACGTCATGGAAAACCTCCCCCACATTGGGGTAGGTTCCCCCTGAGGAGTGATAAAACTTTAGTTCCATTGGTGCCCTCAATGTTTAAGGTCTGTAGATAGGGTAAACCGTTGTTCTTGGATAAGTGTATCCCTGAACGGTAACTCCAGATGGAGTTACCGAGCGCCATTTCGTACCTGTGACTACTTTTCTGGGACTATTCCACGCAGCATCAACTTCGTAGATGAGTCGCGCCTTATCCCATGAGGCGGGGAACATTGTATTCACCTCATCATTAGCTGGCTTGGTGATCCACTGACCAGGATTGTTTCGATCCGGTACCTGTACAGTTGCCTCGTAGACACCGGATGGATCCGGTGCCGACTGTGTCCCCGGCACAATTCTCACATCCCCGTTCAACAATGTATGAGCACCAGTTGGTTTGTCATCCTTATTATAATCGGCGCCGATAATATGATCGTAGTCAACCGGGCTACTGAACATATTGCCCGGCGACAGGTTCGGATCCACCGCGGGGGAAGTAGTACTCCACCCTCCGCCGTCTTCGATCGTGCTTCCCCCGGTATTGCTTGGCGATGAAGGCTGGATGGTAAATCCACCGGCACTCACCGGATGCTGAACGTCAGTGTCCTCTATTGGATTGATCAACGTCCCATATTTAGGGTCGAGCAGGTGTATCGGAAATGCCGTGCCGAGAATGCTTTCCCACAACTCGGTGGCCAATTTGAGACGCTCGTAAGATTGCAGACCAGTGTCTTTCATCGACTCAAGCAGCGCATTCACTGCATTGCGCATGTTTTCCTGGTTCTGCGGTGAGTTCGCAACCGTCAGCAACGCCGCCCCTAAGGCGGCCAGAGCACCGCCGGCCATAACCAGAGGCAAAAAGTTCGATCGTTCAGGGTGGGTAGTTTGCAAGCGCTCAAGATAATTCAACAAGCCCATTGCTAACTCAGGATTAGTCGCTGCGATTTCGGCAATACGTGCAGCGAGCGCTTGTGATTCTGGGGTTGAAACCCCGTTCATTATCTTCTCGACCGAGGCTTTGACTGCTTCTTTTCGTGTGGATTCCTCACGCAATAGTTTCAGAAACACTCGAGTAGCAGCGCGATCGGCGAGAACATAATTAGCCATAAAATCAGCCATACCGACGCCATAGCCTCTTCTGTAGGCATCGGTGGCAAACATGAGATCCACCAGCTTGTTCAGCGACTCAATGCTGTTCTCACCGTACGTCTCAACACTTTTCACCCACTGATCGTATGTCTTTTCAGGATCCATGACAGCTGCGAGCGAAGTGCTGCTTACGTACAGATCCGTTCGGTGCTCGTCATCGCGAGTCACCTCGTATGCTTTGTTTACATCACGGTTAAGACCTGCCGTGGAGTCCTGACCAGTCACCTTGTCATGGCGAACGACAATCTCACCCGCGCCGACCGTGGCATTCAGTGTCTGCTCGCGATCCTTGGTGTAGTTGTAACCTTCCACCGCCCAGCTGCTTTTTTCCGGCCCTTCCATACCCTTGTTCGGTTTGTCGGCCTGAGAGCCGCCCCCGCCACTGTAGCTGCCGCTGACATTGAGGTAGTAACCGTGTTCGTTGTCCTTGCCGGTGATGTTGCGGTAGCCCAGGGTATCGGTGTCCAGTTTCAGATTGCCGTTGTCGGCAGAGATCACCGCACCGTCCAGTTGGGTATGGTTTTCGGTACGGATATCGACTTTGCTTTTGCCGCTGATGACGGTCTGGTTTTCGACCCAGTTAGTTTTGCCATTGGTTTGGCCGTAACCCAAGGAGCCGCTGGCCGTTACACCGAAGCTGACGGCCACGGTGAGGCTGGCATCGAACTCTTTACCCTCGACCTTTCCGGTGTTGGGCACAGAGGTGACGGTGAGGTTGCGACCGACATCACCAATCACTTCGTCACCGCGTAAGGTGGCGCCGGCAATGGTGGTATCACGACCGCTTTCGAAGTTCAGGCTATTACCCGCGTACAGGTAGGCTTGCTGCTGCTGAACACCCTGTCGTTCGAGGTCACCCAGACCGGCGTTAACGGAGCCGTAGAAGCCGAACCCGTCCTGTCCGGCAATCACCCCCCCTTCAGCGCCCCAACTGCGACGACTGTTTTCACTGCTCGATGCATTTTGCGCCGACAGAATATTCAGGTCGTTGCCTGCCTTGAGCTTGATATCACGCTCAGCGATGGCTTGGGTGCCGATCAGCGTCAGATCGTTTTTGGCATCCAGGTTTATGCTGCCGCCAGCATTAAGCTGTGTTGGTGTGGAGTTGCCCTGAGTCGACCCATCCTGGCTTCCGGCATTACTGATACCGACCCCAAGCTTGAAACCACCGGTTGTGCCACCCTTGAGGCCGCCCTTGCTCTGGGTCTGATTTCCGTCACTGCCTTCAGTACCATGGGCGACATCGAGCGTGATGTTGCGACCCGTGATATTGATGTTGCGTCCGGAATCCAACTGACTCCCGTGCACGCTGACGTTATTACCGGCTTCCAGACTGATGTCATTGGCTGCCGAAAGAGTCGAAGGGCGATTGGTAACAGATGTCTGCGTCCGGGTCTGGCTGGTACTCGAAGCGCCCGCGTGTCCATCAAAACTCGGCCCGCTGAAAAACTGACCGAGGGTATCGACCGCCTTCAACACGCTCGACGCTTGGCTGACCCCATCCTCACCTTTACCAGTGCCTTTGAGACCATCGATCGTATTACCGATGTTGTAGGCAACAGTGGTTGTGGTGCCGTTACGCTTCACGCTGTCCCAAGTAGTGATTGCACTGGCCTGCTCTGCGGCGTCGATATTGATGTCGCGTTCGGCTTTCAACTTCAGATCGATACCCGACTGCAAGTCCGAGCCCTGCAGATTAACGTCGCGACCAGCGTTGACCTTCAGGTTTTGCCCCGCAGAGATCGAGCTACCTGCTGCGGTGTGACCGCTGCTGTCAACCCCGTGCTTGATAGTTTCATTACCAACAAACGTGCTGAACCCATTGTTATCGATCGTTTGCTTGATGCCGTAGCTCTTATCAGTTTCCCAACTGCTGCTGCGCTGCTGATCGGTACTCGCCACTACGTTCACATCTCGGCCCGCATCAATGTTCGCGTCGTGACCGGCGTTGATGCCGCTGCCGATGATGTTGATATCCCGAGTGGCTTTCAAAATAGCGTCATTGCCGGCATTGATCTGACTGCCGACACTGGTGACGCTGACAACTTCACGCCCTCCTTTGTGGGAAGCATTCAACGTGATGTCGGCGCCGGCGCCCGGTGTGCCCGCGAACAGACCGACAGTGTCTTTGAGCGACAAGCCAAGCTTTTTCTTGAACTCTTCGGCACGGCTGTAGGCTTCGTTGTCAGCGGATGAGAGATTGATGTCACCGGTTTCATCCAACAGTCCAGCGTGCAGCTCTGCATTGTTGTCGGCGTTGATGACACTGGCATTCAAATTCACATCACGGCCACCAATGATGACTGCATCATTACCGGCAGTGAGTTCGCTACCAACTTGGGTAACGTTGGTCTTGAGCTGGCTGCTGCCGCTCGACGACATCCCGAACAACCCTGTTTTGGTTTTTTTGTTGTAGGAACCGCTTTCTTCGATACCTGAAAGTATCGAGACGTCATTCGTGGCACCCACTACCAAATCATCACCGGCCTTCAGTTGACTGCCGATGATAGTGACATTGCGCCCTCCATTGAGACTGACACTGCCGTCTTCGTCTTTTCTGGTGTTGACGGTCAGATCCTGGCCTGCGTCGATGACCGAAGCGACGTTAGTGCTGTCGTAGCTCTCGCGCTGAGTGGTTTTACTGCGCCCGAAGGAACCGTTTTTCTTCTTGTAGTAGTAAGAAGAGCTTTCATCTTTGGCCGAAGCGACAATGATGTCCTGCTCGGCACCGAGACTGATGTCCTCTTGAGCCTTGATTCGGCTGGCAATAATGCCCAAATCATTGCCTGCATAAATCGCAATATCCCGCCCTGAATTCAGCACTGTGGCCTGTTGGCTGATGCTGTGGCTCTCCTGTGCCCTTTTCTTGCTGCGAGACACGTAATCGCTCTCATTGGCTGCAGAGGCCAGGAGAATGTCATTACCCGCGCTCAATTCAACATCGAGTTTGGCATCCAATCGACTGGCGATGGCGGTGATGTCGCGGTCGGCACGGATGGTAAGATCCCGCCCAGACGTCACCTCAGCAGCATGCTGGGTAATGGTCTGGTTGAGGAAATGGCTGCCACGCGCGTTGGTGCTGCGATCCTGGACCGAGGTGATGTTGACGTCTCGGCCCGCATCAAGTTCGAGATCACGCCCACTCTGCAACACACCACCAATGTTGTTGATGTCACGACCCGCATCGATACTCAGATCGTTAGCCGCCTCGATTCGCGCCGCATTGTCCAGGTAGTCGCGATGCTGCAGACTTCCACCCCGACGGACATCAACACCGGTCACATCACGCTGGTTGATCACATCGCCATTGGTCGCCGTAAGAGTCACGTCACGACCCGAGATAATCCCGCCCGATTTGTTGACGATGTTGTTGCCCGCCTTCAGCGTCAGGCGATCACCTGCCTCGATCAAGCCGGTGTTGGTGAGGTCGTTGCCGGCCTCGGCGGAAAGGTTGTTAGTGGCGCGCAGGGTGCCGGCGTTGTTCAGATCCTGGCCGGCGATCAGGGTCACGTCACCGCCCTGGATCAACGCGCCGTTGGGTGCCAGACGGTTGTTGGCCTGGGCCAGATAGAGCACCGGCACCAGAACTTTTTCACCATTCACTACGTGCTCTTCGAGCCAGACGATGTCGTGGGTCAGCGCCGCCACTTGTTGGGAGGTCAGCGTCACGCCCATGGACAGGTTCAACTGGTCCTTGCTGGCGATGGCGTTGTTCATCAGGTACTTGAACATTGCTTCGTCAGAGGTCTGGCCGTCGATGAAGCGTTGGCCGGTCCGTGCGACGATCGACTGCTGGATTAGACGTTGCTCGAACAAACCATCGCCCAGGCGTTTGGCGCTGGTGTCCGGGTTGTAGCCGAGGTTCGCCAGCAGGTAGTCCGAACTCATGAATTGCTTGAGGTTGGTCAGTACCGGGTTGGTTTCGATCAGGTACTTGTGCGGGTTGGAGCGCACGCTGGTGTCAGGCAGACCCTGCACACGCGGCACGTTGAAGGACGGGCTCCCGGGCAACAGCACACCGATCGGACCGTCACCGGCGGCGGCATTGACGTTGACCTGCGCGGTCTTGTCGTTGAGATTCACCGACGGGCGACTGGCCAGGGCCAGCTCGCGTTTTTTGACCGAGACCGGGTCGTTCTTGTCGAACTGGAACTCGGTGGCTTGCCTGACAGGCATGCCGTCCGAACGCTGGGTGGTAGCGGCCGTGACGGAACCAATAGTCCAGCTCTGTCCGGGTACCATCGTTTGCTCGGTGCCGCCTTTACCGCTAAGGCGGAACAGGCCGTTGTCTCCCGTTGGCAGGGTGAAACCGGGTAGCGTCAGCGGGTTGACCTGTTGTTGGGCCAGGTCCGGTGGCAGCTGGGAATTAATGCTGATGACGGTCGGGGTCACTTGACCGGCGAGTTGTGTAGATCCCAGACGAGAGGCGCCGGCACCCGCGGCTACACCGTCACGAACCACACTGTTTGTCAGGTTCTGAGTCGCGTTGATGTAAACCTTGCCACCGGCCTGAACGACAGCATTGGCGTACGACGACGGGCTGCTGTAGGTAATGGTGTTTTCAGAGAAGGCGGCGTTTTTGACAAAGTCAGGGGCTTCGGTGCGGACGCCATCACTGTAATGTGGACGTGTAAACTCGTATTTCCCGTCATATTCCACCCATATTGACCCAAACCTAATGTAACGAATCGCCTCACCACCACTGGAACGCCCCCCTATGCGCTCGAGAGACTCAACGCCTTCGCTGTTCCATACACGCAAGTTTGGACTGAACAAACGTCCATCCCTATACCCGGAGGGACCCGGATCATAAGACGGGTCATTGGCAGCGTTGTAATCCATGATCGCCAGCCACTGATGCAAGGAATCCTTCGCCCCACCAAGCGAGCGTCTTATGCTGTAATCGCCAACCGCCGCCCCCTGGTTAGTGAAGTTCTGCAGATTTAACGACAAGTCGCTTCCTGCACTGATAGTGGAGGCGTTATTCAGTAGCTCTCGACCGTTACCAGTAAAGTTTCGACCTGCTGTCAAACTGGCAGATGCCGAGTCCTGAATGATCTGAGATTGGTAGTTTTCCACCCAAACCAGATATCCAGGGAAATGAGGCTCAAAGCCATCAAACGATGAACATGAGTAGCACTGCAGCCCAATTGCACCCGAAACCAGCCCGCCACCGGTTACCTGAAACACATCCTTGCGGTTCTCGATATGATCGGCCGCCAGAGTCATATCGCCGACACTTTCGATGGTCGCCGAGATGTTGTTGATCGATGAACTCCAGCCATTGCTGTCATCCCGGGCGATGCTGATGTTGCCCAGGCTATAGATGTCCGCGTAGCGGTTGGTGAGCGTCCCCACGCGCAAGACCATGTCGCCACCGCTGAAAATCAGCCCGTTCTGGTTGAGCAATGAGTTGCTGCTGATGCGCAAATTGCCGGCACCACCGAGGGTGCCGTTGTTGGTCAGCGAGGCGGCATTGACAGTCAGACTGTCAGCCGAAGTGATTCGACCAAAGTTGTTCAGACTGCCACGACTGGTAACCGTAGAAGCCGAAGCGCCGGTGATACTGGCCGCAGCGGTCAAGTCAATCTGAGAGGCTGTAAGCCCCAAATTCCTGACACTGCTGACCCGCCCGTTTCCGCCGTATGCTCCGCTCAAGTCGAGGCTGAAAGTACCGCTACTGGCCAGCAGGCCTTCGTTGGACCAATTGACCCCGCTGCCGATGAAACTGTCGGAGCCCAGCAACTGGCCGCTTGCGGTTTGTACCAGGTTATTGACGTTGACCGTCAACCGCCCCGCCTGAATCACACTGCTGTTAGTCCAGCTATCGGCATTCAGCGTCAGCCCGCCACGCGTCACCAGCGAACCGCCGGCATTCATGACGTTGGCCGTCGAGATATCGAACTCACCCACGCCCACATGAGTCACGGTGCCGCCCGCGTTCAGGAAGCTTGGCGTCGCGAGGGTCAGGTCAGTGTTGGCCGTTTCCACCAGACCATTGCGGTTATCGAACAGGCTGCCGATCTGGAAGTTGGTTTTCCCACCGACACCCAACGCACGCAGTTTGCCCGACTGGTTATCGACGCTGGCGGCACGCACTGCGAGGGTGCCGGCGCTTTCGATCAATCCACCGCGGTTGGTGAGATTGCTATCGAGAACGACGTCGATACCATCGCCGCTGATCTTGCCGGCGTTGTTGTTCAGCGAACCGCCAATAACCTTGACCTGGCCTTTGGCGTAAATTCCGCCGTTGCTGTTATCGATAGCGGCGTCGCCAGCGTTAAGCAAAATGTCGCCGGTGTTGGCGGCGATGCGTCCGCCGTCACTGTAGATTCCGCCCAAGGCCTGAAGGTCGAGGCGGTTGCCTTCGATCTTGCCGCCTTGGCCATTGCGCAAAACGCCCGTCAGGCGGGTCTGCAGCAAACCTTTGAGGCTCGATAGCACACCGGCGCGGCTGTCGAGGCTGGCGGCGGTGATGTTCAGTTCACCGTTCTGGGCGATGACCTTGCCGCCCTGGTTGTCGATGGCGCCGCCCTTCACGTCCAGGGTCAATGCGCCCAGGCTTTGCAGCGCGCCGCCGGCATTGTTGAGGGACGCGGCTTTGAGGTTGATGCCTGCGTCGCGACTGGAGATCAGGCCGTCGGCATCGTTGCGAACACTGCCGGTGGCGGTGAGGTCGAGCTGCCCGTTGGCAGCCACGGTGCCCTCCTGGCTGTTATTCAGGTTTCCAGTCAACAGGCTCAACAAACCTTGACTGAGTAGCTGGCCGCCCTGGTTATCGATGCTGCTGGAACGCTTGATCACCAGCGGCCCCGTACTACCCAGCTCGCCTTTGATGTTGGTCAGCGCACCAAGTAGATCGAGGGTGATGCTGTCTTCGCCGACCAGGCTGCCGTTGCTGTTATCCAGGCTCGTACCGGTGAAGGTCAGCGCTTTGTTCGCGGTGACGTTCCCCGACGCGTTGTTCAAGGAGACCGCGCTGATATCCAGTGTGCCGCTGCTTTCGATCAAGCCACCCGAGGTGTTGTTGATCGCACCTTGAGTCATCGTCAGCGTCTGCTTGCCGCCACTGGTCACGATGCCGTTGCTGTTGTCGAGACTGGCGGCCGTGATGGTCACATCGCCTTTGCCGGCCAGGCCGCCCTTGGCGTTGTTGATCAGCGCACCGCTGAGGTCGATGTTCAGATTGCCGAGCAGGCTGGAGAGCGTGCCTTCCTGGCTGTTATCGAGGCTACCGCCGGCAACGGTGAGTTTGTTCCAACCGGAAATCAGGCCTCCCTGGTTATTCAGGCGGGTGGCGTTGAGGGTCAATTGATCATTGCTGATCAAGTCGCCGCCGCGGTTATCCAGCGTGTTGCCGGTCAGGCTGAAGCTGTGGACGCTGGAGATTTCGCCTTGCTGGTTATTCAGGTCACGCAGGTGCGCAATGCTCAACACGCCCTTGGTGTTGATCAGGCCGTTCTGGTTATTCAGGTCGGCAGGTGCTGCACCCAGATCGATGCTCAGACCAGTGCCACCCAGCAGCGTACCGCCCTGGTTATCCAGACCGTTGCTGTTGAGGGTGAGTTGTCCGGCCGCTTTGATCAGGCCTTTGTTCTGGTTGGTCAGTAGACCGTCGACGGTCACTTGCAGATCGCCATCGCTGAGTATTGTGCCGACGCTGTTATCCAGACTGGCGGCGCGGACTTGCAATGCTGCGGCGGCGATTTTGCCTTTTACCGAGGTCAGCGCGTTGTCGATTTGCAGGGTAAGTTTCTGGTTGCTGAGCAGTCGACCGTCGCTGTTATCCAGTTGTTTGGCGACCAGGTCGAAGGCTTCCTCGCTGGAGATTTCACCGTTTCGGTTGTTCACGCCGGCAAGGTTTTTCAGCAGGAGTTGGCCCGGTGCGCTGATGAAGCCATCCTCGTTGTTCAGAGCGCCGCCGTTCACGTCCAGGCTCAAGGTGCCCTTGCTGAACAGTTTGCCGCCTTGCTGATCGAGGCCACTGACGCTGGCAACCAAGGAGGTGGCCGCGCCGATGCTGCCGCCGGTGTTGGTGACCTGGCCGGCGCTCAGCTCCAGATTGTCGCCCGCGTAAATACTGGCCTGGCTGTTATTGAGCGCGCCGGTGGTGATGCTCATTCCACCTTTGCTGCTGATCGCACCTTTTTGCTGGTTATCCAGACTGGTGCTAGTGAGGGTCAGTGTGGTGTCGGTCAGCAGTTTGCCGCCCTGGTTGCTGACCGCGCCTTTGCTATCGATTGTGAGCGCCTTGGCGCTGGAAATCGTGCCGCCGTTGTTGCTCAGGCTCTGGGCATCGATCGCCAATTCGCCCTCGCTGACGAGGCTGCCCTGATTGTTGTCCAGATCCGAAGTGAGGTTCACCGTGAGGTTGTTCAGCGTGGTCAGGCGTCCGCTGTTTTCCAGGGTTTTCCCGGTCAGCGTCAACCCGGTGTCGCCGGACAGCAGCCCTTTGTTGCGGTTGATGACCTTGTCTACGGTCAGTGCAAGGTTGCCACCAGCCAGGATGTAACCGGCGTCGCTATTGTCGAGTTGTTGGCCGATCAGTGTCACATCAGCCTTGCTCGACAGTTCGCCGTTACGGTTATCGATGTCATCGACGGTCAGCTTCAGCGCTTTTGTGGCCCCTACCAAACCCTCCTGGCGGTTATCGAGGCTGGCGGCTTTTACAGTCAGCCCGTCATCGGCAATGACCACGCCGGCCTGGTTATCGAAAGCGTCGGTGACCGTCAGATCCACTTCGCCGCGACCACGGATTTCACCACTGGCGTTGTTCAGGCTGGCACTGCGACTGTCGAGGCCGGCAGAGGCGATCAGACCTTTGACGTTGCTCAGTGCACGGTCGATAACCAGCGTGAGTTTCTCGTTGCTCAGCAGCTTGCCGCCATCGTTGCTCAGGCTTTGCGCTGTGAGGTTGTAGGCCTTGGCACCGGAGATTTCACCACCGCTGTTGTTCACCTCATTGAGGTTTTTCAACAGCAACAAACCCGGTGTATGGATGTTGCCGCGTTGGTTGTTCAGCAGGCCGTTGTTCAGGTCGAGGGTCAGGTCGCTGTTGCTGAACAGCTCGCCGCCGTCTTGATCCAGGCTGGTGACCGAGACGTTCAACTGTTGCTGACTGCCGATCTGGCCGGCCGAGTTATCCAGGTGTTTGGCCGTTAGATCCAGGGTGCCGTCAGTTGCCAGACTGCCGCCTTTGCTGTTGTTGAACTCGCCAGTGGTGACGGTGGATGCAGCCTTGGCACTGATCACACCCTTATCGCTGTTGTCGAGGCTGCCGCTGACCAGCGTCAGGCCTTTTTGCGAGGCGATCAATCCGTCCTGGTTTTGCAGCGCAGCCGTCGTGGTGAGCTCCATACCTTCGAGGCTGGACAGTTTGCCCAGTCGGTTGTCCAGAGAGTCGGCCGTGAGCCTCAGCGTCCCTTCACTGCTGATCAGGCCTTGCTGGTTGTCCATGACGTCGTCGAAGGTCAACACCAAGCTATTCTGGCTGACAATTTTGCCTGCGACGTTGTTAAGCCCGATGCCGTTGAGCGTGCTCGCGCCTTTGCTGAAGATCAGGCCTGCGGTCTGGTTGATGATCTGATCGACCTTCAGTGCCAGGGTCGTGTCAGTCAGCACTTTGCCGCTGTCGCTGTTGTCCAGGCTCGCACCGTTGATGTGCAGGTCGGTCTGGCTGGACAGTGAACCGCCACGGTTGTCGATCTGATCGACGTTGACCGTCAGCGATTTGAGCGACGCGACCAGGCCGTCTTTACGGTTGTCCAGCGTCTTGCCGGTCAGCTTCAGATTGCCCTCGGCAACCAGTTCGCCAGCCTGCTGACTGAGGACGTCGATGTTCGCCTCGACGTCGTCCTTGCCGGAGATCCGGCCGGCGTCGTTGGCAACCTCCTTGGCCTTGAGGCTGATCAGGCCGCTGGCCGTCAGCAGACCATCGTTACGGTTGTCCAGTTTGTTGCCGTCAAAGGTCAGTGCAGCCTTGCTTTCGAGGCGTCCTTTGGCGCTGTTATCCAGCTCGGTGACCAGCAGCTTCAACGCCTGATCGGCACGAATCACGCCGTTGCGGTTGTCTGCGTTGTTGCTGCTGACTGTTAGCGTGTTGAGGCCGGAGATCTTGCCTTCACGGTTGTCCAGGCGTGTGGCCTGCACATCCATCGCGCCGTTGGCCTGGATCAGCCCTTTATTTTGATTGTTCAGCAGGCCACTAACCCGGGTGGTCAGTTGACCTTCACTACTCAGCTCACCTTGTTGGCTGTTATCGAGGTTTTGTGCCCGGACGGTCAGAGCATTTTTCCCACCGAGAGTGCCGCCGACATTGTTGATCGCGCCACTGGCGGTGATATCCAGCAAACGTCCGGCCATCACCAGACCCGCGACGTTATCCAGGGAGGTCATGTTCAGGGTTGCATTAGCCAGGCTGGTCAACTCACCGTTGCTGTTGTTCAGCTGACCGATCGTGCCCGTCAAAGCACCCGTGCTGTTGATCACCCCGTTGGTGTTGAGGACCTGATTGGCCGTGACATTGAGCGCACCGCTGCTCAGCACCTGCCCGTTATTCTGGTTGTCCAGGGTCCCGGCGGCGATGTTGGCGGCTTGCCCGGCGCTCAGCGTGCCATTCTGATTGCTCAGGGTCTGGCTCGTATTAACCGTCAGATTACGGCTGGCCGCCACACTCTTGCCGGTGTTGTTGAGGTTCTGCGCGCTCAGGCTCACATCGCCCGTGGCGTTGCGGCTAGTGTCGGCATTAACCCCGGCCTCGATGACGCCGTTGTTGGTCAGCTGACCGCCGGCGCTCAGGGTGATGTTGTCCCGGGCCGCGAGGGTTTGCTGATTGGTCAGGTTGCCTTGGGTTTGCACGTTGACGGCGGTGCCGGCGTAGACCGGGCCGCGCGCATCGAGGCTGGCGGCTTTGACATTGACTGCACCGCTCGTGGCGGAGGTGTCGACCAGGCTCAAGTGGCCATTGGCATCGAGCTGGATATCGCCGCCGCTGGCGATCAGTTTGCCGTCGAGTTTCACCCCGACCCCGGCTTCGGTGCCCACCAGTTTGATCGCCCCGGCGTACATGCCGCCGAAGGCCGAGGAGTCGATGGCCAGTTGCGGTTTAGCACTGCCGTCATCGGCGCGGGCGGTGGCGTTGAGGCTGTCAGCGTTGACGTCGTTACGACCAGTGATGATGGTCAGGTTCCTGGCCTGAATCTCGGCGTTGATCTTGGCGCTGCGAGTAATGATTTCGAAGCGGTCGACGTTGTTGGCATTCAGCCCGGCACCGTCGATGGCAATGCTGCCCTGATCGACCTGGAAGCGATCCAGCCGACCGTTGTCGAGCACCGGTTTGCCGGTGGTCAGGGTCACGCGCGGGGTGTTGATGAAGCCACAGCCGTTGCAGCTGATGCCGTAGGGGTTGGCGACGATGACCCGCGCCGACTGCCCCGCCACTTCGGTGTAACCGCGCAACTGGCTGGGGCTGCCGCCGACCACTTCGTTGAGGATGGTTTGTGCCGCGACCCGATTGGTCAGGTTCGGGTTGCCGATAATGATCCCGCCCAATTGCGTCGCGCCGGTCTGGTTAGCGACGTTGTTGAGGATCACGCCCTGGGTGCCGACGTTGTAATCGTGAAACTGGTTATGCGACAGACCGCTGCCGTTGGGCGTGGCGATCTGGATAATCGGTACACCGTTGCCTGCCTGCCCAAGGCTGGTGCCTGGCGAGGCCACCACAATTCCGTCGGCCTGCGCCCACATCGGTTGCCAGAACATGACGTTGGCCAACAGGAAGGCCAAGCCGCGTTTGGGCATGCCCCAGAAGTGCTCACGGTTTTTTACCGCAGCAGAGGGCTGGCCAGCGAGGAAGGCGTAGTGGCGAACGTCCATGTCAAAAGGTCTCGTTTCGATCGGCAAGAATGGAATGAGCAATTCACAGACACAGCCGTCCCGACACGGCAAATGCTGGAGGCGCTTGCAGAGCGAATACGTCATAAGGGGATAAATGCGCGCTTGGGTCAGAAGGTCCAAAGCGTGGCGTAAACGACCATTGCATCAGCGTGCGGATGGTCTGTTCGGTCCCTCGAAACGGCGAAGTGATATCAATATGATGGCTAGATATTAAGTTGCCATCATTCTGACGTCAACAAGCCGTTCAAGATGTTTTTGAGTGGACGCTCTAGCGCGCGGGTTTTGGCTCATGGTCTGAACTTTCCCAATGGAAAAACCCTCCACTCAATAACGCCGTGACATTAATAAATGAGGCTCACTCATGAAAACCACCCTGCTGAAACTGACTCTCGCCGCCACCCTCGCCTGCGCTCTCCCCGTTTGGGCCTGCCCTCCCGAGGTAGCCACCGCCAAGCGCGAACAATTGGCCAAGGAAGTCGCCAAGATCACTGAGCAGAACCCGGCAAAGGCCAAGGAGATCAACGATGAGTTGCAGAAGATGGACCTGGAGACGGCCAGCAAGGATCTGCCGGACAAGTGCCAGTTGATTGATCAGCGTCTCAAGGAGTTGCAGTCGGCGGAGAAGAAAGCCGAGAGTTAAACGGCAAGATCAAAAGATCGCAGCCTTCGGCAGCTCAGGTGCACGCTTAAACCTGTGTAGGAGCTGCCGAAGGCTGCGATCTTTTTAGGTAATAAAAAACCCGGACACTGTCCGGGTTTTTATTGGTTCGCTACCGCGCTTTATTCAGCAGCCGGCGCTTCCGGCTTGCGGCGCTTGAGCGGGGCCATGCCGTCCTTGCTGACCAGCGACAGGGCGTCGGTCTTCGGGCGGTTGGCGATCTTGCGCTTGGTCGGGGCCTTGGCGCCGGTTTTCTTCTTGTCGCCTTTGGCGTCGACTTTTTTCTTCTTCACGCCAACGGCTTTGCCCGAGGCCTTGACCTTTTTCGGTCCGCCATAGGTGCCTTTGACTTCCTTGATGGTGCGGCGCTCGAAGCTCTGCTTGAGGTAGCGCTCGATGCTCGACATCAGGTTCCAGTCGCCATGGCAGATCAGCGAGATGGCCAGACCATCGTTGCCGGCGCGACCGGTGCGACCGATGCGGTGAACGTATTCGTCGCCGCTGCGCGGCATGTCGAAGTTGATCACCAGGTCCAGGCCGTCCACGTCCAAGCCACGGGCAGCGACGTCGGTGGCGACGAGGATTTTCACCCCGCCCTGCTTCAGACGGTCGATGGCCAGTTTGCGGTCTTTCTGGTCCTTCTCGCCGTGCAGCACGAATGCTTTGTATTCCTGCGCCACCAGGCGGCCGTAGATACGGTCGGCCATGGCCCGGGTGTTGGTGAACACGATGGCCTTCTGGTAGGTCTCGTTGGCCAGCAGCCAGTTCACGATCTGTTCTTTGTGCTGGTTGTGGTCAGCGGTAATGATTTGCTGACGGGTGGTTTCGTTCAACTGGCTGACTGCGTTGAGCTGCAAGTGCTCAGGGTTGTTCAGGACCTTGGCGACCATCTCGCGCAGGCCCGAACCGCCGGTGGTGGCGGAGAACAGCATGGTCTGCTGACGGTTGGTGCACTCTTCCACCAGACGCTGTACGTCTTCGGCAAAGCCCATGTCGAGCATGCGGTCGGCTTCGTCGAGCACCAGCACTTCGACTTCTTTGAGGTCGAGGTTGCCGGCGTTCAGTTGCTCGATCATCCGACCCGGCGTACCGATCAGGATGTCCGGCACTTTGCGCAGCATGGCGGCCTGGACCTTGAAGTCTTCACCGCCGGTGATCAGGCCGGACTTGATGAAGGTGAACTGAGCGAAGCGCTCGACTTCCTTGATGGTCTGCTGGGCCAGCTCGCGGGTCGGCAGCAGGATCAGGGTCTTGATGCTGACGCGGACTTTGGCCGGGCCGATCAAGCGGTTGAGGATCGGCAAAACGAAGGCGGCGGTTTTGCCGCTGCCGGTTTGCGCTGTCACCCGCAGGTCACGCCCTTGCAGCGCCAGCGGAATAGCCGCTGCTTGCACAGGCGTTGGCTCGACAAATTTAAGCTCGGCCACGGCTTTGAGCAGGCGTTCGTGCAGGGCGAATTGGGAAAACACGGGTGCTACCTCGAAGAAATACAAAAAAACAGCTGCATAGGGTAACGGTTTCGAGCGCGAAGGCCGAGTTTCTTTATACAAACGGCGCTAAACAATGGTTTTTTTGTTGCCTGTTTTGTCTCAAAACGTCATCCGGAACGTCTTAAATGCTCTAATCGCCCCGTCGCGTCCTACAGAAGAACCGTTTTCACCCATGGATATCAAACAGCTCTGGCTCAACGCCCAAGACCTCTGGGGTGCTCTCGATCAGCACCCGCTCCTGCATTCCACGCTCGCGCTGATGTTGCTGTTGGTGGTGGCGCTAGTGCTCGGACGAGTGGCGCGTTACCTGATTCTTCATGCGACCAAAATGCTCGGCCGCCAGCCGGCGTTGCACTGGGTCAACGATTTTCGCCACAACAAAGTGTTTCATCGCCTGGCGCAAATGACGCCATCGCTGGTGATCCAGTTCGGCCTGCACCTGGTGCCGGAGTTGGGCAAGACCAGCCTGAACTTCCTCGGCAACGTGGCGCTGGCGTTCACCATTCTGTTCCTGGTACTGGCCGTCAGCGCATTGCTCAATGCCCTGCTGGACATCTATGCCCGCACCGAACACGCCCGCACCCGCTCGATCAAAGGCTACGTGCAACTGGCGAAAATGGTGCTGTTCGTGTTTGGCGCGATCATCATCGTCGCCACGTTGATCGACCGTTCGCCGCTGTTGCTGCTGTCGGGTCTGGGCGCCATGTCGGCGGTGATTCTGTTGGTCTACAAAGACACCCTGCTGTCGTTCGTCGCCAGTGTGCAACTGACCAGCAACGACATGCTGCGGGTCGGCGACTGGATCGAGATGCCGCAAGTCGGTGCCGACGGTGACGTGGTGGACATCACCTTGCACACGGTCAAAGTGCAGAATTTCGACAAGACGATTGTGTCGATCCCAACCTGGCGCCTGATGTCCGAGTCGTTCAAAAACTGGCGCGGCATGCAGCAGTCCGGTGGGCGCCGGATCAAGCGCAGCCTGTTCATCGACGCCAGCGGCGTGCGGTTTATTCGCGATGACGAAGAGCTGAAGCTGTCCCAGGTGCATCTGCTGACCGACTACATGAGCCGCAAGACAGCCGAGCTCAAGGCCTGGAACGAAGCTCAGGGCAACGTCGCGGCGATGGCGGCCAATCGTCGACGGATGACCAACATCGGCACCTTCCGCGCCTATGCGCTGGCGTATCTGAAGAGTCACCCGGAGATTCAGCCGAACATGACCTGCATGGTTCGCCAGATGCAGACCACCGCTCAAGGTATCCCGCTGGAAATTTACTGCTTCACCCGCACCACCGCGTGGACTGATTACGAGCGGATTCAGGGGGATATTTTCGATTACCTGCTGGCGGTGCTGCCGGAGTTTGGTTTGAGCCTTTATCAGCAGCCGAGCGGTGGTGATCTGCGGTCGGGGTTGCTCCCGGCGGTGCTCGGCGCAAGCCACATTCCCGAACCCGAAAAACACATCATGTAGCACCGCCTCTAACCTGTGGGAGCTGGCTTGCCCGCGATGAGGTCATGTCAGTCGATATTAATATTGCCTGACACAATGCTATCGCGGGCAAGCCCGCTCCCACAGGGTTCAGTGGATAGCCACAAGTTTGCGTACACCCAACCGACTAATCCACACCGCCATCAAAATCACCGACCCACCAAACAACAACCGCCCCAACTCTTCATGCTGATTCCAGATCAGCAAGTTGATCAGCAACCCCACCGGCACATGCAAATTGTTCATCACCGCCAGCGTCCCGCCGTTCACCAGGCACGCGCCCTTGTTCCACCAGTACAACCCCAATGCAGTCGAGACCAGGCCGAGGAACAGCAGCACGCCCCATTGCAGCGGCGCTTCGGGCAGGAAGTTCTGTTTGCCGAACAGCAGAAACGCCGGCAATGCCACCGCCAAGGCGCCCAGGTAGAAGTAGCCGAAACGCCGGTAATGCGGCAGATCACTCGGATGACGGGCCACCAGATGTTTGTAGAGCACCTGCCCGGCGGCGTAGGTGAAGTTGGCCAGTTGCAGCAATAGAAAGCCCATGAAGAAATCCGGGTTGATTCGGTCAAAGCGAATCACTGCCGCGCCCGCCACCGCCACTAATGCCGCGATCAATGCCCAAGGATTGAAGCGCCGGTTCAGCGCGTCTTCGATCAGGGTCACGTGCAGCGGCGTAAGGATGGTGAACAGCAACACTTCCGGTACCGTCAGTACCCGGAAGCTCAAATACAAACAGACGTAGGTCACGCCGAACTGCAACGCGCCGATCAGCAACATCCCGCGCATGAACGCCGGCTCGACCTGACGCCAGCGCGTCAGCGGAATGAACACCAGCCCCGCCAGCAGCACCCGTACCAGCACCGCGAAGTAACTGTCGACATGCCCGGCCAAGTATTCGCCGATCAAACTGAAGGAAAACGCCTGGATCAGCGTGACAAAAAGTAGATAGCCCATGCTCGCCTCATTTCGAATGGCGGCGACGATAGCGGGTTTTGCCCTTCATCGCGAACAGTCAGCAACACACAAAAACCTGTGGGAGCGGGCTTGCCCGCGATGGCGGTGTGTCAGTCGAATTCAATGCGGCCTGACAC